>JBDTSW010000047.1:0-16750 GCA_039930945.1 bacterium
CAAAGCATACTCGCCCTTTTGACGGCTATCCCCCTCGGCTGCATCAGCCTGCTATACACTCCTCTTGCCGCGCTGCTCCTGGACCATCACCGAATGCAGGAAGGCGGTGCCGATCAGCCACGGCATCAGCGAGGCGTTCTCGACCGCGTCCCAGCCCCAGTAGCCGCCCCATCCGAGCTCGTTGTACGACCAGTACGAGCCCAGCAGGACCCCCACCGAGAGGAACAGCCAGGCGACCAGCGCGAAGCGGCGCGTGGCCCGGATCCAGCTGGCGTCGAGGTGCCGGGTCACCAGCGCCGCGATCGCGAAGGCGAAGGGGATCGCGAACAGCACATAGCCCGAGTAGAGCATCGGCGGGTGGATCGCCATCGCGGGATGGCGCAGCAACGGGGTCAGCCCGACCCCCTCCACCGGCGCCGGGTTCAACCGGGCGAAGGGGAAGGACTCGGCCGCCGGCGAGATCACGCCGAACAACATCAGCCCGCAGAAGAAGGCGCCGAGCGCGGCCAGCACCGCGGTCGCCCATGGCACCAGCTCGCGCAGGCGGTTGCGGGTCAACATCAACACGCCGGAGGTCGCCAGCGACAGGACCCAGGCCCAGAGCAACAGCGAGCCGGCCTGGCTCGACCACATCGCGGTCAGCTTGTAGCCGACAGGGGTCGTGGTCGAGGAATGGTCTGCGACCAGCGCCACCGAGAAGTCGTCGCGCAGGAACGAGACCTCGAGCGTGACCACGGAGACCGTCAGCAGCACGGCCATCGCGTAGATCGCCCGCCGGGCCGAGTCGCGGTAGCGGCGGTCGCCGTTGCGGGCGACGATCGCCGCCCAGACCGCGTACAGCGCGCAGAGGAAGGCGCAGGCGAGGCAGGCGGCGCCGAGGGTCGGGATCACTGCTCGATGATCACCTGGTCGGGGTGCTGCTCGGCCTCGGCGGCGAACTTCGACGGGCACTTGGTGATCAGGCTGTCCCGTTCGCCGACCAGGGTCCCATCACGCAGCTCGCCGCTGATGATCACCTCGCGCCCCTCGCGGAACGGATCGGGAACCGTGCCCGAATAGGTGACGGGGACGGTCGTCGAGCCGCTCTCGCGGTCGGCGATCTCGAAGCGCAGCTCCTCCCCGGAGTGCGAGACGGACTCGTCGACGACGGTGCCGTAGACGTCGTAGCTGGTGCCGGGGCCGGCCGCCACCAGCTCCGACGGGCTCTTCGCCTCGCTGGAGGCGCTGAAGGAGACATAGACGAGGGTCGCCGCCAGGACCACGGCGGTGCCCAGGGCAACGCCCAGCCTGATCTTGCGCTTGCGGTCTGGATCCATCGGAGAGCCCCGGTGGGGGCACGGCGATTATCGCAAGGCCGGCGCTCGGCGGGCACGTAGCTGGCACAATCGCGACATGGCGGCAGACGGCAAGGTGATCGCGATCACCGGGGGCTCGACCGGGATCGGCGCCGAGACCGCGCGCCGCGCCGTCGCCGACGGCGACCGCGTCGTGCTCGCCGCCCGCTCGGAGGACAAGCTCGAGGCCCTGGCCGCCGAGCTCGGTGGCGCCGAGACAGCGGTGGCGGTGCGCTGCGACGTCTCCGAGTGGTCAGACAACGAGCGGCTCGTGAGCGAGGCGCTCGAGGCCTTTGGGCGAATCGACGCGGTCTTCGCCAACGCGGGCTTCGGCGCCAAGCGCGGTTTCTTGGAGGAGACCCCCGAGCACTGGCGCTCGATGGTGCTCACCAATGTCCTCGGCGTCGCCTACACGATCCGGGCAACCCTCCCGCACCTGCTCGACCGCGGCACCGGCCACTACCTGATCACCAGCTCGGTCGCCGGGCGCCGCGCCCTTCCCGGCTCGATCTACTCGGCCACCAAGTGGGCGGTGACCGCGACCGGTGAGGCGCTTCGCCAGGAGCTCCGCCAGATCCACGACAACCGGCGGATCCGGGTCACCCTGATCGAGCCGGGGGTGGTGGACACGCCGTTCTTCGACCAGCGCCCGGGGCCCGACAACGCGCTGCACGACGACGACATCGCCCGCGCCGTCCTCTTCGCCCTCGATCAGCCCGAGCGCGTGGACGTCAACGAGATCCTGATCCGACCCACCCAGCAACCCACCTGAACAGACGCGACCCGCGCCGCGGCCGCGCCAAGCGGACGACGGGTCTCGAACCCGCGACCTCGAGCTTGGGAAGCTCGCGCTCTACCAGCTGAGCTACGTCCGCGCTGGGGCGCATTCTAGGCTCGGCGCAGGCCCGAGCCCTCCCCTCTCTACGCTTTCGCCGGTGAGCGCACGCGCATTCGCGATCGTCATGGCGGCTCTGGTCGTGGTCGGCCTGCTGGGCTTCGGGCTGCTGAAGAAGGGTGAGGGAGGGGTCCCCCTCGGCGAGCCGCTGCCCGAGGCGAGCCTGCCGGTCCTCGACCCGACCGCCTCCGAAGAGGTCTCGCTGGCCGACTACGAGGGCCGGTGGGTGCTGGTCAACGTCTGGGCCTCGTGGTGCAACCCGTGTCGCGACGAGGCGCCGGCGCTGGAGCGCTTTTGGAAGGAACACCGAGGCGACGACTTTGCCCTGGTCGGCATCGACACCCAGGACAACAGCGACGACGCGCTCGCCTTCGTCGACGAGTTCGGGCTGACCTACGACCAGCTCCACGACGGCTCCGGCGACTATGCCGAAGACATGGGCACCACCGGGGTCCCCGAAACGATGCTCCTCGACCCCGACGGGGATGTCGTCTACCACGTCCCCGGCGCGATCACCGAGCAGATCCTCAGCGATCGGATCGAGCCGCTGATCGAGGGAGACGCGTGAAGCGCGCCGCCGTAGCCGTGATCGCGATCGCCCTGGCCGCGGCGGCGATCAGCCCCGCGGCCGGCGCCCAGGCCCCCCAACCGCAGACCAACCTCGCCGACATCGCCGACGAGGTGATGTGCACCGTCTGCGGGGTTCCGCTCGAGCTGGCGACCGAGGCGCCGCAGGCGCGGGCCGAGCGCGACTTCATCCGCCGGCTAATCAACCAGGGCAAGAGCAAGGACGAGGTCAAGGACGCCCTGGTCGCGGAATACGGCGAGAACGTCCTCGCCGTTCCCGGCACCGAGGGGTTCGACCTCGCCGCCTGGCTCGTGCCCATCGGCGCCTTCCTGGCCGCGGTCGTCGCGATCGCGCTGGCGCTACGGAGGTGGCGCCGCAACCGCGACTCCTCGCCGCCCGAGCCGCCGTCCGAGCCCGATCGCGCCAGCTCGGACCGCCTCGACGCCGATCTCTCCCGCTACGAGCTCTGATCGGCGGTCAGTCCACGGCGCCGGTCGATACCTCACCGGCGACGGGTGAAGCGCTCTCCTGCGCAGGCGAGGCCGGGTCCTCGGCTGCGGGGCTCAGCGCCGCCCAAGTGCGCCCGGCCGAGGCGGACCCAGCGGTCGATTCCGCCACCGACCCGCCCGACCAGTACGAGGAGTAGCTGTTGCGCGTGTGGGTCGCTGAGAGGATCGGCTGGCCGGGGGGCGCCGACCGACCGCCGGTCAGACGGGAATCGCCCCGCTTGCCCCGATCGCCAATCGACTCGGCAGCCGCCGGCCGCCCGTCCGGCGCCGTGGAACGAGCGGCGCCGCGTCCGTGCGCCTGGGTTGGAGGGGGCACAGCGACAACCCGCTGCGCCTGCGGCCTTGCCGCCCGCGTCGAGTCCGGCGCCCGTTCCGCAGCGTGACCTGGTTGCGCCGGGCCCAGAACGCCGGTCGCGATGCACAGCGCTGCCACCGCGGCGGTGGCCAGCTCCGGCGCCGAGCCGCCGGCGGGTCCGAAGAACGCCGGCAGGGAGTCGCGCGCAGTCCCCGCGAGCGCGACGAGGCGATCCCACAGCGAGGTTCCGCCGCCCGTCACCAGCTCGAGAGATCCCGATACGGCGACGGCGCCACCCGCGTCGTGCAGATGGCCGGACAGTCGGGAGACGAAGCGGGCGCATTGGCGGCAATGTGCGATGTGGTGCTCGGCCTGGCGCCGCTCCTCGACGTCGGCGATGCCCGCCGCGAAGGCCTTGAGGATGGGCTCACGGTCCGCGCACCACTCACCCTTCTCGAGGGCGCGGATCCGGTCGGCGAGCTGGTCGAGCCCTCGGGTTATCTCCTTCCGGTAGGCGCGGGGGGAGAGCCCGTCGATCAACTCGCACACCTGGCGCGGCTCCAGGCCCCACCCGTAGCGGAGCATCAGCACCGCGCGCCGGCGCCGCGGCAATGAGACGAGCAGATCGCGCGTGATCTGCGACTGCTCTCGCTGGTCGGCGCGCTCGTCCGGCAGGGAGCCGGCATCGCGGATCGTGTCGGCCTTCTCCAGCGGCGAGATCGGGCGCCGCCGGCGTCGGCGCAGCTCCTTGCTCGCCTGTCGCGCGACCGCGGTGAACACGTAGCGCCGGACCTCCTCGTCGCTGAGCGCCGCATGCCTCCGAGCCAGCGCGCGCAGGGTACCCAGCCAGGCGCTCGCGTAGATGTCCTCGATGGCGTGCTGGTCGAAGGTCCTGCCGAACGCCCGGCGCACCATTCCCGTGGCCGGGCCGCGCAGCTGCTCGAAGAGGCGGGCCGAGCGCCGCTCCCACTCGGACTCCGAGTCAGCGGGCCGCGGCAGGGATCGACCTGGCGAAAGGCGGTTCATCCGGCCGAAGCACAACCCCGCCCGAGGCGGGCGCGCCCCCCCGAGCCGCCGAGAGCGCGAACGAGACCCGGAGCCTTGGTTCGCGGTGCTCGCTTTGCCGGTGGGGCCAACCGGGATACCTCACGCGTCGTGCGGATGGACGTACCCGCCGCAATCGTATTGCGGTATTCCGGGTCGCTCGCGCCTGCCGTCACGACGGCCGCAAATAGCGGCCCTTTTGTCTAGCTGCCCCCCACCGCCATCTCGCCGATCAGCAGCGGCGGGGTCTTGACCGAGCCGCCGAAGGGGACCCAGCGGGCTTCGGAGCCGGCGGCTTGGACGGCGGAGAGCATCGAGACGAGGTCGGAGGCGATCGTGAACTCGGTCGCGGGGGCGGCGAGCGCGCCGTCATCGATCAGGATTCCCGAGGCGCCGACCGAGAACTGGCCGGAGACAGGGTTAACACCGGAGTGAAGGCCGGCGACGTCGGTGACGTAGATCCCGTCGCCGGCGGCGGCGAGCAGCTCGTCGAGGCTGGCGGAGCCGGGCTCGACGATCAAATTCGAGGTCGCGACCGAGGGGGCCGAGCGATAGCCGGAGCGCGCCGCGTTCGCGGTCGAGCGCCGGCCGTCGCCCTGGCGGCGGGCCGTGTAGGAGTCGTGCAGGTAGGCGGCGAGGCGCCCGCCCTCGATCAGCGGCGTGCGCCCGCGCGCCAGCCCCTCGGCGTCGATCGGCGCCGAGGCCATGCCCTCGAGGTCGATGCCGTCGTCGGCGACGGCGAGCACGTCGGAGGCGATCTCGTCTCCGAGCCGATCGGCGAAGGGCGAGCGCCCGCGCTGGACCGCGTCGGCGCAGAGCACGCCGCCGATGAACCCGGCGAAGCTGGCGGCGACCGTCTCATCCAAGACCACCGGGCAGGTGCGCGACTCCGGCTTGGCGGCGCCGAGGAGCTGCAGCGCGCGCTCGGCGCCCTCGCGCTCGATCGCCTCCGGGTCGAGGGCGGCGGGCGAGCGGCCGAGGCCGAAGCCGAGGCCCGTCTGCTTGCAGCCGTCGTGCTCGGCGATCGCCTGCAGGTAGGCGTAGGCGAAGCTGGCCTGATAGGAGCCGCCGAGCCCGGTGGACGAGCGGATCGCCGAGCTCACCTCCTCGTCGACGTAGACGGCGGTCTCGACCGCGACCACCCGCGGGTCGGCAGCAAGCGCCGAGCGCTCGACGGCCTTGGCCAACTCGACCTTGCGGTCGGTCGGCCAGGCGGCGGTCTCGGGGTCGAGGTAGCCGTCGGGCGCGGGCGCCGCGTCCGTGGAGGGCTGCGGCGCGGCGGCGAACTCGTCGGGATCCGAGACCCGCGACGCCTCGACCGCGTCGGCCGCGATCGCGGTGACACCGTCGCCGGAGAGGTCGGTTCCGTAGGCGAATCCCACCCGGCCGTCGATCCAGGCGCGCACCCCGAGGCCTCGCTCCCCCGCCGCGCTGAGGCTTTCGACCTCGCCGCCGAAGACCCGGATCTCGCGGCCGACGGAGTCCTCGGCCGCCGCCTCCGCGTCGCCGGCGCCGGCGGAAAGCGCAGCGTCGACCGCTCGCTGGGCCAGGGACTCGAGATCGATCGGGTGCGGAGTCGCCATCTCGCAGCCTCAGCCCACCGCGGTCCCGCCGACGGTCAGCTCGGAGATGCGCACGTGGCCCTGGCCGGTGCCGACCGGAACCCGCTGGCCGCCCTTGCCGCAGAAGCCCGTCTTCATCTCGAAGTCGTTGGCGACGGCGTCGATCCGTCCCAGCGCCTCCAGGCAGTTGCCGATCAGGGTGGCGCCGCGGCAGGGCCTGGTCACCTTGCCGCCCTCGATCAGGTAGCCCTCCGAGGTGCCGAAGACGAAGTCGCCGGTGGTCGGGTCCACCTGGCCGCCGGCGAAGGAGACCGCGTAAAAGCCGTCGTCGACGCCGGCGATCAGCTCCTCGGGGGTCGCCTCTCCGGGGGCGATGTAGGTGTTGGTCATCCGCGGGATCGGCAGGTGGCGGAAGCTCTCGCGGCGACCGTTCCCGGTGGAGGCGACGTCGTCCTTGCGGGCGCTGCGAAGGTCGTAGAGATAGGAGGTGATCCGCCCCTGCTCGATCACCGCCGTCTTCTGGGTCGGCGTTCCCTCGTCGTCGATCGCGTCGGTGCCCCATTCGCCCGCAAGCGCCCCGTCGTCGTAGGCGAGAAGGTGGGGCTGAGCGACCTGCTCGCCCAGCTTGCCCTCATACACCGAGGCGCCCTTCTGGATGTGGTCGGCCTCGAGCCCGTGGCCGGTCATCTCGTGGAAGAGGACGCCGCCGAAGCCGCCGCCGACGATCACCGGCATCGCCCCGGCCGGAGCGGGGTCGGCGTCGAGCAGCGTCAGCGCCACCCTCGCCGCCCGTTCGGCGATCTGCTCGCCGGCGCCGCCGTCGACCAGCTCGAAGCCGCGGTGGGCGCCGAGGGTCTCAAAGCCGGTCTCGACCGAGCCGTTTCGCCGCGCCACCGCCTGCACGCCCAGACGCACCCGGGTGCGGTCGTCTGAGGCGAAGCGACCCTCGGAGTTGGCGACGGTGACCAGGCGGCGGCTCTCCGCGTAGGACGCCATCACCTGGTCGACCTCGGCGCCGGCCGAGCGGGCGCGCTCGTCGCAGGCGCGCAGCAGGTCGGCCTTGCGCTCGGCCGCGACCGAGGCCGGGTCGACCTCGATGCGCTGCAGCGCCGGTGGCTCGCCGGCATGCAGCGGGCGGTGCTCGGAGTGCTGGGAGTCAAGCGCCGCGGCGGCGGCGTCCGCGGCGCGTTCGAGATCGGCCTCGGCGAGCCCGTCGACGTGGGCGAAGTAGGTCGTCTCGCCGGCGGCCACGCCGACGCCGGCGCCGCGCTCGCCGCCGCGCTGGGCACGCTCGATCCGTGACTCGTCGATGGCCAGGCTGAAGCCGGAGCGCTGCTCACAGAAGACCTCGGCGAAGTCGCCGCCGTTGCGCAGCGCCCGCTCGACCACCCGCTCGGCGAGCTCAGGCTCGATCAGGGCTTCTGGCTTCGGCGTCGGCACCGGTTCAGTCGCGCGCCGCGTCGATCAGCTTCGACGCGGCCAAAAAGAGCCTGCGGCCGGCCTCGGTCTCGGGCTCGTACGCGGCGCTGCGACCGCCGGGATAGGTGACCCGGGCGAACGGATTGCGGGTCATCCGCCGGCGCCGCAGGTAGGCGCCGGCCTCGTCGGCATAGCCGGAGACGCGGTCCAACAGCAGGCGATGGGGCTTGGCAGGGCTCATGCCCGATCCTCGGCCGAGGTCGCCGTCTGCGCGGGGCCGGCGGCGCGCCGATCGGGCACGCCCTCCCCGGTGGCGAGATCGCGGAGCACGGTGCGCATGTCGAAGAGCATCAGCGAGGAGAGCGTGAAGCGCTCGGCGACGGCGACCATGGCCAGGCCGCCCTCTCTCACCGCGAAGGCCTCGCCGTCCTCGGTGGCGACGTGGACCTGAGCGACGGGGTCGCCGTCAGCGGCGTCGGCGGCCTCGAGGAAGCCCGAGCCCGCGCGCTCCCAGCCCGAGCGACCGCCCCCGCTGCAGGCGAGCGCGTTGCCGGCGCCGTCGAGCACGGCGCAGCCGCGCAGATCCGGCGACATCTGCCCCATCCTGGCGACCGCGAGGTCGGCGTCGACCGCGCGCACCCGAGGGTCCTCGGAGGGGGTGGAAACCTTCGTCCGACTCATTCGTCAAACATATAGGCCCGTGTCCGCCGCCCGAATCTCATGGCTCGTCGTCATCGCCGCCTGCGCGATCGCGGTCGTGCTGCTGATCCTCAACGGCTACACGGGCTATGCGATCACCGTCGGCGCCGTCGGCGTGGCGGCGGGTGTGAACCTGCTGTAGCGGCCCAGCAGGCGCTCAGCCGGAGCGGCCCGGGTCGCCGGCGAGCGTGCCGGGGTCGCGCACCGAGCCCTCGGGCTCGAGGTGGATCAGCACCTCCGAGCGCGCGAGCTCGGCCTCGATCCCGGCACGGAGGCGATGGGCCAGCGAGTGCGCGCGCTCGAGCGTGGTTCCGGAGCGAAACTGCAGGTGCATGTCGACATAGGTGCGAGCCCCTCCCCGGCGAGCGCGAAGCTTGTGATAGCCGGCGATCTCGGGAGCATTGGTGCGCTGCGCGGCGATCACCCGCTCGATCCGGTCGAGGTCGGCCGCCGGCGGGGCCTCGTCGACGAGCACGCGGCTGGAACGGGTGAGGATGCGAAGGCCGGAGAAGACGATCGCCACCGCGACGCAGAGGGCGGCGATCGCGTCGAAGGCGGCCTCGCCGGTGATCTCGATCAGGAACAGGCCGACCAGGACACCGACCGAGGTCAGCGCGTCGGTGGCGAGATGGGCTGCGTCTCCCGCGAGCGCGGGGGAGTGCAGCTCGCGCGATCGGCGCCGCAGGAACGCGGAGACGAAGAAGTTGGCGACCGCGGAGAAGCCGATCACGGCGATCCCGACCCCGAGGTCCTGGATCTCCGAGCCCGCCACCAGGCGGCGGGTCGCCTCGTAGACGATCACGCCGGCGCCGACCAGGATCAGCATCCCCTCGATCGCCGCCGCCAGGTTCTCGACCTTCTCGTGGCCGTAGGGGTGCTCGGCGTCGGCGGGCTCGTCCGCCTTGCGCACCGAGACCAGCGCCACCACCGAGGCCATCAGGTCGATCGCCGAGTGCAGCGCCTCGGTGATGATCGCGATCGAGCCGGTGATCGCTCCGGCCGCCAGCTTGAGCGCGATCAGGATCGAGTTGGAGGCGACCGAGAGCATCGCCGCGCCGGTCTTGGTGCGGATCACGGCAGCGCCCCCGGGGCAGGCCGCGCGGCGGCGGGAAGGCCCAGATGCGAGGCGAGCAGGCGCGCCGCCCGCCCGCGATGGCTGATCGCGTGCTTGACCTCGGGCTCCAGCTCGGCCATCGTCCGCTCGTCGCCGGGGCCGGTCTCGCGGGGGACGAAGGCCGGGTCATAGCCGAATCCGCCCGATCCGCGCGGCTCGCGGGCCAGCTCGCCCTCGCAGCTGCCCTCGAACACCATCTCGTCACCGCCCTCGTCGACGTAGGCGATCACGCAGACGTAGTCGACCCGCCGGTCCACCGCCCCGTCCAGCTCGCGCAGCAGCAGCGCCAGGTTCTCGGTGTCGGTCGCCTCGGGGCCGGCGTAGCGGGCCGAGCGCACCCCGGGGCGCCCGCCGAGGACGCCGGCGGCGATCCCGGAGTCGTCGGCGATCGCCGGGCAGGCGGTGGCCGCCTGCGCCGCGCCGGCCTTGATCAGCGCGTTGGCGGCGAAGGTCTCACCGTCCTCCGGCGGCAGCTCGACCCCGGCGGCGAGGGGCTCGAGCTGCACCCCGGAGAGGATCTCCCGCAGCTCGCGCAGCTTGTGCTCGTTGCGGGTCGCCACCACGAGCCGCGCAGGCGCCATCAGCCGCTGCGGTCGACAGCGGTAGCCTGGGCATCGCGCAGCCGGCCGATCGCGGGCTCGGCGAGCGCCAGCAGATCGTCGAGCGAGGCCCGCGACACCGGCGTTCGCTCGGCCGTCGCCTGGACCTCGACCAGGCCGCCATCGCCGGACATGACGACGTTGGCGTCAACCTCGGCGTCGAAGTCCTCGGAGTAGTCGAGATCACAGAGCGCCTCGCCGCCGACGACGCCGCAGCTCACGGCTGCGACGGTCCCGGTGAGCGGATCCCGCTCCAGCTCGCCCTCGTCGATCAGGCGGTTGATCGCCAGGCGCAACGCAACGAAGCCGCCGGTGATCGCGGCGCAGCGGGTACCCCCGTCGGCCTGCAGCACGTCGCAGTCGACGTAGACCGAGCGCTCGCCGAGCGCCTCCAAGTCGACCACGGCGCGAAGCGAGCGGCCGATCAGCCGCTGGATCTCGACCCCGCGCCCGTCCTGCTTGCCGCGCTTGGAGTCACGCTCCTTGCGCTCCCCGGTTGACGCGGGCAGCATCGCGTAGGAGGCGGTGACCCAGCCTCGGCCACGCCCCTGCAGCCAGCGCGGCACCGAGGCGGTGGCCGAGGCGGTGCAGATCACCCGCGTCTCTCCCTGGGAGTAGAGAGCCGAGCCGGTAGCCGTGCGCACGAACCCGGCCTCGATCTCGATCGGACGGAGGTCGGCGGGCGCGCGGTCGTAGCTGCGGGACACGGGCGCTGAGTCTGGCAAACGATGGGACGGGCGGCGGCCCCGGCGACCCCGCCCGCCTGCTCCCGTGACCGAAGGGACGGGATCGCGGCGGGCGGCGCCCCCGGCGCCTACTTGAAGGTGATCGCGTTCACCGCCGAGCGGATCTTGGAGACGATCAGCTCGGCCAGCTCGGTGCCCTCGTTGCCGTTGAAGCCCTTCATCGCCGCGACCATCCCGACCATCAGCAGCGAGACCAGCAGGATCAGGCCCACGTATTCGACGGTCCCCTGCCCGCGTTGGCAGCCGATCGCGCGGAGGCGAGTCGCCGCCGCCCTCATCCAGTTCTTCGTCACTCGAGTGCCTCCTGGTTCGACATCGGAGGCGATGCTGGCGCGCTGCGGGTGACGCATCCAGACACGCTGGTGGCGAATCGCGGGCGCGCTCGTGCCGGAAGCCCGTCCCGGCGCGGATACGCTGGCGCCGTTGAGGGTCCTCGTCGTCACCAACCTCACCCCCGACCGCGCGGTCCCCGGCCGCGGCAACTTCGTCCTCGACCAGGTCGCGGGGTTGCGCGAAGCCGGGGTCGAGGTCGAGCTCTACTCGTTCCCGGTGGGAAAGTCCGGGTACTTGCCCGCCACCCGGCGAATCCGCCGTCTGCTGAAGCGCGAGCGCTTCGACCTGGTCCATGCCCACTACGGGCTGGCGGGCTGGTGCGCGGCCCTCGCCGGCGCGCGGCCGTTGGCCGTCACCTTCCACGGCACCGATGTCCGCCACCCGGTGGTCGGCCGCCTCTCGCGCAGGCTCAGCCGCCGGCTCGACCTGGTGGCGGCAGCCTCGCGAGCGCTGTTCGAGCCCGAGAACGGTCGCCCCGGCCTGCCGATCAGGCGCCAGGCCTCGGCGGTGGCGGTGTTGCCCTGTGGCGCCGACGTCGAGCGCTTCCGCCCCGGGGCGCGAGCCGACGCCCGCCGGCGACTGGGCCTCGAGCCCGACGGCCGCTACCTCCTCTTCCCCGCGTCCCCCGGGCGCCGGGAGAAGCGCCACGACCTGGCCGACGAGGTCTCGCGACTGTGCGACGCGGAGCTGCTCACGGTCGGCAACTCCCCGGCGGAACGCATGCCCGATTGGGTGAACGCGGCCGCCGCGGTGCTGGTCACCTCCGACAACGAGGGCTTCGGCCTGGCCTCGGTCGAAGCGCTCGCCTGCGACGTGCCCGTGCTCTCCCGTCCGGTCGGAATCGCCCCGGCGCTGCTCGGCGGCCTGGAGGGTTGTCTGGTCGCGCCGTTCGACGCCGGTCAGTGGTCGCGGCTCGCCCGCCGGCACCTCGATACGCCAGATCCGAGGGTCCGCGGGCGCGCCCGGGCCGAGTGGTTTGAGTCGCGGTTGATGGCCGAGCGGGTGTTGTGCGCCTACCGCGAGCTACTCGAGGGAACCGTCTCGGCGGTTGTCCCAAGTAGCCGCGGACGCGGCTGACGCCGGCTGCAGACGGGATACTGCGTGGGGTGAGCGGGGAACCGTCCCGATACGCGATCGTGACCGGGGGTGGCAGCGGCATCGGGCTGGCCGTGGCGCGCCGACTCGCCGCGGACGGGCACGGCGTGGTCGTGACCGGGCGGCGCGCAGAGGCGTGCGATGCGGCGGTGGACGAACTGGAAGCGACGGGCCATGCGGCGCTCGCGGTCGCGGCCGACGTCGGCAACCCGGACGATGCCGGGCGCGTCGTCGCCACGGCGCTCGAGCGCTTCGGCGGCATCGACGTGCTGGTCAACAACGCCGGGATCGCAGACGCCGGCCCGGTGGGAGAGGAGACCCCCGAGGGTTGGGAGCGGGTGATGCGCACGAACCTGACCGGGGCCTTCCTGATGGCGCGGGCGGCGCTGCCGGCGCTGATCGAGCGCGGCGGCTGCGTGGTCAACGTCTCCTCGATGAGCGGCATTCTCGCCGGCCCGGGGTGGGCCGCCTACTGCACCTCGAAGGCCGGGCTGATCATGCTGACCCGGTCACTCGCCAACGACTACGGGCCGCAGGGGGTGCGCGCGAACTGCGTCTGCCCGGGGTGGGTCCGAACCCCGATGGGAGACGCCGACATGGACCAGGTGGCGCGCAGGCGCGGCGTCGATCGCGAGGGCGCCTACCGGCTGACTCATGCCGACAACCCGCTGCGACGGCCCGGGGAGGCCGAGGAGGTCGCCTCCGTCGTCTCCTTTCTCGCCGGGCCCGACGCCGCCTACGTGAACGGCGTCGCGCTGCCGGTCGACGGCGGCACCAGCGTCGTCGATCCGACCGCGGCCCGCCAGTTCAGCCCCTGAGGGACGTCAGCCGGGCGCGAGCACGGGCCAGTGCCGGGCGAGCCGGGCGGCGGCCGCGGCCGCGGGCTGCGGCGAGGCCCGTCGCGGGGGTCGCTCGCCGACCATCGCCTCGAGCGTGGCGACCACGGAGGCCGCCAGCGCCACCGGGTCATAGCCGCCCTCCAGGCAGACCAGCAGCGGCGCCTCGATCTCGCGCCCCAGGTCGCGCATGCTCGCCGCCATCTCCGCGAAGCCCTCGGTGTCAACCAGGCACGAGGCGAGCGGATCCATGCGGTGGGCGTCGTAGCCGGCCGAGACCACCAGCAGATCGGGCTCGAAGGTGCGCGCCAACGGGGCGACCACGTGCTGGACCAGCGCCAGGAACTCCTCGCCGCCCGACCCCGGCGCGACCGGGAGGTTGACCGTGTAGCCCACGCCCTCCCCGACGCCGACGTAATCGGGCGAGCCCGTGCCCGGATACAGGGGTGACTGGTGGATGCTCGCGTAGAGGACGCTGCTGGAGCCGGCGAAGATCGCCTCGGTGCCGTTGCCGTGGTGCACGTCCCAGTCGAGCACCAGCACCCGCTCGGCTCCGCAGGCCTCGAGCGCGTGGGCGGAGGCGACGGCGACGTTGTTGAACAGGCAGAAGCCCATCGCGCGGTCGGCCTCGGCGTGGTGGCCCGGGGGGCGTGTGCCGCAGAAGGCGATCTTGTCCGAACCTGCCAGCAGGCGCTCGGCGGCCGACGCGGCGGCGCCAGCGGCGTGCAGGGCGGCCTCCCAGGAGCCGGCGCTGGCACCCGTGTCGAAGTCGATCATGCCCCCGCCGGCGGCGCTGAGGGCCTCGATCCTGTCGATCAGCTCGATCGAATGGACGCGCTCGAGCCAGTGGCGATCCGCGGCAGGGGCCTCGACCCGGTCCAGGCCGAGCCAGTCACGCGCCTCGAGCGCCGCCTCGACCGCCCGCAGGCGGCCGGCGTTCTCGGGGTGCGCCCCGGTGTCGTGCCGCAGCGACGACGGATGCGCGAGGTAGAGGGCCAAGCGGCTACCGTACCCGCCCGCTGGTGCAGCCGACCCCCCCAACCGAGTGCGATGTCGTGGTGGTCGGCGGAGGCGCCGCCGGCCTGTACGTCGCGATCCGCGCGGCCGAGGCCGGCGGCCGCGCGACCCTCGTCGCCCGCAAGCCGCTGGCCGAGAGCGCCAGCTACTGGGCCCAGGGCGGGCTCGCCGCCGCGCTGGCGGCCGACGACTCGCCGGCGCGCCACGCCGACGACACGCTCAACGCAGGCCGGGGCCTGTGCCGCCCGGCTGCCGTCGAGATCCTCACCCGCGGGGCTGCGGCCGCCGTCGAGGAGCTGCGTCGCCGGGGGGTCGAGTTCGACGTGGATGCGAGCGGCGACCTGGAGCTCGGCCTCGAGGGAGGTCACACGGCGCGACGGATCGTCCACGCCGGCGGCAGCGCCACCGGCCGGGCGCTGACCGCGCGCCTGTCCGAGATCGCGGAGACCACCGCCCGGCTCGAGGTGCTGGAGAACACCTCCGTCGTCGCTCTGTGGAGCGACGGCGAGCGCTGCGCCGGGGTGCTCACCGACGCCGGGCCGGTCGCGGCGCGGTCCACGGTCCTGGCGACCGGGGGCGGGGCCGCGCTGTGGAAGCGGACCACGAACCCGCGTGGGGCGATCGGCGCCGGCGCGGTGCTCGCCCACACGGCGGGCGCGGACCTGGCCGACCTCGAGCTCTGCCAGTTCCACCCGACGGCCCTCGCCCTCGCCGGACGCGAGGGGGACGGGGTGCTGATCACCGAGGCGGTGCGCGGCGAGGGCGCGCCGCTGCTGGGCTCCGACGGCGAGCGCTTCACCGACGAGCTGGCGCCGCGCGACCAGGTGACCGCCGCCGTACTCGACCGGATGCGCGCCGACGGCGCCGATCACGTCCGGCTCGACCTGCGAGCGCTGTCGGAGGGGCGGTTCCCGAACGTCTTTGCCGCCTGTCGCGCGGCGGGCCTCGATCCAGCGGCCGAGCCGGTGCCCGTGTCGCCTGCGGCCCACTACCTGATCGGCGGCGTCGCCACCGACCTCGACGGCCGCACCAGCCTCGCCGGGTTGTTCGCGGTGGGCGAGTGCGCCTGCACCGGCCTGCACGGGGCCAACCGGCTCGCCTCGAACTCGCTCAGCGAGTGCTTCGTC
Organism: bacterium; assembly: GCA_039930945.1. Lineage (GTDB taxonomy): Bacteria > Actinomycetota > Thermoleophilia > Solirubrobacterales > 70-9 > JBDTSW01. The sequence continues at coordinate 15,193 of JBDTSW010000047.1, forward strand.
TTCGGCGCCCGGACCGCCGCCGCCGCCCTCGCCGAGCCCGGCCGAGGCCCCACTCCCGCCCAGCCCGAGTGGCGCTTTCAGCCGCCGACGGAGAGCTCCCGGGCAGCCGTGTGGGGACACGCAGGGCCGGTGCGCGACGCCCGCTCCCTGCAGGGCCTGCTCGAGGATCCCTATCCCCTCGCCGGGTTGATCGCCCGCACCGCACTCGAGCGTCGCGAATCTCGCGGCGTCCATCGCCGCTCCGACTTCCCGATGCCGGACGCTGCGCTCGCCGGGGTCCACCTGGTCGCCGAGCCGGGTGGCACGCTGCGCAGCGAACCCTGGCGCTGACCCGGCCGACCATGGCGCCGCCTCGGCAGGCCGTCCCGCCCGCGTGGCCTCCCCGTGCTTGGGCCGATACGGAATCATGAGCGACCGTGGCTTCCGCCTATGAAGACTCTCCGCCGGCCGGCTTCCGCTTCGCTCGTCTCGACGAGCTCGATCGGGTGCCGCTCGAGGCCAGCCTGTGGCGGCCGGTGCGAAGGCACCTCGGCGTCAGCGCCTTCGGGGTCAACGCCTACACCGCCGACGAGCCCGGCCAGGAGCTGATCGAGAGGCACGACGAGACCAGTCCCGGCGCCGGCGGCCACGAGGAGCTGTACGTGGTGCTCACCGGACGGGCGACGTTCACGATCGACGCCGAGTCGGTGGCCGCGGAGGCGGGGTCGATGCTGGTGATCGAGCCAGGGGTCACGCGCAAGGCGATCTCGGCCGAGCCGAACACCACCGTGCTCGTCGTCGGCGGCGAACCGGGAGCCGCGCTTCCCCCCTCCCCGTTCGAGTACTGGTACGCGGCCATCCCCGCGCACGAGGCCGGCGACCACGAAGGGGCCTACGAGGTCGCCGCCGAGGGGCTCGAGCACTGGCCGGAACACGGAACCCTCCACTACGTCCTCGGCTGTGAGCGGGCCCTGGCGGGGCGCCGTGAGGAGGCTCTCGAGCATCTGCGCATCGCCTTCGCCAACGATCCGCGCACGCGGGAATGGGCGTCCGAAGACGGCGATCTCGACTCGATCCGCGATGACCTCGAGCTTCCCGGGCCGCACTAGATGCTGCTCGGGGTCGATGTTGGCGGAACCTTCACCGATGCGGTCGTCTTCGACGGCGAGACGCTGCACACCGCAAAGGCCCCGACGACCCCCGATGATCAGTCCCAGGCCGTGCTCGCCGCGGTCGACGCGGCACTGCGGCGAGCGGGTGCCGAGCCCGCAGCCATCGAGGGCTTCGCCCACGGGATGACGGTCGGGACCAACGCGCTGCTGGAGGAGCGCGGCGCCCGCACGGCGCTGATCGCCACCGAGGGGTTCACCGACCTGCAGGAGATCGCGCGCCAGGATCGCCCCCACCTGTACCGCCCGTGCGCGGCGAAGCCGACCCCGCTCGCCCCCGAGGAGCTGCGCCTCGGCGCCCGTGAGCGGATCTCCGCCGGCGGCGTGGTCGAAGAGCTCAGCGACGACGAGGTCGAGCGCCTGGTCACGGCCATCGGCCGATCGGACGCCGAGGCGGTCGCGATCTGCCT
>JBDTSW010000048.1:0-16397 GCA_039930945.1 bacterium
CGATCCGCCTGGTGGGCGTCGGCCCCGACCGCGACCAGGTGATCTGGATGGGAGAGGGCGTGGCCCAGCTGCGGGCGGCTTGACGCGACCGCGTAGATAGGCTCTCGCGCGTGTTCGAGAAGGTCCTGGTCGCCAACCGCGGCGAGATCGCGGTCCGCGTCGTGCGTACGCTGAGGGAGATGGGGATCTCCTCGGTCGCGGTCTACTCCGAGGCGGATCGCTCGACGCCCCATGTCGGCATGGCGGATGAGGCCCATCTGCTGGGCCCGGCCGTGCCGGCCGAGAGCTACCTCTCGATCGAGCGCATCGTCGAGGTCGCAAAGGAGTCGGGAGCCGAGGCGATTCACCCCGGCTACGGCTTCCTCGCCGAGAACGCCGCCTTCGCCACCGCCTGCGAGCAGGCGGGCGTCGTCTTCATCGGGCCGCCGGCGAGCGCGATCGAGGCGATGGGGTCGAAGACCCGGGCGCGGGAGATCATGGCCGAGGCCGGAGTCCCGATCGTCCCCGGCGCGACCGAGGCCTCGCCGGACGTCAAGGCGGCGACCAAGACGGCGAAGGAGATCGGCTACCCGGTCGCCTGCAAGGCGGCCGGCGGCGGCGGCGGCAAGGGCTTCCGCGTGGCGATGTCCGCGGACGAGCTCGCCGATGCCTTCGAGGGCGCCGCTCGCGAGGGTGAGAAGTTCTTCTCCGACGCCACCGTCTACCTCGAGCGCTACCTCGCGGACCCGCGCCACGTCGAGGTCCAGGTCCTGGCCGACTCCGACGGCAACGTGATTCACCTGGGCGAGCGTGACTGCTCGATCCAGCGCCGCCATCAGAAGCTGATCGAGGAAGCGCCGGCCCCCCACGTCGATGCCGAGATGCGCGAGCGCATCGGCAAGATCGCCACCGAGGCAGCCGCGGCCGTCGACTACCGCGGCGCCGGCACCGTCGAGGGAATGCAGGTCGGCTCCGACTACTTCTTCCTGGAGATGAACACCCGCATCCAGGTCGAGCACTGCGTGACCGAGATGGTCACCGGGATCGACATCGTGCGAGAGCAGATCCGGGTGGCCGCCGGCGAGGAGCTCTCCGTCTCCCAGGCAGAGGTCGAGCTGCGCGGGCACGCGATCGAGTGCCGGATCAACGCCGAGGCCGCCGACAAGGGCTTCGCCCCGGCGCCGGGGAGGATCGACGGCTACGTCGAGCCGGCCGGGCCGGGCGTCCGCGTCGACTCCGGGCTGAAGGCGGGCTCCGAGGTGACGCCCCTCTACGACCCGATGGTGGCAAAGCTGATCGTCTGGGACGTCGACCGCGAGCGAGCGACGGCCCGCATGCTCCGCGCCCTCGGCGAGTACGTGATCGAGCCGCTGACAACGCTGATCCCCTTCCACACCGCGCTTCTCGCCACCGAGCAGTGGGCCAACGGCGAGACCTGCCGCGACCTGACCGAAGACAAGAAGTGGCTCAAGGGAACAAATCCCGACACCTCCTCCCAGCGCAGCGGTGATCCCGGCTCCGCCGGGATTCGTCCGGGGGTGTCGTGGTCCGCGGAGGGCGAAGTCGGCGAAGGGACGGTTGAGCGGACGTACGAAGTCGAGGTCGACGGCAGCCTGCACACGGTCAAGGTGATCGGCGCCGCCGCGCCCGCGACGGCGACGGCCGCCGGTCCCCGGAGACCGCCCAGGCGCGAGCGGTCCGGGGGCTCGGGTGGGAGCTCGGGCGGGCCGATGCTCGCCTCGCCACTCCAGGGAACGGTGCTCAGGGTCGCCGTCGAGAAGGGCCAGGAGGTTGCCGAAGGCGCCCTGGTCTGCGTGATCGAGGCGATGAAGATGGAGAACGAGATCACTGCTCACATGGCCGGCAAGGTGACCCAGCTCGCGGTCAGCGAGGGCGGATCGGTCAACGCCGGCGACGCGATCGCGAAGATCGAGTGACCGCCGCGCCCGCAGACACCGCGATCGCGCCGCTCCCCTGGCGCGGGCCCGGGGAGGGCCGGCCCGCCGACCTGCCGCTGCCGCCCTCGAAGATGCCTTGGCGCCGGGGCGGCCGGATGCGAAAGCGCTGGCGCTACGTCGCCGCCTTCAGCGAGGAGCTCCTGGTCTGCGCGGCGAGGGTCCACGTCGGGCCGCTGGGGCAGAACTTCTGGGTGGTCTGCGACCGCGAAAGCGGCGAGATGTGGGAGCGTACGCGGATGCTGCTGCCCGGCGCGCGCGGGGATGTCTGGACCGAGCATCTCGGCGGCGAGGAGGTCGTCGCCGAGCTCGGAGACCTCGGCGTCCTCGACTACGCGCCCGACGAGGGCTCGCTGGTGCGGATCGACTCAGACGTGCGCGGGCCCGATGACGCCCGGGCATTCCTGCGCCTTGGAGCCGGCCGCTGGGTCGAGTCGGTCTGCCCCACCGACGAGGGCCAGTACGTGTGGACGCGCAAGCGCGCCGACGTCCCGGTCGAATGCGACGTGCGGATCGGCGACCGCCGCTGGAGGGTCAAGGCGCGAGGCATGGAGGACGAGTCGGCGGGATACCACCCCCGCCACACCGTCTGGAGCTGGTCCACCGGCGTCGGCCGGACCACCGACGGCCGCTCGGTCGGGTGGAACCTCGTCAGCGGCATCAACGACCCGCCCGAGCGCTCGGAGCGCGCGATCTGGATCGATGGCGAGCCCACCGAGCCGGGGCCCGTCAGCTTCGATGGGCTCGAGGCGATCGACTTCGGCGACGGCGCCCGCCTGCGCTGCGACAAGGAGTTCGAGCGCTCCAAGGAGGAGAAGCGGCTGTACGTCCGCTACACCTACCGGCAGCCGTTCGGCTCGTTCAGCGGCACGCTTCCAGGCGGCATCGAGCTGGAGAGCGCCCTCGGCGTGATGGAGTTCCACGACGCGGTCTGGTGAGGCCGCCGCTCAGCCATAGGACGGCTGCACCCGCCAGCGCCAGGGCGGTTCCTCGGCCGCGGCGAAGTCGAACTGGTTGCGACCGGCGAGGGTCTCGAGCGGGACGAGCTTGGGGTCCTGGCTCTCCAGCAGCGGGGTCGAGGAGAGCGCGGCCACGTCGGCCGCGCTCGCGTGGCGGTTGACTTCTTCCCAGCCCAGGGTGGGGCGGTAGAGCCAGTAGGTGACGGTGATCGCTCCGCCGGCCGGGCGCCCGTCGGTGACCGAGACGAATGCGGTCGTGCGGCGGTTGGAGGCGGTCAGGCGCGGGCCTGGGCCGGGGGCTGCGCAGCTGACCGAGCGGCAGTAGCGGAAGTCCACGGCCATCAGCCCCGAGAGCGGGGTGGGCGCAGGCGCCAGCGCCCGCACAACGCCGCCCAGCGGCCGCCCGTAGGCCTCGGTCAGCGGATCGCGCCAGCAGGGGCCCGGTAGCCGGGGCGCGCAGCGGATCTTGCGCGCGATCGCGGCGCCGAGCTCGCGCCCGCCGTCGAGCGGGCCGGAGGCGACCGAGGCAATCGCGGTCAGCGCCAGCAGCGCGACGAGCAACGCCAGGCCGGCGTGCTCGACCGACGCCGCGCCAGATTGCGAAGGTCGGGGCATCGGCCGACGGTAGGCCGCGGCCGTTCACGGCTTGCGCGTGAATCGAGCCGCGCTAGGAGAGGCCCTGGCGCGCCTCACGCACGAGGGTCACCGCCTCGGGAAAGATGACTCGGATCGCGTCGCGAACCTGCATCGCCTGCTGGTCGCTCGTGCCCTCGAGCTTCATCGAGCCGATCGCCGCCACCGTCATGTCGACGGCGAGCTTGATCGCGTTGTCGGCCCAGGCGACCTGCTGCGCGCTCTGCATCTGCTCGGCCATCTCGCCGAGGCGGGTGCGGAGCTCGTCCGGGTCGCCGAAGAGGCCGCCGAGTCCTTCGCTGCCTTCCATCGCTTTCAGCATAGTGCCCGGGCGGGCTCGCCCCCCGACCCATCTAGTCTCGAAGGATGCCCGCGCTCAGCGCCGTCGATCTGATCGCGATCGAGCCCTTCTCGGGCCAGGCCCAGGCCTCGCGGGTGGTGATCGACGCCGTCTGCCCTGGCGAGGAGCGCTGCCGCTTCGAGCCCGGCGGCCTCGAGGGGTCCCTGCCGGACGTTGGGTAGCCTGGGCGCGATGGCCCTGCCGCCCCCCTCGGAGAGCACGATCGCGCTCGTCACCGGCGCCTCGTCTGGGATCGGCGAGGCGATCGCGCACGAGCTCGCCGGGCGCGGGCACTCGCTGGCGCTGGTCGCGCGCCGGGAGGACCGGTTGCAGCAGCTCGCCGCCGAGCTTGCCGAACGCCACCGGGTCAGCTCCGAGGTGGTGCGCGCCGATCTCGGCGAGCCCGCCGGGCGGGACGCGCTCGCCGCCCACCTGGAGCAGGCCGGCAAGGAGGTCGGTGTGCTCGTCAACAACGCCGGCTTCGGCGACGCCCGCAACTTCGCCGACGCCGACCGCGACCGGCTGTTGGCGATGATCCGCCTCAACTGCGAGGCTCTCACCGACCTGCAGGCGCGCTACCTGCCGGCGATGGTCGAGCGCGGCTCCGGCGCGGTGATCAACATCGCCTCAACCGCCTCCTTCCAGCCGATCCCCGGCAACGCGGTCTACGCGGCGACCAAGGCCTTCGTGCTCAGCCTCAGCGAGGCGACCCATGGCGAGCTCGACGGCACCGGGGTGACGCTGACCGCCGTCTGTCCCGGGCCCGTGCGCACCGAGTTTCCCGGCGCGGCCGGCATCGCCGACGCCGAGCAGCGCACCCCCGACATCGTCTGGATGTCGGCCGAAGCCGTCGCCGAGGCCGCGGTGGACGGGGCGGAGAAGGGCAAGCGGGTGGTCGTCCCCGGCCTGCTCAACCGCGCCGGCGCCCTCAGCGGCCAGCACGCTCCCCGGGCACTGATCCTCCCGCTCGCCAAGCGGGTCTGGCGCCGGGCCTTCTAGCGGTGGGCGGCTAGCGCCTGCCGACCAGCTCGCCGCCGCGCCCGGCGAGCGCCGACACCAGCTCGAGCGGCACCGAGGCCAGCAACACCAGCGGCGCCGCCAGCGCGGTGACGACGCAGTCGATGGCGAAGGTGAGCCTGCTGCGGGCGGTTGCGGCCCGCAGCCTGCCCGCCCGGACCTCGCGAGCGAAGTTCGGGTGGAAGGTGAGGCCGTTGACCAGCGTCTGCCACATCCAGGCCTGATTTCGGCCGAAGCGCGAGCAGCGCACGCCCTCGAGCTCTGCTCCGGTCTGCTCGGCGAGCAGCCGCAGCGAGCGCGGCGAATGCAGCAGCCGGCCAGGGCCGATCTCGATCGCGGCCCAGCCCTCGCCGCCGATGGTCGCCTGGATCGAGGTCCGGTTTGGGGTGACCAGCGCCGGCGACCCGTCGTCGAGCGCGGTCGAGATCGCCCTCGCCTCGGCCTCGAGGTCGATCGGGCCAGTCCCCTCCGCGATGCCGAGGCCGCAGTTCTCGCAGCGTTCGAGCACCCGCGGGCCCCGGCCCGTCTTCGGGTCGGCCTCGAGCTCCACGGGCCGCCCGACGGTCGCCCCTGAGGAGGGGTCGGGCAGGGTCAGCCAGCCGTAGAGCGGCGAGCCGCACAAGGGACAGCTCAGGCGGGCATCACCTCGTAGGAGACGCCGAAGTCGGCGAGGCCTTCGAGAAAGCGGCGCGGGTCGAAGGCCTCCGACGGCGCCAGGGCCCCGCTGCGCTCGTAGCCGGGCTGGGCGCACTCGAGCGCCGCCTGCACGGTGGTCCGGGCGGTGAGCCCGTAGACGTCGCGCCCGGTGATCGTGCCCCCCGCCCGCTCGGCACCGCGATTGGCCTCGCAGACGATGCAGAAGCGCGACGCCCGCCGCTGCTCGGGGGCCGGGCCCTCCGGGAGGCGCGCGACCCCCGCCTCGAGCAGGCGGCGCAGCGGCGAGCGAACCGCGAGCTGGGCGATCGGCATGGCGATCGGCGCGGCCACGGCGAGCCTGGGGTGGGGCATCACCATCGACGCGTTCAGCATCGTCCGCACCCGCCGCGTATCGACGTGCCGGGGGACGGTGATGTGCTCGCCGGCCGGGTAGCGGACCATGCGCTGCCGCCCGATCGGCTCCGGAAAGTCGAAGTCGCCGCGGCTGACCGATTGCGAGGCGGGCTCGAGCGCGCCCTCGCGCCACTCGACGTCGCCCCCGGCCATCATCCCGATCGCCGAGAGGGCGGTGCCGCGGGATCCTCCGAAGCCGGCGGCGTGGTAGGCGAGCACGAGCTCGTCCAGCGTGTCCATGCCCTCGGCGGTCAGCGCCGCGATCATGTCTCCGGGCACGTAGTCGAAGCCCATCGCGGTGACCGCGACGACGCCGGCGTCGGCCGCCCTGTCGCCGTAGGAGTCGAACACCTTGCGCATGAACGGCTGCTCGCCCGTGGTGTCGATGTAGTGGGTGGAGGAGTCGACCGCGGCGGCCAGGACCGGCTCGCCATGAAGCTGGAAGGGCCCTGCGCAGGCGATCACGGCCGCGCAGGGCTCGAGCAGCTCGCGCAGCCCGCGAGGGTCGTCGAGCGCCACGGCCTGCGTCGGAGCGCCGCCGACATCCTCGGCGACGACCTCCAGCTTGGCGGCGCTGCGGCCAGCGAGCACGAAATCCACGCCGCGGCGTCGTAGCTCGGCGGCGATCAGCCGGCCCGTGTAGCCGGTTGCGCCGTAGACGGCGATCGTGTCTGCGGCGCTGCGCCCGGCTGCCATCGGCCGGGATGCTAGTGGAGCGTCTGAGAAAAGAAGAGACCCATCGGCGGGCGACTGGGGCTAGGGTTGTGCCGATGCTGCTGCGCGAGATCATGACCGCCGGCGTGGTCACGGCCGGCCTCGACACGGACCTGCTTGGGGTCGCTCGGCTGATGCGCGACCACAGGGTCGGCTCGGTCGTGGTCTGCGACCCGGAGGGAGAGCCGGTGGGGATGGTCACCGACCGGGACCTGACGGTGCGGGTGCTCGCGGAGGAGCGGCCTCAGGGCGAGCCGATCCGCGAGCACGCCTCGAGACCGCTGGTCACCGGCGAGCCCGAGATGGACCTCGAGGAGGCGGCGGCGCTGATGGTCACCCACAGCGTTCGGCGCCTGCCGGTGGTCGAGGCCGGCACCCTGGTCGGGATCGTCACCCTGGACGACATCGCCGTGCGCAGCGGCAACCTGGAGGTGGCGCAGCGGATGACCCAGGAGGTGATCGAGGGTGCACTGCCCGAGTTCTTCTTTCACGAGCGGGGCTGAGCGGATGGCCACCCTCACCCGTCAGCCGTTCGTCGGCAGCCCATAGATTACGCGCCTCGTGAGCTGCCGGAGCCGAAGATGAACCGCGCGCGGACCCTCGAGTGGGAGCATCAATGGGCGCTTCCCGCCGCGATCTGCGCCTTCGCCGCGGCGGTGCTCTTCGTCGCCGGCACGGTGCTCGGCCAGGAGGGGCCGATCTCCCCGACCACCACCACCGAGCTGCTGCGGGACTTCCACGATGTGAGCGGCTCGCTGCTGGGGGCCGCCGTCCTCAACGCCTTCTCGCTGGCTCTGATCGCGGCGCCGCTCTTCTACCTCTTTCGGGCCGCCCTGGCGCGCAGCCCGAAGATGCGCCGCGGGCTCGTCGGAGTCGTCGTCGCCGGCCCGCTATTCCTCGGCGCGGCCGAGCTCTTCCAATGGATCGCGCTCAACTCCGCGTCCAACGACTTCGCCACCCCGGGCGGGGGCGCGGGAGTCCCGATCGGGACCTACGCCGACGACCTGATCCGCGACCAGACGACCTTCAGCATCTCCCAGGGACTCAGCTTCGCCGGGGTGCTCGGATTCGTCGTCGGCACCATCTACACGTCGCTGTGGGCGATGCGCGTCGGCCTTCTCACCCGGTTCATGGGCACGATCGGGATGGCGCTGGCGGCCTCGCTGTTGCTGCTCGCGCAGGCGTTCTCGTTGCTTGCGCTGATGCTGTGGTTCGTCTTCCTGGGGGTGGTCATCCTCGGCAAGACGCCGCGAGGCAAACGCCCACCCGCATGGGACGCCGGCGAGGCGATCCCGTGGCCCAAGCCCGGAGAGCAGCCGCAGGCTCCCGCTGCCGACGCGGACGAAACCGTCGATGGCACCGCCACCGAGCTGGACTCGGACCTCAATCCGAACTCGGCCCCCGGCGAGCGCGCCAAGAAGCGCAAGCGCAAGCGCCGCGAGTAGACGCCCGGGCTGGGCTGGACGTCTAGACCAGGTCCTCGCGCTCGCGCCAGCGGGCGAGCAGGGCGGCGATCGCGCCGCAGCCGACCAGGCCGAGGCCCACCACCAACAGCGGCGGTTCGGACTGCCCCGTGGCAGGGAGCGCGGAGGCCGAGCCGGCGGCATCCGCGGCGGCCGCCGCCGCCGCCTCGGAGCCGGGCAGGGTGGTGGAGTCCGTGTCGGAGGTCGTGCCGCCGGCCCCGCCGGTGCCGACGACCTGGACCGTGCCCTTCATCTGCGGGTGAAACGAGCAAACGTAGGAGAAGGTGCCGGCGGTCGAGAAGGTCTCGCTGGCGCTGGACCCCGGGGAGACCGTGGCGGTGCTGAAGGCGCTGGAGACGGCGTCGTGGTCCGTGGCTCCGACGTTGGTCCAGCTGACCGAGTCGCCGACGTCGATCGTCACCGACGCCGGGGAGAAGGCGAAGTCCCGCATCTGGACCGAGGCCGAGCCCTTGGCGACGGCGGTCGTGGCGGCGGTCTCGGTGGCGCCGGCGGTGACGGCGCCCTCGCCATCCCCCGCAGGGGGAGGCTCGGCTACCGACGCCGCCGGTGCGGGCGCCTCGGGAGGCGTGGTGGCCTCGGCGGCGGGCGTCGCCGGAGGGTCGTCCTGCGCAAACAGCAGGGCCGGCAGAGCCAGCGAGATTGCCAGCACCCCGGTGCTGATCGCGACTACGGCGGCCTTCATCGCAGCGTGGACCCTATCGGCCGGCGATCATTCAGCCGAGCGCCGAGAGCCCGGGCCCAGCGCCGGTGGCGACGGACTCGTCGGCGGCGACGCGCTTTCGGTGGGTGCGGATCTCGCTCATGATCCGTTCCAGGCGGGGCTCGGTGGAGGCGTCGACGTGAGTCATCGCCCTCGCCACCGCGGGATGAACGTCAGCGATGCGCTCGTGCATCGCCTGGGCGACCGCCCGATAGGTGGGGTGACCCTCCCGGCCGGAGCGCAGCTCGATCAGGTGCATCGCCTCGCGCGCGTTGAGATCGAGCACGTAGCGGATGCGGTAGCCGAGGCAGAGCGCGTACGGTGCCGCGTCGGCGAGACCCCGCTCTTCCAGGCGCGCGAACTCGGCGCGCGAGATCTCGAGCGCGCGCTCGTATTCGTCCCCGGCGCCGGCGTCGCGGACCTCCTCGGGAACGCCCGCCCCCAGCTCGGGCCCCAGCCGTTGCCACTGGCAGGTCAGCATCCGGTGGCGCTGCAGGTCGCGGAAGCCGCCGTAGTCGGAGACGATCTCGAAGCGATAGCGCAGCGCCTCCCAGCCCCGGCCCGGCCGGTGGCGGCGATTGCGGCGCTCGCCGGCGAGCTCCTGCACGAGCTCGGCGCGCTCGATCGGGTCGAGGGCGTCGACTCGCCGGCGGATGTCCGCCTCCGGCACCGCCGCCGACTCGAACAGGGAGGCCGCCAGCAGGTCCTCCTCGGTCCCGTCCACTCCGACCAGCTCGACCGAGGGCACGTCGACGGGATCGCGGCGGTCGAGGCCGAGGCGGGCGACCGCCCGCTCGGCCGCCTCGCGGCGCTCCTGCAGGTAGCGCACCCAGTCGCCGCCGCGGTCCGGGCGCTCGACCCGCGAGAGGAAGCTCGGGATCACCTGCTTGAGCTCTTCCAGCATCAGGCCCGCGTAGGAGCGGGCCTCGGGCAGGGGTGAGGCCAGCATCCGCAGCAGCAGCTGCTCGTAGGCCTGTCCCGAGGCGAAGATGCCGACGTGGCTCAGCGTCGCCGCCGGCAGCAGCCCGCGCAGCAGGTCCAGCGCCTTCGCCCGGATCGAGCTGCGCCACGCGCGCTCGGGCTCGTCGCCGCGCGGGTAGCGCTCGGCCGCCCATCTCTCGACCTGCTCCAGGCTGCGTGAGTAGACCCCGAAGAGCTCGTCCAGCGCCGCCCGGTAGCGCTCGCCGAGGTCGTCGTTCGTGTAGTAGCGGTAGCCGCCGCCCGGCATCGGCTGGTCGTAGGGGATGTAGCGGGTGGACTGCTCCAAATAGGCGGCCAGCCGCCCCCGCTGGAGGATCTTGGTGAGCACGTTCGAGACCCACTCGCAGGCGAGGTGCGCACCCCCGACCTGGGCGATGGAGTCGTCGCCGTAGCCGACGAAGATGCGCTCGTAGAGGCCCGCGGCGCGCTCGCCCTCGATCCCGTCGAAGGGCCGTCCCCCCTCCGGCACCTCGGACGCGAACTCGTCCAGGTACAGCCGCCGCAGCGATCCGGGATAGCGCGAGTAGCGGGCAAACAGCGCCCCCTTGACCGTCTCGGGCAGGTTGACCAGCCCGAAGACGGGCCCGTCGAGGTTGGTGAAGTGCGGCGCCAGGGCCTGGCGCTCGGCGTCGGTGAAGCTTTCGGCCGGGTAGCGCACGGCGGCCATCCTATGAACCTGGTCGGCCGATGGCGCGTTCGTTGTCATATGCCGAACAAAAGCGCCAAGTGGACAGATACGGTCCCCGCGATCGAGTCGCTTCTTCGTTCGAAGCGCAACTTTGCGGCGGTCAGACGCCTAGTCGAACGACACGATCGCGCAGAGAGAGGGGGTGGGTCGCTTTTGCGACCCTATACGGCGCGTTGTGCGACCCACCCCCTTGTGGGGTGGACCGCGAACCCCCGGGGCTCGCCCAGAGCTCGTGGGGGTCGGAGGTCTCGAATCCCGCCTCGCGCGGGCGGCGGCGGTCGCCTTGAGATCGGGCGCGACTACGGCCATGTGGTGGGGCGCCGCCAAGGCGAGCTAGGAGATCAGCGCGCTGAGCGAGTCGCCCGCCGCCGACGCCCAGTCGACCAGCGGCGATGGCAGGATGCCGAAGAAGACGGTCGCGGCCGCCGCCGTCGCGGCAAGCGCGATGATCACCCGGCGCCCGTCGCCAGGATCGGCCTCGGGCGAGCCGCCGGCCATCGCCGGCATGGTGCCCCCGGGCTCGGCCGCTACCCGGCCTGGGGCCGGTCGCATCCAGATCGCCGCGACGACGCGCAGGTAGTAGGCGAGGGAGATCATCGTCCCGATTGCGATCGCGACCGCGAGCCAGGTGTAGGCGGCGTCGACGGCGGCCTCGATCAAGAAGAGCTTGCCGATGAAGCCCGCGGTTCCCGGCAGCCCGGCCAGGCCGAGCATCGAGATCGTCAGCGCGGCGGCCGGCAGCGGCGCCTCGCGGCCGAGGCCCTCGACCGAGGCGATGCCGTCGCCGCGATCGGTCTGGCGCTCGCGGATGACGATCACCGCGAAGGCGCCGAGGTTCATCATCGCGTAGGCGGCGAGATAGAAGACGAGGGCGTTCACCCCCGCGGCGGAGAAGGCGACGACGCCGACCATCATGTAGCCGGCCTGGGCGATACCCGAGTACCCGAGCAGCCGCTTGAGCGAGCTCTGGCCGAGCGCCCCGACGTTGCCGACCGCGATCGAGAGCGCCGCCAGCGCCGCCAGCGCCGGGCGCCAGTCGCCCGCCGCCGGCCCCAGCGCGACCTCGAAGAAGCGCACCAGCACGGCGAAGGCCGCGGCCTTGGTCGCGACCGCCATGAACGCGGTCACCGGGGTGGGCGCTCCCTGGTAGACGTCGGGCGTCCACTGGTGGAAGGGGGCCACCGAGAGCTTGAACGCCAGCCCCGTGGCGGTGAGCGCGATGCCGATCAGGACCAGCGGGTCATCGGCGAGGCCGGCGCCGATCGCCTCGCGGATGGCGACGAAGTCGGTCGAGCCCGACGCCCCGTAGATGAAGGCGAGGCCGTACAGCAGCGTGGCCGAGCCGAGGGAGCCGACGATCAGGTACTTGAGGCCGGACTCGAGCGAGTCGGCGCGCCGGCGGGCGGCGCCACAGAGCACGTACAGCGGCACCGAGAGGAGCTCGAGCGCGACGAAGAAGACGATCAGGTTCTGGGCCTGGGCGAGCAGGACCATGCCGAGCACCGAGGACAGCACCAGCGCCTGGAACTCCCCCTGGCCGGCGGGGCTGCGCTCGCCGTCGAAGGCCTCCTCGCCCCAGGCCAGCGGCACCACGAAGGCGGCGGCGGCGATCGCGATCAGCGAGACCGCGAGCCCGAGCTCGTCGAGGCGTAGGGCTCCGGCGACGAGATCCGCGCTTTGCCCCCACTGCCAGACGCAGAGCCCGGCGGCGGCCGCCAGCGATGCCAGGCTGAGGGTGGAGGCGACGACGCGAGCGTGGCGGCCGGCGAAGGCCGAGGCGACCAACACCAGGCAGATGCCCGCCGTGAGCGCGATCACCGGGGAGATCCCGGCGTAGTCGATGTCCGGCGCGGTGAAGGTCATTCGCTGCTCACCACCACGGCGGTGCGGTCGAGCGCCGCAGCCTCGCCGCGCTCCAAGATCAGCCCCGGGTACAGGGCGAGGCCGACGATCACTGCCACCAGCGGCGCCAGCACGAGCCCGTCGCGCAGCGAGACCTCACGCGATGCGGTCTCGCCGGCGCCGCGGTTGTGCATCGTCAGCTGGAACAGGCGCAGGGCGTAGAAGGCGGCGAGGACGATGCCGGCCGAGGCCACGACCGCGAACGCGATCTTGGTGTCGAAGAGCGCGTTGAGGATGTAGAACTCGCCGATGAAGTTCGCCGACCCGGGGATCGCCAGGGTCGCGAGGACGACGACCAGGAACATCGCCGCGAGCACGGGTGCGCGCTTGGCAAGGCCGCCCATCTCGCGGATGTCCTCGGTCCCGGTGCGCTCGGCGAGCAGGGCGACGATGAGGAAGAGCGGGGCGACGACGAGCCCGTGGTTGACCATCTGCAGGATGGCGCCGTCGGCGCCGTCGGGCGCCAGGGTGAAGATCCCGGCGGTGATGAAGCCGAGCTGCGCGATCGAGGAGTAACCGGCGATCAGGCGGGCGTTGGTCTGCGTGAACGCCATCATCGAGCCGTAGAGGATGCTGGCCACCCCGATCGCCAGCATCACCTCCTGGAAGTGGATCGAGGCGTCGGGGTAGACCGGCAGCACCACCCGCAGAAAGCCGTAGGCGCCCACCTTCGAGAGCACCCCGCCGAGCAGGGCCAGCACCGGCAGGGGCGCGGCTCGATACGCGTCGGCCATCCAGCCGTGGATCGGGAAGGCGGGCATCTTCACCAGGAACGCCGCCGCGAAGAAGCAGAAGATCCACTGCTGGCTTCCCTCCGGCAGCGGGTGCGCGCGCAGCTCGGCGATCGCGAAGCTGAGCTGCCCCGTCTCCTGTGAGACGAGGATCGCCGTGGCGATCGCCGCGACCAGCATCAGCAGCGAGCCGACGAGCGTGTAGACGATCATCTTCATCGTCGCCGCCACCCGGTCGCCGCTGCCGAAGGAGCCGATCAAGAAGAAGAACGGCACCAGCATCAGGTCGAAGAAGAGGACGAACATCAGCAGGTCCTGGGAGAGGAACGCGCCCAGGGTCGCCGTCTCGGCCAGGCCCAGCAAGAAGAAGTAGTTGCGTGGGCGGTCCGGAAGCCGCAGCGCCGAGAAGCCCGTCGCCCCCGCCCACAGCAGCGCCGTCAGCCCCACCAGGAAGATGCTGATCCCGTCGACCCCGAGCTGGTAGCGGACCCCGAGGTCTTCGATCCAGGGCTCGTCGACCACGTGCTGGAGCCCGGGCGAGCCGCTGTCGAAGTCCGCGATCAGCCCGATCGCCAGCGCCAGCGTGCCCAGCGTCCCGACCACGGCCAGCGGGGCCGCGGCGCGGCGCGGCAGCGCCAGGCAGACGATCCCCACCGCCAGCGGCAGCCAGAGGACGACGTTCAGCATCGCCCACCCACCCCGCCGCCCCCGGACGCGAGAGCAGATTCAGATGCCCGCGGCGTAGCCGCGGGCCAGTGGTTCGAGCGGGAGCAGAGGAGGCGGCGGGTCATGTGGACGCCACCAGGAAGTAGAGGCCGAGCGCGGCGAAGCCGGTGATCACCAGCAGCGCGTAGGCGCGGACGAAGCCCGACTGCGCCGCCTGCACCAGCGAGCCGACGCCGCGGACGGCGCCGACCGTGACCTTGACGATGCCGTCGACCACGACCCGCTCGACGACGGCGTTGCAGAAGCGGCCGACGGCGATCACGGGCCGGTAGACGAGGATGTCCTGGAGCTCGTCGAGATACCACTTGTGGATGAGGAAGGAGTGCAGGGCGCGCAGGCGCTCGGCGAGGCTCAGCGTGATCCCCGGCGAGACCACGTAGCAGTAGTAGGCGAGCGAGATCCCGGCGATCGCGATCGCGCCGCCGATCGCCAGGCCCTCCCACGCCTCGCCGGTGGGGACGACGACCTCGAACAGCTTCGAGCCCTCGAAGCTGCCGGCGGCGACCTTCTCGATCAGGTCGTCGATCCCGGGGATCTGCACCAGCCCTCCGATCACCGCGAGCACCCCGAGGGCCGCCATCGCGATCTTCATCGGCATCTCGCGCTCGGCGATGTGGTGCTCGGGCCCCGGGAACCCGACCTCGGTGTCCTCGCGCTCGCCGGTCGCCGGGTTGGTGGGCTCTGAGTGGGCGAGGTGGCCCTGCTCGAGCTCTCGCGCCTGTTCGCAGGGCGGCCCGGCAACGACCCGGAAGCCGATCCGGAAGGCGTAGACCGCGGTGATGAAGGCGGCGACGTACATGCCGATGCCGAAGACCACGTAGATGCCGCCCCGGTGGAAGGCGAAGCCGATGATCTCGTCCTTGGAGAAGAAGCCGGACATCCCCGGGAACCCGGCCAGCGCCAGGGCGCCGACGATCAGCAGCAGCGAGGTGAAGGGCATCGCCCGGCGAAAGCCGGACATCCCGTCGATGTCCTGGCGTCCGGCCATCGCCGCGATCACCGAGCCGGCCGCCATGAACAACAGCGCCTTGAAGAAGGCGTGGGTGATCAGGTGGAAGAGCCCCGCGGCGTAGGCGCCGATCGAGACGGCGACGATCATGTAGCCGATCTGGCTGATCGTCGAGTAGGCGATGATCCGCTTCAGGTCGGTGACCACGAGAGCGACCGTGGCGGCGAAGATCAGCGTCGCCAGGCCGACGAAGGCGGCGATGTCGGCCGCGGTGGGGGCAAGCTCGAAGAGCGGGTGCGCGCGGGCGATCAGGTAGACGCCGGCGGTGACCATCGTCGCCGCGTGGATCAGGGCCGAGACGGGGGTCGGGCCCTCCATCGCGTCCGGAAGCCACGAATGCAGCGGCAGCTGCGCCGACTTGGCGAAGGCGCCCACGCAAAGCAGCAGGCAGATCGCGACGACTGTGCCCGCATTGACCTCGAAGGCGCCCGGGGCCTGCTCGAACACCGTCAGGTAATCGAAGCTGCCGAGCTCTCGGAACAAGAGGAAGGCGGCCAGCACCAGGCCGACGTCGCCGATCACGTTGATCACGAACGCCTTCATCCCGGCCTTGGTCGCCGTCGTCCGCCGGTACCAGAAGCTGATCAGCGCATAGGAGGCGAAGCCGACGAAGGCCCAGCCGACGATCAGCAGGACGAAGTTCCCGGCGAGGACCAGCAGCAGCATCGAGAAGACGAAGAAGTTGAGGTAGCTGAAGTAACGGGCGAAGCCCTGGTCCGAGGTCAGGTAGCTGACCGAATAGAGGTGGATCAGGGTGGAGACGCCGCTGACGACCAGGCACATCAACAGCGAGAGCGGGTCGACGAGGATCCCCAGCTGGATCTCAACGCCGGCGGCCGACGCGTAGTCCCACAGCGACGAGGTCAGCTGGCGCGCGTCGGTGGGCTCGTCGAGGAGCATCACCACCGCCCCGATCGAGCAGAGGAAGGCGAGGCCGATCGCCGTGGTCGCGATCCACCCCGCGGTCCTCCCCGGGAGCGCCCGCCAGCCGAAGCCGACCACGAGGCTGCCCAGCAGCGGGAACCCGAGGATCAGCCATCCGTAGGTCGTCGCGCTCACGCTAACCCCGCAGGCCCCGCAGGTCATCGACGTTGAGCGACAGCCGCCGGCGGAACATCGCCACGATCAGCCCGAGGCCGACGACGACCTCGCAGGCCGCGACGACCATCACCACCAGGGCGAAGATCTGCCCCTCCTGGTCGCCGTTGGCCCTGGCGAAGGCCAGCAGCGCCAGGTTGCCGGCGTTGAGCATCAGCTCCAGGCAGAGCAGGATGACCAGCGGGCTGCGACGGATCAGGACGCCGCCGGCGCCGACGGCGAACAGCAGCGCCGAGAGCACGAGATACCAGCTGAGGTCCATCAGCGGGCGGCCTCCTCCCGCTTCTTCCCGGCGAGGACGATGGCGCCGATCGCCGCGACCAACAGCAGCATCGAGGAGGCCTCGAAGACGATCAGGAACTTCTCCAGCATCAGCTCGCCGATCGCGCCGGGAGAGCCGAAGCCCAGCGGAATCGTCGGCCCGTCACCCT
>JBDTSW010000049.1:0-16235 GCA_039930945.1 bacterium
GCGAGTTCTTCCAGCTCAACATCGAGGCCCAGAAGGTCACCCGGGAGCTTGGGCTCGACCTCTAGGAGAGCGCTCAGACGGGCGGTGCCTGCGGCTCGCCGCCGACCTCGATCGGCTCGCCGATCACCTCCAGCTCCTCGATGCTCTCGCCGTCTCCCTCGCGGGAGCAGACGATGCGGAAGCGGCCGGTGCCGATCTCGGGGTCGCCGATGATCGGCAGGCCGCGGATCTCCTCCCAGCCGAGGCGCTCGACCTCGAAGGGGTTCATCCGCACCTCCGAGGCCGGAAACGGACAGGTCGAGTTGTGGCGCTCGATCGCCAGGGCAATCGCTTCCAGGTTCTTGGCTTCCGCGCCCACCGCCCGCTCAGTCTAGATGCGAACAGCGGCGCGGTCGATCACCGCCAGAAGTGGGAAGATGCGGCCGCGACGATGAACCCAGATCGACTCTCCGGCCTCGACTCCTCTTTTCTTCACCTGGAGCGCGGCTCCGCGCACATGCACGTCGCCTCGACGACCCTGTTCGAGGGCCCGGCGCCCGATTACGACGAGCTTCGCGAGCACATCGCCTCGCGCCTTCACCTCGTCCCCCGCTTCCGCCAGAAGCTGCGCTTCGTCCCCTTCGGCCAAGGCCGCCCGAAATGGGTCGACGATCCCCAGTTCAACCTCGGGTACCACATCCGCCATACGGCCCTCCCCAAGCCCGGCTCCGAGGAGCAACTGCGGACCCTGGCCGCCCGGATCTTCTCCCAGCGCCTCGACCGCTCGAAGCCGGTCTGGGAGATGTGGCTGGTCGACGGTGTCGCCAAGGGCCGCTTCGCGATCGTCACCAAGACCCACCACTGCCTTGTCGACGGCGTCTCGGGGGTTGACATAACCACGGTCCTGTTCGACACCCAGGCCGAGCCCACACCGGTCTCCGACGCACGGCCGTGGGTCCCCCGCCCCGAGCCCAGCCGGGCCGAGCTTCTCGCCGAGGCGATGCTGGAGCGGGCGACCACCCCCGCCGAGATGGTCCGCGGCGCCCGCGCCATGTTCCGCGCCCCGCGCCAGGCGGCCGCGGTCGCCTTCGACGCCCTCGAGGCCGCCGGCGCCTTCGCCCGCACCGGCGTCTCCGCTCCCGCCTCCCGGTTCAACGTCCCGATCGGCCCCTATCGCCGCTTTGCCACGGTGACTGCAGACCTCGACCGTTTCAAGGCGATCAAGAACGCGCTCGGCGGGACGGTCAACGATGTCGTCCTCACCGTCGTCGCCGGAGCGCTCGGCCGCTACCTGCGCTCGCGCGGACAGGCCACCCAGGACCTCGAGCTGCGGGCGCTGGTCCCGATCAGCGTCCGCGCCGGCGACGAGCGCGGGGCACTGGGCAACCGCGTCTCCTCGTTCATGGCACCGCTGCCGGTATGGGCCGAGGACCCGCTCGAGCGACTGCGGCGAGTGAGCGAGTCGATGGGCGACCTGAAGGAGTCCAAGCAGGCCGTCGGCGCGACGATGATGACCCAGCTCACCGACTTCGCCCCGCCGACGATCGCCGGACAGGCCGCCCGCCTGCAGCCCGCGCAGCGCTTCTTCAACCTGGTGGTCACGAACGTTCCCGGGCCGCAGTTCCCGCTCTATCTGATGGGCCGCCGGCTGCTGGCGATCTATCCGATGGTGCCGCTGGCGCGTCGCCAGGCCGTCTGCTTCGGAATCATGAGCTACGACGGCCAGGTCAACTTCGGGATCACCGGCGACTACGACGCGATGGCCGACCTCGACTCGCTGGCGGGCGATCTCGAGGCCTCGATCGACGGGCTCGCCAAGGCGGCCAAGCAGGAGTCCAAGCCCAAGCGCCGCTCCAAGTCGAATGCCAAGCCCGAGCCCGCGACGGCGGTCGAGCCCTCGGGCGCGGGAAGCAACGGGAGGTAGGGACCAAGCCGGAGAAGATCGGGCCACACACGTAGCGGCCTCGACGGCTGGGACACGTCGTTCGACCGCAACTCGCCCGAGCGCCAACCTCGACCACGAGGGCTGTGGGCTGATCTCGCGGTTCGAGGTGGTCTCCCCCCTGGCTGCACCCGGTTTCGTCGGCGGCCGCTGCCATGCTCGGGGCACGATGGATCGGCGGCAGATTCGCCAGGGCCTGGCGCGGCAGGGTTTCAGCGCGCAGCGCCACGGCTACGGCCTGCTGCTGATCCTGATCCTGATCTCGCTCGCATTCCAGCTCGCGACCACTGGGGGCGACGTGGTGCACGTGGTCACGATCGCCCTTCAAGGTGGGACATTCCTGGCGGCGCTTTGGATCTCGCAGGCACGAACCCGGCTGCTGCGGGTCGTCAGCGTCCTCACCGTCGCGGTCACGGTGGCCGCGGCAGTCATCCTTTCCGCCGCCGGCGAGGTTGACGACGCCGCCGCCGGGATGGCCAACCTGCTGCTCGCGGCCGCGGCGGCGGTGGCAATTGCCCACGGCCTGGTGGTCCACTTCCGCGAGCAGGGCCGGGTGACGGTGCAGACGATGTTCGGCGTGCTCTGCATCTACCTGCTGATCGGATCCTTCTTCGCCTTCGCCTACGGGGTGATCGACGACCTCGGCTCGCAGCCGTTGTTCGCGCAGATCAGCGGCGGCACCAACTCCGACTACCTGTACTTCAGCTTCGCGACGCTGACCACGACGGGCTTCGGCGATCTCACCGCCGCGACGGACCTCGGCCGCTCCCTGGCGATCACCGAGGCGCTGATCGGCCAGATCTACATGGTCACGGTGGTGGCGCTGATCGTCGCCAACCTCAGCCGGCCCGGCCCCCGCCCGGTCCGGTGAGCAACGCGGCCGGGCGAAGCCGCGAGCTGAGGCGCGCAGGGCGCCGGCAGCAGCAGGTGCGCAGGCGGCGCCTGGGCGCCCTCGGCGCAGTCGCCGCGCTCGCCGCCATCGCCGGCGCCATCGCCGGCTCGGGAGGCGAGGATGGCCGCCGCCCCGGCGGCGCCGCCCCGATCCCGCCCCAGTGCTCCGGATCGGGCCCCAAGGCCGCCCGCAGGATGGCAGGGCAACGGATCGTCGTTCGCACCGACGCCAGCCCGGACTCGAAGCTGCTGCGCAGGGCCCGCGCCGGCGAGATCGCCGGGGTGATCGTCTTCCCGGACACCGGCGAGGACGCCGAAGCCGTGCGCGCAGGCGTCAAGCGCCTGCAGGCGGCCGCGGCCGAGGGCGGCCAGCCGTCGCTGGTGGTCTCCACCGATCAGGAGGGCGGCGCCGTCAAGCGCTTCCTCGAGGCCCCTCCCCAGCGATCCCCCGCTCAGCTCGCCCTCGACGGAGACGGCGGCGACGCGCAGCTCGAGGGCAAGGCAACCGGCACCTTCCTCGCCGGCCTCGGGATCAACGTCGACCTGGCGCCGGTGCTCGACGTCCCCACCTCGACCGAGTCGGTCGTCCACTCGCGGGCGTTCGGCTCGACGCCCGAGCGTGTCGCCAACCTCGGCCTGCGGTTTGCCGCCGGCCTCGAGAAGGGAGGCGTCCGCGCCACCGCCAAGCACTTCCCGGGCCTGGGACGCTCGACGATCAACACCGACCTCGGCCCCAGCCAGATCGACGCCTCGCGCCGCGACCTGCGCCAGGATCTGGCGCCCTTCGAGGAGGCGATAGCGCAGGGGATCCCACTGATCATGGTCGGGACCGCCTCCTATCCCGAGCTCGGCGCGAAGGCGCCGGCGGCGCTCGATCCGGCGATCGTGCAGGGACTGCTGCGCGATCGGCTCGGCTTCCAGGGGGTGGCGATCAGCGACGACCTCCAGGCCGGGGCGATCGACGCCTCCTACACGTCGGCTGAGGCCGCGATCGCTGGCGCGGCGGCCGGGATGGACCTGTTGTTGTTCGCCGGCGACGCGGCGCCGGGCGTGCTCGGCCCGCTGGCCGCGGCGATCTCGGGGGGCAAGGTCGAGATCGAGGCGGCGCGCGCCGCCTGCACCCGGGTCGTGGCGCTGCGAGAGCGCCTCGGTCCGCCGGCGGGGTGAGCGGCGGCTACGGGGCGCGAACGAGCTTCAGCTTGTACTGCTGG
Organism: bacterium; assembly: GCA_039930945.1. Taxonomy (GTDB): domain Bacteria; phylum Actinomycetota; class Thermoleophilia; order Solirubrobacterales; family 70-9; genus JBDTSW01. The sequence continues at coordinate 4,024 of JBDTSW010000049.1, forward strand.
TCGTCGCGCTTGTAGCGGCCCGAGCCCTTGACCCGGGCGTCGGCGTTGACGGCCATCGCGGTCACCCGCCCGTAGGTGTCGCCGGTCAGGGTCGCCCCGCCGGAGCCGCCGGCGGAGAGGACGCTGGTATCCGTCTCGAGGTCTGGGCTCTGGGCGTTGCCCCTGCGCCCAATCAGGCTGAGTCCGCTTCTGGTGCCGTCCGGCGCCTTCACCCTCAGCTCGAGAGCCTCGTCGGCGAGGTTCGGAGCCACGTCCACGAGCGCGTAGGCGAGGTGGTCGAGCGTGATCTTGCGGGTCTTGTTCAGCTTCAGTCGCTTGCCGACGCGCTTCATCCCGGGGTGATCTGCGGCGTCGGGATAGACGGCGGGCAGCCCTCGCCACTCCGCGGTGGACTCGGCGAAGAAGACGAACTCCTCGGCGAGTTCGGCGAACGGGCTTCCCGCGCCCCCGAGGGCGTCGTCGTAGGCGGCGACCGAGACGTGCGGCGGCGCGACCGAGTCAGACGCGGCCCAGGCGTCGCGGACGACGGCAGGATCACCGGTCTCGGCGAGGTAGTGGTTCCAGACCGCGGCGCCGTAGATCTTCAGGCCGCTGCCGGAGTTGGCGGTGAGCGGGACCATCGACTTCCTGGCGTAGAACGGGAGGTAGTTGACGTAGTCGTCGATCTCCTCGTAGACCTCGTCCTCCATCCAGGTCGCGGTGGACTCGAACATCCACAGGTCCTCCTGGCTGTCGTAGGCGAACTGCAGCACGTGGTTGTACTCGTGTGCCATCGTCACCTGCATTGCGTCGATCGCGGTGAACCCGGGGGGCGAGGCAAGCCGCTCGTAGTCGTCGTCGAGCACCAGGTAGGCCTGCTTGGCGGTGGCAGACCCCTGGCCCTCGTCCGGGGACGCATACCCGTAGTAGCGGTTGTCGATGTCCAGGAGGTAGATGTCGGTCTCGCCTCCGCCGCCGCGGATGCCGTCGGGGACCGGGGCAACCCAGTCGAGCGTGGCGTTCTCGACGCCGTACGAGTCGGCGGCGCTGTCCAACACCTCCTCGACGTAGTCGGGCACGCCGGGCATCCCATTCGTGTCATCGGGCTCGGGGGCGTCCTTGCCCATCTCCACCCAGTGGACGCAGAAGTTGCTGTCGCAGAGGGGCGACTGCTCGGCCTCGGGGACGGTGAATCCGTGGCCGTAGCGGTCGTCGGGGCCGTCGTCGGGCCGGGCGAGGATCTCGTTGGCGACGCGGCGCTCGCTGCCTTCGAGGTCGGGGATCGCCTGGGAGAGCTTCACCAGGACGAGCGTCAGCTCCCGCGAGGGCGTCACGGCAGGCTCGGCGAGCGCATTCTTGGCCTCGCCGAGCACGGCCTCGGCGCGGGCCTCTGCCGCGCTGGTGATGTCGGCCGGCTCGCCGGCGAGCGCGGGTGACGGGAGCCCGGCGCAGGCGGCGGCGGCAATGCAGACTGCAATCCGAAAGCTCATCGTCGTCCCCCCTTCCAACCCACGATAGAGACAACGGTGTCGGTAGCCCCGCGCCAGGCGCGGCGACAACGCCCTTGCCCGCGATACTTGGACGGATGACCGACGCAGTCCAGCTCAGGGTCGCCCTCGCCCAGGTCAACACGACCGTCGGCAACATCGAGGGCAACGCCGCCCTGGTCGCGGAGTGGATCGCCCGTGCCCGCGAGGCTGGGGCTCACCTGGTCGTCTTCCCCGAGCAGACGCTCCCCGGCTACCCGGCCGAGGACCTCTGGCTCAAGCGCCACTTCATCGATGACGGGCGCGAGGCGCTGGAGGCGCTCGCCCGCGAGGCCTCCGAGATCGTCGCCCTGGTCGGCTTCGCCGAGCTCGGAGAGAGCGCGGTCCACAACTCCGCTGCGATCCTGGCCGCGGGCGAGATCCAGGGGGTCTATCGCAAGGCCCTGCTGCCCAACTACGGGGTCTTCGACGAGCGCCGCTACTTCGAGCCCGGCACCAGCCCGGCGCTGATCGAGCTCAACGGGGCGCTCGTCGGGCTCACCATCTGCGAGGACATCTGGTTCAAGGGCCCGCCCGCCTCCGAGGAGACGAGGGCCGGCGCCAGCCTGATCGTCAACCCCTCCGCCTCGCCCTATCAGCGCGGCAAGGGCGCCCTGCGCGAGGCGATGTTGGTCGAACGGGCGGCCGAGACGGGCGCCGCCTTCGCGCTCTGCAACCTGGTCGGCGGCCAGGACGAACTCGTCTTCGACGGCCACAGCCTGGTCGTCTCGGCCTCCGGTCAGCTGCTGGCACGGGGGCCGCAGTTCGACCAGGCGCTCGTCGTCTGCGACCTCGAGCTTGGCGCCATCGAGCCCGCCGAGGGCGCGCGCGTTCACACCCTGGCGCGACTCGACCCCTCCCCCAAGCCGTCCGGCCCCGCCAGCGAGCCCGCGCCGACCCTCGGCGACGAGGCCGAGATCTACGCGGCCCTGGTAACCGGGGTCCGCGACTACGTCTTCAAGAACGGCTTCGAGCGCGCTCTGGTCGCGGTCTCGGGCGGGATCGACTCCGCGCTCGTGGCGATGGTGGCGACCGACGCCCTCGGCCCCGACCGGCTCACCTGCGTGGTCATGCCCTCGCCCCATTCCAGCCTCCAGACCCAGGCCGACGCGCGCACGATCGCCGCCAACCTCGGGACCGAGCTGATCGAGATCCCGATCGAGGACGCGATGGAGGCCTACGGCGAGCTGCTGGCGGGAGTCGAGGGTGCCGGTGGAAGCGATGCCGCCGCGGGCCTCGCGGCCGAGAACCTGCAGGCGCGCATCCGCGGCAACCTGATCATGGCGCTCTCCAACCGCAGCGGCTGGCTGGTGCTCACCACCGGCAATAAGAGCGAGCACTCTGTCGGCTACGCGACGCTCTACGGGGACATGGCGGGCGGCTTCTCGGTGCTCAAGGACGTGCCGAAGACGCTCGTCTACAGGCTGGTCCGCCACCGCAACGACGTCGCCGGCCGTGAGCTGGTGCCGGCTGCGGTGATCGACCGGGCTCCCTCTGCCGAGCTTCGGCCGGACCAGCGCGACGAGGACTCGCTACCCCCCTACGAGGTCCTCGACCGCATCCTCGAGGCCTACGTCGAGGAGGATCGTGGCCGCGAGCAGATGATCGCCGACGGGCTCCCGGCCGAGGTCGTCGACGAGGTGATCGCGCTGGTCGACCGCGCCGAGTACAAGCGCCGCCAGGCGCCGCCCGGGATCAAGATCACCCCCCGCGCCTTCGGCCGCGACCGGCGGATGCCGATTACCAACCGCTACCGAGGCTAGGGCGCCTGCCCGGGGCGTGGCCTGACGGCGACGCTGATCCGCGCCAGGGCGCACAGGCGACCCTGGTCGTCGGTCAGCTCGACGTCCCAGACCCACGTCGTCCGCCCCGTGTGGCGCGCCCGGGCGACGGCGTTGACGTGCCCGGCGTCGATCGGGCGCAGGAAGGAGGCGTTGTTGGACTGGCCCATCGCGATCATCCCCTGGGCGGCGACGGCGGCGTATGTGGCCGCCGAGCAGACGCTCTCGGTCAGAGCCGCGTAAACGCCGCCGTGGACGATCCCGAACGGCTGGCGAAGCGCGTCGGTAACCGCGACCCTCCCGTGCGCCTCACCCGGAACGCTCTTCAGGTACTCGATCCCCAGCAGCTCGCTGAAGCCGTCGATACCCGTGCTCTTGCCGTCCGCCGCCGCCATCGGCCGTCAGGCTAGCGAGGGCCGGCGAGGGAGAGACCGTAGGCTTCCGGTCGATGGCGCTTTCGCCCGACCAGCGCGCGATGCTCGAGCTCCTGCTCGGGCGCGCACAGACCTACTCCGACCTGGCCTCCCTGCTCGACGTGCCCGAGGCCGAGGTCCGGGCTCGGGCACGGGCCGCGCTGACCGTGCTCGCCGGCGCCGACCCGGATCGCAACGTCGGGCTGACCGACTACCTGCTGGGCCAGGCCGACCCGATCGGCCGCGCCGACGCCGCCCGGCACCTGAAGGAGGATCCGGCCGACCACCGCCTCGCCTCGGGCCTGGCCGCCAGCCTGCAGATGATCGTCCCCAGCGCCCAGCTTCCCAAGCTCCCCGCCGAGCCCGGGGGCGAGGGCTTCCTTCGCCGCGGCGCGAGCGAGCCCGCACCGCCGCCGCCCGCCGCCGAAGCCGCCGCGGCGCCCTCTCAACCCGGCGCGCCTCGGGAGTCCTCGGGGTCCGGCCGCAGCTCCAGCCAGAATCGGCTGATGATCGCGCTCGGGGCCGGCGGCGTGATCCTGATCGCCATCGTTCTCGCCATCACCGGCGCCTTCGGCGGTGGCGAGGACGGGGACTCGAGCGCCACCGCCACCACCACTGCGGCCACCAGCGACGACGAGGTCCAGGAAATCCCGCTGAACGCCGCCAAGGGCAGCGACGCGACGGGGAGCGCCACCTTCGGGATCGCCAACGGATCCCAACTCTACGTTGACCTCGACATCGCCAAGCTCGAGCCCGCCCCCCAGGACAAGGCCTACGTCTTCTGGCTGCTGGCCTCCGATGCCCGGGGCTATCCGCTGCAGCCCTTCGAGGTCAACCAGGACGGCACCTTCAGCGAGAGGGTCCCGATCGACTCCTTCCTCACAGAGCTCGTCGGCAACACCCGGATCGTCGATGTCTCGCTATCCGAGCAGCGCCCGTTGCTGAACGAGGTCAACGACGCGGTCAGCGCCGGCCAGTCCTCGCCGATCATCGCCTACACGGGCGAGAGCATCCTTCGCGGGGCCGTCCCACAGGGCGGGGCCGCAGCGGGCGCCGGCTAGTCGGGCAGCAGCTTGCCCGGGTTCATGATCCCCACCGGGTCGAGGCGCTGCTTGACGGAGCGCAGGACGTCGATGCCCAGCTCCCCCACCTCTGCCGGCATGTAGGGGGCGTGGTCGGTGCCGACCGAGTGATGGTGGGTGATCGTTCCCCGCTGCGAGACGATCGCCTCGCAGGCGGCGGTCTTGACCTGGCGCCACTGGTCGAGCTCTGCGCCCACCCGGCGGGGGGCGATGAAGGTGAAGTACAGCGAGGCGCCGTCGCGGTAGGCGTGGGAGAGGTGGCACATCACCACGCAGCCTCCTCCTCCGCTTCGCAGCGCGCCGTCGATCGCGCCGCCGACGGCGCGGTAGTGCGATTCGAGCTGCGTCCAGGTGTGCGCCGTCTCCAGCGTCTCGACCATGTAGCCGAGGTCGAGCAGGGTCTCGCGCAGGTAGGGCCCGTCGAAGCGGCCTCGCAGCCACGAGCGCCCCGGGCCCGGGCCGAGCGAGACTGCGCCCCCGGTGCGGATGATCCGAGCCGAGACGGCACGGCGGCGCTCGGCCGACTCGGCGGTGCCCTCCCAACCGGTGATGGCGATGCATCCGTTCGCGCGGCGGCGGAGGCGCAGATAGGCGTCGAGAGCGCTGCGGCGTGCGCCCGAGACGCCGGCGAGGCCCAGCGAGGCCGCGGTCTCCGCCTCGTCGGAGACCCGGATCACATCGGGTAGCGCGTCGGCCTGGGCGAGCGTGCGGACGATCTCCTGGCCGGTGCCGAAGTCGGACACCGCCCAGGCCTCGTAGCGGCGCTCGGCCGGTGCCGGGCGCACCCGGGCGCCGACCTCGGTGATCACTCCGAGGACACCCTCGGAGCCGACGGCCAGCTCGCGCAGCGCCGGGCCTGCAGCGGTGTGTGGGACGTCGAGGGTGGCAAGCTCGCCGACCGGCGAGGCCAGGCGAATCGAAGTGACGAGGTCGTCGAATCGCCCGTAGCCGCTCGAGGCCTGTCCGGCCGAGCGGGTGGCGGCGAACCCACCGATCGTCGCGTACTCGAAGGACTGGGGAAAGTGGCCGAGCGTCAGGCCCCGCTCGCCCAGCGCCTGCTCGGCCTCGGGGCCGCGCAGGCCGGGGCCCAGCTTGGCGACCAGCGACCGCTCGTCGACCTCGAACGCGCGCAGGCGCCTGAGGTCGAGCGTGACCAGGCACTCGAACGATCCCCGCACCGGCTGCACTCCACCGACGACGCTCGTCCCCCCGCCGAAGGGGACGACTGCCACCCGCTCGGCGGCGCAGACCTCGAGCACCCGCGCCAGCTCCTGGCTGGTGCCGGGCATCAGGACCGCGTCGGGCGCGTCCAGCAGCTGCCCGCTGCGAAGCCGGTACAGGTCCGGGTAGCTCTGGCCGGCGGCGCGGCGGATGCGGTGCTCGCGGCCGTCCAGCAGCGTCCGCTCGCCCGCGGCTCGGACCAGCGCCTCGGGCAGCGGGCGCGGCTCTGCGATTCCAACCTGCTCGAGCTCGACGCGATCTGCCGGCTCGGCCTCGCCGGCGCGCTCGCGCAACATCGCCAGGCCCTCTCCGGGCAGCTCGGGGCTCTTCGCGGGGTCGCCCCACCCCCACCAGCGGGTGACGGACGCGGGCGAGGCCGTCACCGCGCGCCCACCAGGGCGTGATCCAGGTTCGCCAGAGCCTCGTCCAGGCGGCGCTTGGCGGCGCCGCGCATCAGCGGCGACCCCAGCCGCGAGATGCCTCGCAGCACCTCGTTCACCGCCAGGGTCACGCGCGAGCCCTCGCCCTCGGGCTCGAGCTCGATTTCGACCGCCGCCGACTTCAGGATCCGCTCGAACGGGGTGCCTGCGACCCCCTGCGACCAGGCCAGGCTGCGCCCCGTCTCGCCGCCGGTGCGCCGGTAGTCGGCGCGGACCCGGCCGCCCTTCTCGGTGCCGAGGACCGTCGTCCATTGCACCGCCTCACCCTCCTCAACGCGGACGTCCTCGACGCGGACGGCGCGTGGCCACCAGCGCGGCAGGTGATGCGGGTCGGAGACGACCTCCCAGACGCGCTCTATCGGTACCGGGATCAGCCGAGAGCGGTTGACGCGGGGCATGACCGCGCGAGAGGGTCGGCGCCTACTCGCCGGTGAGGCGGCGCAGGTCGCGGACCAGCAGCAGGTGCTTGAGGTGGCCGCAGATGCCGGCCAGGCTCTCGAGGTTCTCGACCGCCTCGCGCCGGCGCGCCTGGCTGCGCGAGCGCAATGAGGCGCCGACGATCTGTTCCAGCAGCGCCGCCTCGCGGTCAGCCGAGCTGCGAAAGACCCGCAGGTTGCGACCGGCGACGCCGAAGCGCGAGAGCCCGGCGGCGGCCCGGGCGATCTCGAGGTCGGTCTCGTCGTAGAGGTCATGCCCGCCGCTGTGGCCGGGCTGGACGATCCCGAACTCCTGCAGCTCTCGCAGAAACGACGCCGAGATGCCCGCCTGGTCGAGCAGATCCTGCTCGGCGATCGCGCCGACGCCGGCATCCACCGACATCGCCCGGCGGGTGAGGCCGCTGGACTCGCCCCCGCGGGGCTTGGTGAAGTCGCCGGTCGCGAGCTCCTGGCGGATCACCCGCAGCGGCAGGAACTCGTCGCGCTGCATCCGCAGGATTGCCCGCAGGCGCTCGACCTCGGTCTGGCTGTAGAGCCGGTAGCCGCCGGCGGTGCGCCGGGGAGAGAGCAGTTTCTGGTCCTCGAGGTAGCGGATCTTGGAGATCGAGATGTCGTCGAACTCCTGGCTGAGGACCTTCGCGACGGCCCCGATCGTCAGTGCCTTGCGGGGCCTCGACGCCCCCTCGAGTGGCTCGCCGTCGCGCCTGTCCTCACCGGATCCCGCATCTCTGGTCAACACCGCCACGTCAGCGCTCCAGGTAGCTGAGCTTGTACTTGCCGATCTGGATCTCGTCGCCGTCCTCGAGCCGGTGCGACTCGATCCGGCGCCGATTGACGTAGGTGCCGTTAAGCGAACCCAGGTCGTCGATGTAGTGGCCGTCCTGGCGGCGGACCACCAGCGCGTGGTTGCGCGAGACGGTGACGTCGTCGAGGAAGACGGAGGCATCGGGCGTACGGCCGATGCTCATCCGGTCCTCCTCGACCGCGAAGCTTTCCCCCGCGCGCCCGCCGCCGGAGCGGATCACCAGTGCGGCGCCGGCCTCGGCGACCTCCTCCTCGAGGTCCACGGGCTGGTACTCGCCGGTCTCCTCGTTGACCTTGTAGGTCGTTGTCGACGCGTCCTCGATGCCCTCCGGGCGCGACAGGTAGGCGCCACACTTCTGACAGTAATTGGCGCCCTCGTCGTTGACGAAGCCACATTCTGGGCAGTGGGTGGCCATCAGTCGCTTGGGCCCTCCTCCGCCGACGACACCTTGCCGGAGAGGATGTCGGTGAGGGTCTGGACGTCGGCGCCGGTGATCGTCGCCTCGCCGCTCTCGCGCTTGGTCTTCAGGCGGTTGACCAGCTCGGCCCGGAGGATGTCGATCTTGCCGTGGAGCAGACGTCGGCGGTAGGAGACCTCGCGCTCCTCCTCGGTGAGGCTGTCGATCAGCTCCTTCAGCTCGACGTCGCTCATCGAGCCGACGTCTGGGAAGGTCTCCTCCATGGTGCTCCTTAAGGTCGCGGGCGCTTGCTGACGCGGCCCGTGGCGAACCGGTCGCCGACGATTATAGGTCGCTGACGCAAACGTCAAGTTGAGGTTGAGCCATTGAACGGCGCGCTGCGCGCCGGCCGGGCGCCGCTCAGGCGCCGGCGCGCTCGCGCAGCGCCCGCCTGCCGGCGATCGCGTACAGCGTCGTCGCGTAGATGCCCAGCGCGAGACCGAAGAAGAACAACGCCGCCGCGACCCAGCTCTCGAGGACCAGGGTCCAGAAGAGCCCGCCGAAGACGCCGAAGGTCCCGAGGCGTCCGACCCAGTTGATCTCGAGCTCGAGGCCGTTGCGAAGCGCGGCGCGCGCCAGCGCGACGGTGGTCACCTCGCGCGCCAGCAAGACCGCCAGGGCCCATCGTGGCAGCAGCTCGAAGTGCCAGCACACCGCCGCGCCGGAGAGAGCCGCCAGCCGATCGATGAAGGGGTCCATCAGCGCTCCGAGACGGCTGTACTGCCCCGTCGCGCGGGCCAGGAAGCCGTCGATGAAGTCACCCAGGGTGATCCACAGGTAGAGCAGCGCCGCGGCGCTGCTGCGGCCGTCGCCGGAGTTGAAGGCGAGGACCAGGAAGACAGGAATCGCCGCCAGGCGCAGATAGCCGACGATGTTGGGGATCGTCCACGGGCGCAGCGGCTGTCCGCTGCGCGTCGAGTCGGGCAGCGGGCCGGAGCGGTCGAGCCCGATCAGGCGGCGAAACCCGCCTGAGGCCACGGCGCGGCGACTCTCGGGGGGGTCGCCGGGCGCCATCGCGCCTAGCCCAGCTCCGCCAGCAGCTCCGCGGCGCGTTCGGCGGCCTCCCCCACCTCGACGCGGGAGTCCTCGCCGCCTCGCCGGACCTGGGTCTCGACTTGGCCCTCGGCGAGGGTGCGCTTGCCGACGGTCAGCCGCAGCGGGCATCCCAGCAGCTCGGCGTCGGTCAGCTTCTGCCCCGGGCCGGCGTCGCGGTCGTCGAGAATCGCCTCCACGCCAAGCGCCGCGAGGCCCTCGTAGATGTGCTCGGCCGCCTCCGCGACCTCATCGCCGGCCTTGCCGAGCCCGACCACGTGCACCTGCCAGGGGGCGATCGCGGCGGGCCAGACGATGCCGCGATCGTCGGCGCCCTGCTCGACGGCCGCGGCGACGATCCGTGCCGGGCCGATCCCATAGCTCCCCATCACGATCGGGTGCTCCTTGCCCCCCTCGTCGAGGTAGTTCGCGCCCAGCGGCACCGTGTAGCGGGTCCCGAGCTTGAAGATGTTGCCGACCTCGATCGCGGGCTCGATCTCGATCGGCGTCCCGCCCGGGGCCAGGTCCCCCGCCTCGACTGAGCGGATGTCGAGCTCCTCGAAGCTGAAGTCGCGGCCGGGCTCGACCCCGATCAGGTGGGTGTCCGGGCGATTCGCACCGCAAAAGTAGCCGCCGCCCTGGATCGCCGCGTCCTTGACGATCGCCACCTCCGCCCCGACCGGGCCGATGAAGCCGGGCGGGCCGAGGTTGCGCTCGATCTCCTCCGCCGTCGCCTGGCGCGCCGGCTCGCCCAGCGCGTTGGCGAGCTTGATCTCGTTCAGGCAGTGGTCGCCGCGGACCAGGGCGAGCACGAACCCGCGCTCGGAGGCGACCACCGGGATCGCCTTCAGCGCCGCGCCTTCGGGCACGCCGAGCGCCCCGGCGACCTCGGCGACCGTGGTCAGGCCGGGGGTGGGCGCCTCGCGGGGCTGGTCGAGCCTCGGCGGCAGCTCCACCGGCTGCGCCCCGGCCGCGGCGACCTCAACGTTGGCCGCATAGCCCGGGGCCACGGCGACCTCATTCTCCCCGGCGGCGCACGGCGCCATGTACTCGTGCGCGCCGGAGCCGCCCATCATCCCGACGTCGGACTCGACCCGATACCAGCGCAGCCCGGTGCGGTCGAAGATGCGGTCGTAGGCCTCGATGTGCAGCTCGTAGGAGCGGTCGAGGCCCTCGGCGTCGCGGTCGAAGCTGTAGGAGTCCTTCATCGTGAACTCGCGAGTGCGCAGCACGCCCGCGCGCGGACGCGGCTCGTCACGCGCCTTGGTCTGTACGTGGTAGAGGATCTTCGGCAGCTCGCGATAGGAGCGGATATCGCGGGCGATGTGGTAGGTGAGCGCCTCCTCGTGGGTCATCGCCAGCACGTGCGGCGAGCCCTTGCGGTCGTCGAGCTTGAACAGCTCGTCGATCTCGTAGCGTCCCGTCGCCCGCCAGGGCTCGGCCGGCTGCAGCACCGGCATCAGCATCTCCTCGCCGCCGATCGCGTCGATCTCCTCGCGAATCACGGCCTCGACCTTCTTCACCACCCGGTAGCCCGCGGGAAGCCAGGTCCAAAGCCCCGCGCCGAGCTGGCGGATCATCCCGGCGCGGACCATCAGCCGGTGCGAGAGCGCCTCGGCGTCGGCGGGGTCGTCGCGCAGGGTCGGCAGGAAGTAGCTCGAGAGGCGGGCCATGGCGCCGCAGGCTATCGGCGCGCTCGCCGCGCGGCGATTACTTCTCGTGCTTGATGTCGACTCCGCCGAACAGCGCCATGGCATCGACGTGCAGACTGGGCGCATTCTCCGGCGGGGGCTGGCCCCGATCGGTCTTGTCGTCGACGCCGCCGAGCACCGGCGTCGCGCGCACCGTGATACGCCAGCCCTTGGGCACGATCACAGCGACGCCGCCGAACGCAGCGGTGGCCTTGACCGTGGCCCCCTCCGGCACGGGACGGGCCTATCGCAGGTCGAGCGTGACCCCGCCGAACACGGCGGTGAGCGAGGCGCCGCGGAAGCTCTGCGAGGCGCTCGCCACCTCGGGCCCGGAGAAGATCCCCGAGGCCCTGAGCGGCTCCTCTCGGGTCCCGCGCCCCGTGGCAGCGAGAGCCCGCTGCGCAACAGCAGCGCCAAGCCGACGACGATGATCGCGATCGGCCAGACGTAGTCCCAGGCATCGTTGTCGAGGAAGCCGGTCGTGAACGCCAGCAACACCGTCCCCACCGCGATCACGATCAGCGGCCCTGCGGCCGACGGCCGTCCCTCCGCGAGCTGGAAGGCGCCGACCGCGATCACGATCAGCGGCCACCAGTCGTCGATCGCCCGGTCGGCGCTCAGCTTCCGGTCGCGTCGAGCAGGAAGACCACGCCGAAGGCGATCACCACCAGGCCCAGCAGCTCGCGACCGTAGTTCCTCACGGTTCGCTCTGAGTCACGCATCCGAGTCCAAGCACATGCGCCGGCTCAGGCGCGGGTGAAGCGGCGGCTCGAGGTGGGCGAGGCCTCCTCGTCGAGCTTCACGGGTTTGCCCTTGACGGGCTTCAGGAAGGGCTCGGTGATCGGGTCCCTGCCCTCGTCGGCGGCGGCCTCCCTCTCCATCTGCGCGATCCGCTCGGGCGTCAGCTCGCCGGCGTTCTCCTGCTCGATCTTCGCCAGCGCATCGGCGCCCTCGGCGGCCTCGCGGGCGTCGACGTCGACGCCGCCACCGCTCGAGACCGACTTGTCGATCTCCTCGAACAGCGCCTCGACCAGGTCATCCTGCGGCACCTTGCGGATCGGCTCGCCGTGGGCGAAGATCAGTCCCTCGTTGCGGGCGCCGGTGATTCCGAAGTCCGCATGCGAGGCCTCGCCGATGCCGTTGACCGCGCAGCCGAGCACGGCGACCTCGATCGGGTCGCTGTAGGCCTCGAGGCGCTGTTCGATCTCGGCCACCACCGTGTCCATGTCGAACTGCAGCCGGCCGCAGGTCGGGCAGGCGATCAGCACCGGGCCGCGCTCGCGCAGCTTCAGCGCCTTGAGGATCTCCCAGGCGACCTTGACCTCCTCCTCGGCGTGGAAGGTCGAGA
>JBDTSW010000050.1:0-15919 GCA_039930945.1 bacterium
AATCCAGTAGGGACGGGTGGACGCCCCATTGGACGTAGGGGCTGTCGATCCCGAATCCCGCGTAGCGCTCGACCTCGCAATGGGTCAGCGAGTAGATGACGTCGAGCGCCTCCCGCGCCGGCTCGACGTCGGCGGCGGAGAACTGCTCCCAGACGAAGCGGCCGACCGTGCGCACGCCCGAGCGCCGCAGCGCGGAGATGCCCTCGAACCCGTAGTTCTGGTCGAAGAATGCGGCCTCGAGATCATTCGCCTGCGCCCAGTCGAGGTAGTCCCGGGTCGGGATCTCGTAGCTCGAGGCCTCGGTCACGCCGGGTTGATCCCAGACATCGCTTCGATCGACGAAGGCCGAGCGGATATTGGACTCGCGGGTGGGCCGCGCCAAGACGAAGGTCTCGTGTCCGAGCTCGTCCAGCACCGAGCGCACCTGGCGGGCGACGACGCCCTGACCGCGGTTGAACCAGTAGGCGCAGATCCCGATCCTCATCGAGGCGGAAGGGTAGGGACAACCACCCTGTGATAGTCCCGGGCCTGATGAAGCCTCGCTTCCGTGGCCGCTTCGGCCGCCCTTCCGTCCCGGAACCCTCGCCTTTCGTGGTCGGCCTCGGCCGCTCCGGGACTACGCTCCTGCGGCTGATGCTGGACGCTCACCCCGAGCTTGCGATCCCGCCCGAGACCCACTTCGCGACCGGGGTGATCCGGATGTACCGCCAGGGCAGCCCGCAGCCCGCCGAAACGGCGGACTACCTCGCCGGCCTGCGCCGCTGGGGCGACTTCGGCATCGACCGCGAAGAGATGCTGGAGAGGCTCACGGGCTCGGGCGCCGCCGACGCCCAGGCGGCGCTTCGCGCCTTCTACGAGATCTATGCCGCCAAGCAGCAGAAGCCGCGCTGGGGCGACAGGACGCCGGACTACGGGGTGCAGATGCGCCGGATCGCGCGGACCCTCCCCGAGGCGCGCTTCGTCCACCTGATCCGCGACGGCCGCGACGCCGCCCTGTCCCGGGCACGGGCCTCCGGCAAGAGGGTGCGTCCGCAGAAGGCCGCCGCGCGCTGGCGCGAGCGGATCGAGCAGACGCGCGCCCAGGCCGCCCGCGTGCCCCACTACTGCGAGGTGCGCTACGAGGATCTGGTCCGCGAGCCGGAGCCCACCCTGCGACGGATCCTCTCGTTCGTCGACCTGGAGTGGGATCCCGCCGTGCTGGCCTACCACGAGCGCGCGGCCGAGCGCCTCAGCGAGATGGACCGCGACCTGCCGGCGATGGACGGCAAGGGCCTGCGCCCGGCCGAAATGCGCGTCGGCAGCCACGAGATGACGACCAGGCCGCCGGACCCAACGCGCCTCGCCCGCTGGCGCGAGGAAGTGACCGTCGCCGAGCTGGCCGAGTTCGAGGCCGTCGCCGGAGACCTGCTCGCCGAGTTGGGCTACGAGCTCGGCAGCCCCACGCTTTCAGCATGAGCGAGCCGGTGTCGAGCAGGCCGATGCGCAGCGACACCAACCGGCTGCCCACCGTCCACGTCGCAACGGTCCATTGGCGCGACGACCGCTTTGTCGACGTGCAGCTCCGCTTCCTCCAGCGTTACGTCGAGCCGCCGCTGCGCGTCTACGCCTTCCTCAACCATCTACCGGAAGGCCACGAGGGTAAGTTCTTCTACGCGTCGAGCGCGCCGCTGAAGTCGCATGCGCTGAAGCTGAACCTGCTCGCGGACATGATCTGCTTCGCCGCCGACAGCGACGACGACTGGCTTGTCTTCCTCGACGGCGACGCTTTCCCGGTGGCGCCGGTGCGACCGGCGCTCACCCACCCGCTGAGCGTGCACGGTCTCGTGGCCGTGCACCGGGAGGAGAAGGGCGCCTACCAGCCGAGCCCCTGCTTCTGCGTCACCACGGTTGGCCTCTGGCGCCGCCTTGGGGGGGACTGGCAGCGGATCGGCCGGCCCACGAACGAGAACCGCGCCCAGCGCTCCCCTTCGGCTGACGTCGGCGGCCGGGTGCTGCGGGCGCTCAACCGCGAGGGCATCGAGTGGCACCCGCTGCTGCGCACGAACACCTGGAACCCGCATCGGCTTTTCCACGGCGTCTACGGCGACCTCGTCTACCACCATGGCGCCGGCTTTCGCCCGCGGATCGACCGCGCCGACCGGGCGCGCCTGCGCGGGTTGCGCGGGCGCTTCTCCGCAAGGCTCGCCGACCGCCTGCCCAAGTCTGGGTTGGGGCGCGCCCTGCGCCGGCGCCTCCACCCTGTCCAGCGGTTGAAGCGCGAGATCCTCGTCGAGCAGGACCGGCTCGATGACGGGCTCTACGATCGCATCGCCGCCGACGATCAGTCGCTGTTCGCCGAGCTCGCGTCGGGGTGTCGGCCAGGGCGGCGAGCAGGGCCGCGTTGAGCGCCGCCGACGCTCGCCCCCAGCGCCTGCCGGAGGTCGTGCTGGTGCTGGGCATGCACCGCAGCGGAACCTCGGCGGTCACCGGCCTGCTCGAGGAGCAGGGGATGTGGACGGGTGAGCCACCCGCGGCGACCGTCCACAGCCCGCGGGGGACCCGCGAGAACCGGCGCATACGCAGGCTGCACGAGCGCATTCTCAGGCAGAACGGCGCGACGTGGTGGCGCCCCCCGGCGGGTCCCGTCGCGCTGCGCCCTCGCCACCGCGCCCGCCGCGACGCGATCCTCTCCGAGGCGGATCGCCCGACGGCCGTGGTCAAGGACCCGCGCATCCTGCTCCTGCTCGAGCTGTGGCGTGACCTCGCGGTGCGCAGGATCGGCGTGATCCGCAACCCGGTATCGGTGGCGCACTCTCTGCTTGCGCGGGGTGCCCCGGCAACCGACCTGGGCTTCGCCGGTTGCGTCGAGCTGTGGAAGCACTACTCGGGGGAGCTGCTCACCGAGCTCGAGCGCGACCCCTTCCCGGTCGTGGACTTCGATCGCGGGGCCTTGCCGGAGCAGGTCGCCGCGGCGCTCGGGCTCATCGAGCTGCCGGCGGCCAGGCCGCTCACGTTCTTCGAGCCCGGGGCCGTGCGCCACGCCGCGGCGGACTGGCGCGGCCGAACCGGCGACCGGGAGGCCATCGACCTGTGGGACCGGCTCGAGCGCTTCGCGCAGCGCCACGGCCCGGGGCGCGCGACACCGCCCGGCGGGAAGCGAAAGCGAGAACGGTGATGTCCTCGCGCGGGCATCTACCATCCCCCGGGTGAGCGCGCCGCCGGACACGGGTGGGTCTCGTATCCGCGATCGCGGGCGGGCGGCAGGGCCGCTTCCAGGGCCGGGACCCAGCGTTCCCTACGACCGCGACGCGTCGATCGCCCAGCTCTTCGAGGCGGTGGCGGCCCGTCGCGCCGGGGCGATCGCGGTGGAGCAGGGGCCACGCGCGCTCACGTACGCGGAGCTCGACTCGGCGGCCAGCCGTGTGCCGGGGCTGCTTCAGGAGTGCGGGGTAGCTCCCGGTGACGTCGTCGGCGTCGCGATCGAGCGCTCGCCCGATGCGATCATCGCCTTCCTCGGGGTGCTGAAGGCGGGGGCCGCCTACCTCCCGCTCGAGCTCGATCATCCGCCCGCCCGGTTGGCGCTCATGCTCAGGGATACGCAAGCCGTAGCGGTGCTCGCCCTGGGCAAGGGCCTGGACCGGCTCGCCGCGATGGACCTCCCCGCCCCGGTGCTCGACCTCGACGCCCCCCGACCGCCGGGCGAGGATCGCGCCGGACCCCGAGCGGGGCCGCAGAGCGTCGCCTACGTCATGTACACCTCGGGGTCAACCGGGGTGCCGAAGGGGGTCGAGGTGCTGCAGCGCGGCGTCGTCCGGGAGGCGCTCGGCAGCGGCTTCAGCCCACTCTCGGCGGACGATGCCGTCCTCAGCGTGAACCCGCTCGTCTTCGACGGCTCGGTCCACGACGTCTACGCTCCGCTCCTGCAGGGCAGCCGGCTGGTCCTCACTCCGCCCGGGATCCCCTCGCCCGCGCTCCTGCGGCGACTGATGCGTGATCACGGCGTGACCGTCCTCGCCACCCCGACCGCCATCTTCCACGAGCTGGTCGACGCCGGGCTGGGTGGCTTGGAGCGCCTGCGCGAGATCTTCATCGGCGGCGACGTGCTCTCCCCCGAGCACGTGCGACATGCCCTTGGCGACCTGCCCGGGTGCCACATCCACAACTGTTACGGGCCGACGGAAACCACCTGCGACGCCTGCGCGCACGAGATTACCGATCCCGGGATGGTCGGCGAGCGAGTGCCGATCGGCCGTCCCCTGCCGAACACGCGCGCGTACGTGCTGGACCGCGACATGAAGCCGGTGGATCCGGGTGGCCAGGGCGAACTGTACCTGGGGGGCGACGGGCTGGCGCGCGGCTACGCCGGCCACCCCGAGCTCACCGCCGAGCGCTTCGTCGCCGACCCCTTCGACGCCAGCGGCCGCGAGCGGCTCTACCGGACCGGGGATCGTGTCCGCCTCCTTCCCGACGGGACCCTGGACTTCCTCGGCCGGCTCGACGACCAGGTCAAGATCCGCGGCTTCCGGATCGAGCCGGGCGAGGTCGAGGCGGCCCTGCGCGCGCACGGGGCCGTGTCCGGCGCCGCCGTCGTGGCGCGCGACGAGAATGGCCGCCGCAGGCTGGTGGCCTATGTCGTGTTCCGCGAGCGGGGGGTGAAGGCGGAGGAGTTGCAGCGGCATCTGGCTGCGCGTCTGCCCCGGTACCTGCTGCCGACCGAGCTGGTCCCCGTTGCGGCCCTGCCGCTGAACGCGAACGGGAAGGTGGACCGCGCCGCCCTGCCCGCGCCGCCGCCTCGCACGCCCGGCGACGGCCGCGCGCCGGAGACGGATGGCGAACGGCGCCTGGCGGCGATCTGGACGGACCTGCTGGACCTCGACGGGATCGCCGCCGCCGACGACTTCTTCGCGCTCGGCGGCGATTCGCTGCTGGTGATGCGCCTGCTCGCCCGGATCGCCACCGGCGAGGGGGTCGAGCTCTCGCCGGAGGCGGTCTTCGCCCATCCCACCCTGGCGGGCCTCGCGGCGGCGATCGAGGAGGGCAGCGCCCGCAGTGCCGTCCTGCCGCCGATCACGCGCGAGCGGCGGCCCTTCGCCCCGCTCTCCTTCGCCCAGGAACGAGTGTGGTTCCTGCAGCGGCTGGAGCCGTCATCTCGCGCCTACCAGTTCCAGGACCTGCTGTGGCTCGAGGGCGATCTCGACCGGGCTGCGCTTCGGCGCGCCCTCAACAGGATCGTGCGCCGCCACGAGATCCTGCGGACCACCTTTCCCTGGGGCGACGGGGGGCCGATCCAGGTGATCCATCCCCTCTGGCGGGTCCCATTGCCTTCCATGGATCTCACCCACCTGCCAGAGCCCGAGCGCGAGCCCGCGCTGCGCCAGCTGGTGGCCGAGCGGGTCAGCGAATCCTTCGACATCGCCCGCCTGCCGCTGGTGCGGTGGAGCCTGTTCCGGCTCGGAACCCGCCGCCACGCGCTCCTGCACGTCGAGCATCACCTCGTTCACGACGGCTGGTCCTGGGCGGTCTTCCGGCGTGAGCTGGCCGAGCTCTACGCCGCAGTCGCAACCGGCCGCGACTCCCCGCTTCCCCGGCTGGCGATCCAGTTCGGCGACTTCGCCCGCTGGCAGCGCGCGGCGATCACCGGTGAGCTCGCCGAGGCGCAGCTCGAGTACTGGAGGAAGCGCCTCGGCTCGCCCCCGCCCCCCCTGGACCTGCCAGCCGACCGGCCCCGTCCGCGCCGCCGCACCTTCCGCGGCGAGCGCCTCCACGCCGACCTTCCCGACGAGTCGGGGGAGCGCATCCGGGCGCTCGGCGCCTCCGTGGGCGCCACGCCCTTCATGGTCATGCTGACCGCGTTTTACGCGCTCCTGCGCGCGCTCACCGCCGAGGAGGACCTGTGCGTCGGCACCGGTGTCGCCAACCGCCGCAGGCCGGAGGCGGAGGGCCTGCTCGGGATGGTCCTGAACACGGTCGCCCTGCGCGTGGACGCGGGAGGCGACCCGACCGGGCGCGAGCTCCTGCACCGGGTGCGCGTGGCGGTGATCGAGGCACTCGCCAACCAGGACATACCGTTCGACTGGGTGGTCGAGGCCGTTGGCCCGCGCCGTGACCCAGGGCGGATGCCCCTGTACGACGTTCTCTTTTCCTTCGACGACTCGCCGCGTCCCCCGACCCTCGCCGCGGGACTCGGGATCGTCGCCGACGAGGGCGTTGCCAACCTCTCGGCCAAGGCCGACCTGAACGTGATCGTGATCAACCACCGCGAGGGAAGGGGTGGCGGCGTCGGCGGCCTGCGCCTGCTCTGGGAGTACAGCACCGACCTGTTCGAGCCGGAGACCGCAGCGGGCATGCTGGACGGCTACCAGGGCCTCCTGGAAGCGCTGGTGGCTGACTCCGATCGACCCCTCTCGAGCCTCGCCGACGCCGCCGGGGTCGTGGAAGAGCGCGCCGCGGAGCCCCTGGCTCCGAATGACCTCCCCTACGAGCGCGAGGCGACGATCGCGGAACTGTTCGAGGCACGGGCGGGCGAGCGCCCGGATGCGACGGCGCTCGAGTCCGCCGCGGGCACGATGTCGTACGGCGAGCTCGACCGCACGGCTAACCGCCTCGCCCACCGCCTGCGAGCGCTCGGGGTGGGCCACGAGACCCTCGTCGGCGCGTTCATGGAGCGCTCCCCGGAGCTCGTGGTCGCCATGCTCGGGATCCTGAAGGCCGGCGCCGCCTACGTGCCCCTGGACCCCGACTACCCGCCGGCCCGGCTGGGGACGATGCTGGACGACACCGCCGCGACGGTCGTGCTCACCCAGCCGGTGCTGGCCGGGCGCCTGCCGGACGGCGCGGCCGGCGCCCTGATCCTGGAGCCGGGCCTCGCCTCGCTCGCCGGCGAGCCGAGCGAGCCGCTGCAAGGGGAATCCGGGCCGGAGAGCCTCGCCTACGTCATGTACACGTCGGGCTCGACCGGCCGGCCGAAGGGCGTCGAGGCCCTGCAGCGCGGGGTCGTGCGGCTGGTGCGCGGGACCGACTACGCCAGCTTCGGCCCCGGGGAGACCTTCCTCGCCCTCGCCCCGGCCACCTTCGATGCCTCCACCTTCGAGATCTGGGGTGCGCTTCTCAACGGTGCGCGGCTCGTGCTCGCCCCGCCCAGCCTCCCGACACTCGCCGAGCTGGGGCGGATCATCCGCCGCCACCGCGTCACGACCCTCTGGCTGGCGGCGGGGCTCTTCCAGGAGATGGTGGAAACGCATCCTGAGGACCTGCGCGGCCTGCGCCAGCTCCTCGCGGGGGGCGACGTCCTCTCGCCCATCCACGTCCGCCGGGCGCTCGAGGCCAATCCCGGACTGCGGGTGATCAACGGCTACGGTCCCACGGAGGCCACCACGTTCGCCTGCTGCCACGAGATCACGGATCCGGCGGAGGTCACGGGACCGGTGCCGATCGGGCGGCCGATCGCGCATACGGTGATCCGGGTGCTCGACGAAGGGCTGGAGCCGGTCGCCGCGGGCGGCCCGGGCGAGCTCTTCATCGGCGGCGACGGCCTGGCTCGCGGCTACCACCGCCGCCCCGAGATCACCGCCGAGCGGTTCGTCGAGGACCCGCTCCGCCCGGGCGAGCGGCTCTACCGCACCGGCGATTCGGTGCGCTCCCGGCCCGACGGCACGCTCGATTTCCTGGGCCGGATGGACGACCAGGTCAAGATCCGCGGCTTCCGGGTGGAGCCGGGCGAGGTGGAGGTGGCGCTGGCCGAGCACCCGGAGGTCTCGGCCGCGGCCGTGGTCGCGCAGGGAAGTGGCGCCGGCGACAGACGCCTTGTGGCATTCGTCGTCCCAGCCGGCGAGGGCGGGGAGAGCGCTCCCCTGGAATGGCTCGCCGAGCGGCTTCCCGCCCACATGGTGCCGTCCGCCTGCGCGCGGGTCCCGGCCCTGCCCCTAACGCCGAACGGGAAAGTGGATCGTGCGGCCCTGGTCGGCCGGCGCGTAGCCGCGGAGGCAGCCGCCGGCGAGCCCGAGGCTCCCCGCAACGAGGCCGAGCGGCGGCTCGCCTCGATCTGGGAGCGGCTGCTCGGCGCGGGCCCCGTCGGCCGCCACGACGACTTCTTCGCGCTCGGCGGGCACTCGCTGATGACCCTGCGCCTGTTCGCCGACATCGAGGCCGAGTTCGGGCGCGAGCTGCCGGTGGCCGCGATCTTCGACGCCCCGACCCTGGCGGAGTTGGCCGCCCGGATCGACACCGACGGCGCGGCGGCAGCCTGGCGGTCACTCGTGCCGATGGCGCCGGGCGGCGGCAAGCGCCCGTTCTTCTGCGTTCACGGGGCGGGCGGGAACGTGGCGGTGTTCGCGAAGCTCAGCCGCGCTCTCGACCCCGATCGTCCGTTCTACGGTCTCCAGTCGCAGGGACTCGACGGCCGGACCCGACCGCACGAGCGGATTGAGGACATGGCTGCCCACTATCTCCACGAGATCCGCACCGTGCAGCCCCGTGGTCCTTACCTCCTCGGCGGCATGTGCCACGGCGCCGTGGTGGCGCTGGAGATGTCCCAGCAGCTGCAGGCGAGCGGCGAGGAGGTGGCGCTGCTTGCCGTCCTCGACTCCAAGGCCCCGAGGCGGCGGCCGGCCGGAAGGCGCGGGCGGAGACGAAGGGCATCCCGCGCGCGCACCGCGCGGGATCGCGTGCGCCGGACGCTTCGCCGGCGCCTGCGAAGGGCGCGCCTGCTCGTGCGAAGAGCCCGCCGGCGCGGATGGCGGGAACGGGGCCGCGCGGTCGGGCGCTTCCTCCATCCCGAGCGGCGCGCCACCGACAGGCGGATCAGGCGCGTCAACGTGGAGGCCGTCCGCAGCTACGTCGCCCGTCCCTATGCCGGCCGGGTCGCCCTGTTCGAGTCCGAGGACAGAGCCGCGCACCCAAAGCGGCGAAGCCGTGCGGGCTGGGAGGAGGTCGCCCGAGGCGGCCTCGACTACCAGAGGGTGCCGGGGGGGCACAACTCGATGCTGGGCGAGCCGCACGTTGACGCCGTGGCGGCGCAACTGGCGGCGCGCCTCGACGGGGCCGATGGATCCTGAGATTGGGATCTGGCGCGCGCAACTGGACCTTGAACCGCGCCGGTTGGCGGATCTGCGCTCGTACCTGACGCCGGCTGAGCGCGCACGCGAGGTCCGCTTCGCCCGGCCCGCGGGCCGGGCGTGCTTCGCCGCGGCCCGCGGGCAGCTCCGCGAGGTGCTGGCGGCCCGACTCGGGATGGACCCGGGAGCGGTGCCGATCATCGCCGGCGCGCACGGCAAGCCCTGCCTCGATCCGCGCGCGAGCCTCGACGACGTGCGCTTCAACCTTTCCCACTCGGGCGCGCTGGGCCTGGTCGCGCTCGCCGAGGGCCGTGAGATCGGCGTGGACGTCGAGCGCGACGATGCCCGGCGGCGGCTCGAGCGCGTCGCGGCTCGCCTTATGTCGCCGCGGGAGATTGACGCTTGGCGGGCGATCCCGGGCGCGGAGGAGCGGGTGACGGCATTCGTCGCGACCTGGACACGCAAGGAGGCGTACGCGAAGGGAATCGGCGAGGGGCTGGGGGTGCGTCTGGCGGAGCACGAGCTGGTGGCCTTTGGGGAAGCGGGCTGGTGGGCGCTGAGGGCGGGCGGGCGCGCCGTGGCCGGCTGGCTCATCGCTGACCTCGACGTACAGCCGGGTTACGCCGCCGCGCTGGCTGTGCAGTGCGACGCGGGAAGGCTGCCGGCGATCCGCGTCCGGAGCTGGTAAAGGGGGAGGGGAGCGGTCGGCGTCGCTAGGCGGACGCCTCGACCCTGGCCGCAGACCTCTCGAACGCCAGCTCGCCGCCCTCCGCCTCGACCCTCACGGCGTCGCCCTCTGCGAACTCCCCCTCGAGCAGCTTCAGCGCGAGCCTGTCGACGAGCTGGCGCTGGATCACGCGCTTCAGCGGGCGGGCCCCGTAAACGGGGTCATAGCCGAGGTTGCCGAGCAGCGTCCGCGCCTCGTCGGTGAGCTCGATCGCGATCCCCCGCTCGGAGATCCGGGCCGCGTGCTGTGCGACCTGCAGCTCGACGATCCGGCTGATGTCCTCGCGCGAGAGCCGGTGGAAGATGACGACATCGTCGATGCGGTTGAGGAACTCGGGCTTGAACGTCTCTCGCAGCACGGTCTCGATCTGCTCTCGCATGCGCTCGTCGACGCTCTCGGACGCGATCCGATCAGAGCCGACATTGGAGGTCATGATCAGGATCGTGTTGGTGAATGAGACCGTGCGGCCTTGGCCGTCGGTGAGGCGGCCGTCGTCCATGATCTGCAGGAGGACGTTGAAGACGTCGGGGTGGGCCTTCTCGATCTCGTCGAGCAGGACGACCGCGTAGGGCCGGCGGCGGACCGCCTCGGTCAGCTGCCCGCCCTCCTCGTAGCCGACGTAGCCCGGTGGGGCCCCGATCAGGCGCGCGACGGCGTGCTTCTCCATGTACTCGGACATGTCGACGCGGACGATCGCCTGCTCGGAGTCGAACATGAAGTCGGCGAGCGCCCTCGCCAGCTCGGTCTTGCCGACGCCGGTGGGGCCGAGGAAGAGGAAGCTCCCGATCGGCTGGTTCGGGTCGGCGAGGCCGGCGCGCGACCGGCGCAGCGCGTTGGAGACGGCCGCGACCGCCTCGTCCTGGCCGACGACGCGCTCGTGCAGGCGCTGCTCCATCTGGATCAGCTTCTCGACCTCGCCCTCGAGCAGCCGCGAGACGGGGATCCCGGTCCACTTCGAGATCACCTCGGCGATGTCCGACTCGGTCACCTCCTCGGTCAGCATCGAGCCGCCCTCGGCATGGAGCTGCTTCAGGCGCTCCTCCTGATCGGCAAGGGTCTGCTCGAGCTCGGGGATCTCGCCGTAGCGAAGCTCGGCGGCGCGCTCGAGGTTCTGCTCGCGCTCGGCCCGCTCGGCCTCGCGGTGGGCCTCCTCGAGCTGGGCCTTGGCGGCCTTGATCGCCTCGATCGCGGCCTTCTCGGCCTGCCACCGGGCCTTCATCTCGGAGGCGCCCTCCTGCAGCTCGGCGAGCTCGGCCTCGATCGCCTGCAGCCGTGCCTTCGAGGCCTTGTCCTTCTCCTTCGACAGCGCCTGCTTCTCGATCTCGAGCTGCTGGATCCGGCGCTCGACCTCGTCCAGCTCGATCGGCGAGGACTCGATCTCCATCTTCACCTTCGAGGCGGCCTCGTCGATCAGGTCGATCGCCTTGTCGGGGAGGAAGCGATCGGCGATGTAGCGCTCCGAGAGCGTCGCCGCGGCGACGATCGCGGGGTCGGTGATGCGCACTCCGTGGTGGACCTCGTAGCGCTCCTTGAGCCCGCGCAGGATGGCGATCGTGTCGTTGATGTCGGGCTCGCCGACGAACACCGGCTGGAACCGCCGCTCCAGCGCCGCGTCCTTGGAGATCTGCTTGCGGTACTCGTCGAGGGTGGTCGCGCCGACCGCCCGCAGCTCGCCGCGGGCGAGCATCGGCTTCAGCAGGTTGGCGGCGTCCACGGCGCCCTCGGCCGCGCCGGCGCCTACGATCGTGTGCAGCTCGTCGATGAAGAGGACGATCTGGCCCTGGGCGTCCTGGACCTCCTTCAGCACCGCCTTCAGGCGCTCCTCGAACTCGCCTCGGTACTTCGACCCGGCGAGCAGGGAGCCGATGTCGAGCGCGATCACCCTGCGGTCGCGAAGCGACTCGGGGACGTCGCCCTCGACGATCCGCTGGGCGAGGCCCTCGACGATCGCGGTCTTGCCGACGCCGGGGTCCCCGATCAACACCGGGTTGTTCTTGGTCCGCCGCGACAGCACCTGGATCACGCGGCGGATCTCCTCGTCACGGCCGATCACCGGGTCGAGCTTGCCCGCCCGCGCCTCGGCGGTCAGGTCGCGGCCGAACTTCTCCAGCGCCTCCGCCATCTCCTCGGCGTTGGGCGAGGTCACCCGGCTAGGGCCCTGCGTCTCGGCGACGGCCTTGGCCAGCGACTCGCGGTCTCCCAGCAGGTCGGCGGTCGGCGAGGACTTGTCCGCCAGGGCCAACAGCAGGTGGCCGACGGAGATGTAGGAGTCGCCGAGGGCGGACATCTCCTCCTCCGCTCGCTGCAAGACCTCGAGCAGGCTCTGGGAGGGCCGCGGCGCGGCAGCCGCGTCGCCGCTGACCGTCGGCAGCTCGGCGATCGCGGCCCGAGCCCGCTCGGTGATCGAAGCGACGTCGGCGGAGAGCTTGCGCAGCGCGGCACCGGCGAAGCCCTCCTCCTGCTCGAGCAATGCCAGCAGCAGATGCTGAGGCATCACCTCTGCGTTGCGGGCGGCGACGGCGAGGCGCTGGGCCTCGGCGACCGCCTCCTGGGACTTGATCGTAAATCGGTCAGCCTGCATACGTGCAGGCTAGCTATTCACACACGGGAAGTCAAGAAATCTAAGTGCGGCCGCATCAGGGCGAGCGCTACTCGGTCGTCTCGGAGGAGCGCCGCCGGGGGCGTTGGATCGGGATCGCGACCGGCCCTTCGGCCTCGGGCGTGATCCCCTTGGTCTCGTAGGCGCGGTAGGGGACGAGCTCCGCCCGCCCGGCCCGGCGCGCCTGCTCGACCTCCTCCAAGATCCGCTGCTCCAGCTGCGCCGCGCGGTCGCGCATCCGCTCCAGCTCGCGCCGGGCGCGCTCGAGCTGTGCCTCCAGCTCGAGCACGGTCTCGACCCCGGCGAGGTTCAACCCTTCCTCTGCGGTCATCCGCTGGATCCGGCGCAGTCGGTCGACGTCCTCCTGCGAGAACAGCCGAGTGTTCTTCGGCGAGCGCTGGGGCGTGATCAGTCCTCGCGCCTCGTACATCCGCAGTGTCTGCGGGTGCATCTCCGCCAGCTCGGCGGCGACCGAGATCATGAACACGCCCCGATCGCGGTCGAAGCTGGCAGTGGTCGTCGTCCGCGTCGCCCGGCGCCGGACCCGCCCGGCGCGTGCGCGTGGGTCTGCATCGCCGACGCTCATGCCTCGCTCCCAACTGTCGCCGACCGCCCGGATGCATCCCGCAGCAGGCGCTCACGCGGGTCGTGGTCGTTCATCGCCTCGGCGAAGCCCTCGAGCGCCCGCCGCTGCTCGCTTGACAGATCTCGGGGGACCTCGATCTCGAGCCGGTAGTAGATGTCGCCGCGGCCGCCGCCGCCGGGCTTCGGCGGCCCCTCGCCACGCAGCCGCTGCACCGTCCCGTGCTGGGTGCCCGCCGGCACCCGGATCCGCTTGGTCGTGGTCAGCGTCGGCACCTCGACCGTTCCCCCCTGGATCGCCTCGGCGACGGTGATCGGCACGGTCACCTCGAGGTTGGCGTCCGGCCGTTGCCTGAACACCGGCGAAGGCGCGACCCGGGTGACCACGTAGAGGTCGCCCGACGGTCCGCCGAGCGGCCCGTCCTCGCCCTTGCCGGCGACGCGAATCCTGGTCCCGTCGCGGACCCCGGGGGGGACCTTCACCCGGTAGCGCTTGCGCTGAAGCGTGACCCCCGAGCCGCCGCAGCCGTGGCACGGCGTCTCGATGACCTGGCCGCGCCCGCCGCATTGCGGGCAGGGCTGGCTGATCGAGAAGAACCCCTGGCTTTCAGAGTCGATCCCGCGTCCGCCGCAGCGAGGACAGACGATCGCTGACGTCCCGGGCTCGGCGCCGCTGCCGCCGCAGGCTGCGCAGGTCGACTGCTTGGGGACCGTCACCGCGACCTCGCTGCCCTGCATCGCCTGGTCGAAGCTCAGACGCACCTCGGTCTCCAGATCGCGGCCGCGCATCTGCTCCTGGCCGGCGCCCCCCCGGCGGTTGAAGATGGTCGAGAAGATGTCGCCGATGTCGGAGCTGAAGCCTCCGCCGGGGCCGCCGGGGCCGCGGCCGAAGCCCGCCCTCCCGCCGAACATCCCGCCGGCGTCGTATTGCTTGCGCTTCTCGGGGTCCGAGAGCGCGTCGTAGGCCCCCTGGACCTCCTTGAAGCGCTCCTCGGCGCCGGTGTCGCCGGGGTTGCGGTCGGGGTGGTAGTCGCGGGCGAGCTTGCGGTACGCCTTCTTGATCTCCTCGGCGGAGGCGCCCTTGGGCACCCCCAGCACCTCGTAGAAATCGCGCGCCATGGGTCTACTCGCCGACCACTACCTTGGCCGCGCGCAAGACCTGGTCATCGAGGCGATAGCCCTTGGCCAGCGTCTCCACGACGGTCCCGGGCTGGGCGCCGTCGGCGGCGCGGGTCGTGACCGCCTCGTGCCAGGCCGGATCAAAGCTCTCGCCGGCCGGGTCATAGGCCTCCACCCCCGCGCGTGCCAGCGCCTCGCGCAACTCGCGGTAGACCAGCTCCACCCCCTGCGTCAAGCCCTCGGCCGCCGCCTCCGCCGAGTTCAGGGCCCGCTCGAGGTTGTCGAGGCTCGGCAGCAGCGCCTTGGCCAGGACCGAGCGGCCGCGGCGCTCGGCCTCGGCGGCGTCGCGGGCAGCCCGCTTGCGGTAGTTGTCGAAGTCGGCCCGCGCACGCCTGGCCAGCTCGAGGTACTCGTCGCGCTCGCGCTCGGCCTCCTCCAGCAGGCCGCGCTCGTGCTCGGCCTCCTCCAGCAGGTTGTCGAGGTCGGCGGAGACCTCGGCCGCCGCCTCGGCCGAACCACTGCCCGCCGCCTCCTCGGAACCAACACCCGCCGCCTCCTCCGCTTCGCGTCCGGGGGCGGCGGGGTCCCTGCTGGGCTCCATCTGGTTCACGAGGACTCTTCGTCGACGACCTCGGCGTCGACCACCTCCTCCTCGGCGTCGCCGGCGCCGTTGGCACCGGCCGCGTCGGTCGGGGGGGCCTGCTGCGAGGCGGCCTGCTGGTAGATCTGCTCCGAGACCTTGTGGAACGCGGACTGCAGGGCGTCGGTCTTGGCCTTGATCTCCCCGGCGTCGTCGGAGTCGAGCACGCCCTTGACGTCGGCGATCGCCTGCTCGATCTCGGCCTTCGCCGCCTCGTCGATCGACTCCATCTCGCCGATCTGCTTCTCGGACTGGTAGGCGGCGTTCTCGGCGACGTTGCGGGCCTCCGCCAGCTCGCGCTGGTTGCGGTCCTCGTCGGCGTGGACCTCGGCGTCCTTGATCATCTGCTCGACCTCGCCCTGATCCAGCCCGGAGCCGGCCTTGATCTCGATCTTCTGTTCCTTGCCGGTGCCCAGATCCTTGGCCGAGACGCTGAGGATCCCGTTGGCGTCGATGTCGAAGGCCACCTCGACCTGAGGGATGCCGCGGGGCGCGGGCGGGATGCCGGTCAACTGGAACTTGCCCAGCGACTTGTTGTGCGCGGCCATCTCGCGCTCGCCCTGGAGCACGTGGATCTCGACCGAGGACTGGTTGTCGTCCGCGGTCGAGAAGATCTCCGACTTGCGGGACGGGATCGTCGTGTTGCGCTCGATCAGCTTGGTCATCACCCCTCCCTTGGTCTCGATCCCGAGGGTGAGCGGGGTGACGTCGAGCAAGAGCACGTCCTTGACGTCTCCTGCGAGCACGCCGGCCTGGATCGCGGCGCCCATGGCGACGACCTCGTCCGGGTTGACCCCCTGGTGCGGGTCCTCGCCGACCAGCTCCTTGACCTTCTCCTGGACGGCCGGCGTGCGGGTCATGCCACCGACGAGGATGACGTGGTCGATTTCGGGCGCGCCCGCGTCGGAGAGCGCCTGCTTGACCGGCGAGACGACCCGGTCGAGCAGGTCCGAGGTGAGCTCGGCCAGCTTCGCCCGGGAGAGCTTGACGTCGAGGTGCTTGGGCTCGTTGTCGATCGCGGTCAGGAAGGGGACGCTGATCTGCGTCTCCTGCGCTGCCGACAGCTCGATCTTGGCCTTCTCGGCCGCCTCGTAGAGGCGCTGCAGCGAGCGCTTGTCGTTGGAGACGTCGACGCCCTGGTCGCGCTTGAACTCGGCGACCAGCCACTCGACGATCGCCTTGTCCCAGTTGTCGCCGCCGAGGTGGTTGTCGCCGGCGGT
>JBDTSW010000051.1:0-15885 GCA_039930945.1 bacterium
GCGGCCACATCTTCACCACCGGCTCCTGTCCGCACCCCGCGGGCCTGCCGCGGATGGCCGGATCTCGATCGCGTCCGCGGCATCAGCCGATCATGTTCGCAATTTGCGGGCGTCGGTCCGCGGGCTTCCGTCCTGGCGCCTTCATAGCCTCGCCGTCGTGGCGTTGGCTGCAAGCGATCCCGGGCCCTCGCAGGCCGCTAGTGTCAGCGCGGTGAGCCATCTGCGACCGGTCCCCGATCCCAGGCCACCGCAGCGCGCCTCCGAGCGGACCGAGGCGACCGCCACCATCGCCGAGCTCGAGCGCTGGGCGACCCTGCTGCGCTCCGAGTGCGTGCGCATGCTCGCCGTGGCGAAGTCGGGACATCTCGACTCCTCGCTGTCGGCGGCGGACATCATCGCGGCGCTCTATTACCGGGTGCTGCGCCACGACCCCTTGGACGCGGAGTGGCCCGAGCGTGACCGCTTCGTCCTCTGCAAGGGCCATGCGGCGCCGATCCAATATGCGGCGCTCGCCCACCATGGCTACTTCCCGCTCGAGGACCTGATGGGGCTGCGCAAGATCGGCGCCCAGCTGCAGGGCCATCCGGACATGAACCGCACCGCGGGCGTCGAGGTCTCGACCGGGTCGCTGGGACAGGGCCTGTCGATGTGCCTGGGGGTCTCGCTGGCGCTGCGGCTCGACGGCCTCGACGACAGCGCCCACGTCTTCGGGGTGCTCTCCGACGGCGACTGCCAGGAGGGCCAGACCTGGGAGGCGGCGACCGCCGCCCCGCACTTCGGCGTCTCCAACCTGACCGCGATCGTCGACTACAACCACCTGCAGACCGACGGCACCACCGAGGAGGTGATGGACACCGGCGACGTCCGCGCCAAGTTCGAGGCGTTCGGCTGGGACGCGGTCGAGATCGACGGCCACGAGATGGGCCAGGTGGTGGAGGCGCTCGAGCGCAGCCGCACCCTCGATCGGCCGGCGGCGATCGTCGCGCAGACGAAGAAGGGCCGCGGCGTCTCCTCGATGGAGGGCCGATTCGGCTTTCACGGCAAGCCGCCGACCCCCGAGCAGGCCACCGAGGCCCTGGAGGAGCTGTCCGCCAAGCTCGAGGAGCAGACCCGCGAGCTGTCCGGAGCCGAGAGCTGATGACGATGGAAGCCAAGACCGAGCCGACGGCGACGCGCCATGCCTACGGCGACGCCCTGGTCGACCTGGGGGAGGCCCACGACGACGTCGTCGCCCTCGACGCCGACCTCGCCGTCTCGACCCAGTCGATCAAGTTCGGCAAGCGCTTCCCGGAACGCTTCTTCAACTGCGGCGCGGCCGAGGCGAACATGATGTCGATGGCCTGCGGGCTGGCCGCGACCGGCAAGCGCCCCTACTGCTCGACCTTCGCGATCTTCGCCTCGGGGCGCGCCTACGACCAAGTCCGCCTCGGGATCGCGCACAACGAGCTGCCCGTCAGGATCGGCGCCTCGCACGGCGGCGTCTCGCTCGGCGAGGACGGAGCCTCGCACCAGATGATCGAGGACATCGCGCTGATGCGGGCGATGCCGAAGATGCAGGTGATCTGCCCCGCGGACTACAACCAGGCCTACCGGGCGACGGTCTCCTCATACGAGCGCGACGAGCCGATGTACATGCGCTTCGGCCGGCCGGCGACGCCGGTGGTATACGAGGACATCCCCGAGTCCCTCGGCGACGGCGTCGATGTCGTCCGCGAGGGCAAGGACATCACCCTGGTCGCGACCGGCCACATGGTCTGGCGGGCGCTGGAGGCGGCCGAGTCGCTCGAGCGCGAGGACGGGGTCGAGTGTGAGGTCCTGAACGTAGCGATCATCAAGCCGCTTGACTCGACCGTGGTGCTGGAGTCGCTGTCGAAGACCGGCGTCGCGGTCACCGCCGAGGAACACCGGATCGCCGGCGGGCTCGCCGACGCCGTGCGCGAGGTCGCCGCCGAGCAGCACCCGGTGCCGATCTTCGCCGTCGGCATGGGCGACGAGTTCGGCCTCTCCGGCACCGGCGAGGCCTGCATGGAGCACTTCGGGCTGACCGCCAGCGGGATCGCGGACCGCGCCCGCGAGGCGCTGGTGCTGAAGCCGATCGTCTCCCGCCCGCCGCTGTTCGGTCCCGAGTGGACCTGAGCGCCGCCGAGGCCCGCCGGCGGCCCACGGCGGCCCTCCTTTAGCGGCTGCTAATACTCTCCGCTACGCTTCTGGACCCTTACCTCGCGTAGCGCCCGGGCGGTTGGGACCGGGCGCAGGATTAGCGCTGAGGCCGGAGAAAGAGGCTCCGTTATGGCCCTGTTGGGGACACGTCAGCGGCGCAATCGCGCCGGATCGAAGCCGCGCCGGCGCGGCGAGCCTGGCCCTGCCCACTCCGAGGGTCGTCCGCCGATCGTCGAGCTTCGCGACGCCACCGTCGTCTACCCCGGCGGGCACGTGGGGCTCGAACGCGTCTCGCTCTCGGTGGATCGCGGCGAGTTCGCCTTCGTCGTCGGGCCGACGGGCTGCGGCAAGTCGACGCTGATCAAGATGCTGATCCGCGAGGTCGAGGCCGCCAGCGGCAGGGTGCTGATCGCCGGTCGTGACCTCGAGCGGATCCCCGCGGGCAAGGTGCCGATGCTGCGCCGCCGGATCGGGACCGTCTTCCAGGACTTCAAGCTGCTCCCGAACCGCACCGTCTACGACAACGTCGCCTACGCCCTGCAGGTGATCGGCGCGCCCCGCTCCGAGATCCGCCGTCAGGTGCCCGAGATTCTGCGCCTGGTCGGGCTGCAGTCGAAGATCCACAACTACCCCGACCAGCTCTCCGGCGGCGAGCAGCAGCGCGTCTCGATCGCCCGGTCCTTCGTCAACCACCCGCCCCTGCTCCTGGCCGACGAGCCCACCGGAAACCTCGACCCCGTGACCTCGATCGGGATCATGCAGCTGCTCTACCGGATCAACCGGACCGGCACCACCGTCCTCGTCGTCACCCACGACCGCGAGATGGTCGACAAGATGCGCCGCCGCGTGATCGCCCTCGAGGAGGGCCGACTGGTGCGCGACCAGGCCGGCGCCGGCTATACCGACGAGTCCACGACCGAGTTTGCGTTGCGGGTCCGTGCCGAGATGGGTGTGGGCGACGAGGGCCACACCAACGGCGACTCCACCCCCGGCCGATGAGCCGATTCACGTTCTTCGTCTCCGAGGCCTTCCGGGCGTTGCGCCGCCAGGCGGCGCCGAGCATCGCCGCGATCGTCACCGTCGGGGTGACGACCCTGCTGGTGGGGGTGCTGATCCCGGTCCTGCGCGCCTCCGAGTCGAAGAACACCGAGGTCCGCGAGCAGATTGGGCTGCGGGTGTTCCTCTTCGCCGACGCGACCAAGGACGACATCAAGCAGGTCCGGGGCCAGATCAAGGGGATCGACCACGTCGACGGCGTCGACTACATCTCCAAGCAGGAGGCCGTCCAGATCCTCAAGGGCCGCGTCGAGGGGGATCTGAAGGAGAGCCTGAACGAGCTGCGCGGAAACCCGCTGCCGGCGTCCTTCGACGTCAGCCTG
Organism: bacterium; assembly: GCA_039930945.1. GTDB lineage: Bacteria > Actinomycetota > Thermoleophilia > Solirubrobacterales > 70-9 > JBDTSW01. The sequence goes on from JBDTSW010000051.1 coordinate 3,540, forward strand.
GACGACCCCGACAACCTCGAGGCGGTCCAGAATGACCTCCAGCCCGCGGGGCCGAACGGCAAGCCGCAGCCGATCAACCCGATCATCGAGGAGGTCAACGACGCCCGCTCAGAGACGAACCAGATCCGTGAGGTCACGGGCGACGTGCAGATCTACCTGGTGGTGATCGCGACGCTGCTGCTGCTCGCCTCGCTGCTGCTGATCGCGAACACGATCCGCCTCTCGATCTACGCGCGCCGCCGTGAGGTCGAGGTGATGCGCCTCGTCGGCGCCACCAACTGGTTCATCCGCTGGCCCTTCGTCGTCGAGGGCATCCTCGTCGGCTTGATGGGCGCGCTGATCGCGATCGGCGTGCTCTGGGTCGGCAAGGTGCTGGTGGTGGATCAGCTCAACAGCTTCGCCCTGATCGACAACTTCTCGACGGTCAGCTTCGCGCCCCTGGTGCTGGTCCTGCTGGGCGCGGCGGTCGTCGTCTCGGCGCTCGGCAGCGGCATCACGCTGCGACGCTTCCTGCGCATTTGAGCCCGGGCCCGGATCGCCGCGGCGGCTTTGGCCGTGGCCTGCTGATCGTCCTCGCGGCCGGGGTCGTGATCGCGCTCGCGGCCACCGGGCTCAACGCCCTGATCGCCGAGGAGCCCTCGTCGTCTGACCAGGCACGGGACGCGATCGAGGCCAACTACTTCCGCGACGTCGACCCGGACTCCCTGGAGAGCGCCTCGGCTCGCGGCATGGTCCAGGAGCTGCGCCGCCGCTACGACGATCCCTTCTCTCACTACTTCGGCCCCCGGGCTCTGGAGGCGCTGAACGCGGCGACCTCCGGGCAGTTCTCGGGGGTCGGCCTGACCGTGACCGAGGTCAAGCCCGGGCTGCGCGTGGCCAGCGTGCTCGACGACAGCCCCGCCCAGGAGGCCGAGGTCGAGCAGGGGGACCTGATCGTGGCCGTCGACGGCAAGTCGATCGCGGGCAAGCCGGCCGACGTCTCGGCCGCTCGGATCAAGGGCGAGCCAGGGACCGAGGTCGAGCTGCGGATCAGGCCGGCCGCGGGCGGCGAGGAGCGCGAGGTGACGATCAGCAGGGCCCAGGTGCGCGTTCCCGCCGTGGACGGGATGATCCGCAAGGTGGGCCCGCCGGGCGATCGCCGCAAGGTCGCCTACGTCCGCTACGCGACCTTCAGCGAGGGCTCCCACGCAGAGCTCCGGGAGACGATCGAGCGCCTCTATCGCGACGGCGCCGAGGGCCTGGTGCTCGACCTGCGCGGCAACCGTGGCGGCCTGCTCAACGAGGCCGTGCTCTCGGCCTCGAACTTCGTCGACTCCGGCGTGATCGTCTCCACCGCCAGCCGCGCCTCCGGCGACACCGACTATGAGGCGGTGGGCGGTGCGCTCGACCCTCGCCCGACCGTGGTCCTGACCAACCGCGACACAGCCTCGGCCGCCGAGATCCTGGCGGCTGCGCTCGACGACTACGGCCTGGCGACGCTCGTCGGCACCCGCACCTACGGTAAGAACACCGTGCAGGAGATCCTCGACCTGCCCTCGGGCGGAGCGCTGGATCTGACCATCGGGGAGTACGTGACCTCCGAGGGCGAGTCGCTCGCGGGCGGAGGAATCGAGCCCGCGGTCAAGGCCCGCGACGACGTCAAGACCCGGGCCGACGAGGGCCTCGACGCGGGCTTCGCCGAGCTCGAGGCCCTGCTGCGCGGGCAATGAGCAGGCGGCCCCAAGGCGGCGGCCGCCACGTCGCCGTCGTCGACAAGCGGGGTCGCTTCCGGGTGGTCCAGCCGCTGTTCGAGCGGGGGCCGCGGGCCACCCTGGTGGGTGGCTCCGTGGACGCGCGGCCGGGGGAGATGGTGCTGGCCGAGTTCGCTCCCGGAGGGGCCAAGGCGCTGCGCGCGCTGGGCTCGCCGAAGCGGGCCGCGGACGTCGTCTCGGCGCTGATCTGGGAGGGGGGGCGCGAGCGTGGGTTCGCCCGCCGGGTCGAGGCCGAGGCCCGCGAGGCCGCCGAGGCGGCGGCGCAACGAGCGGGCGCGAGTGGCCGCCGAGACCTGACCGCGCTCGACACCTTCACCGTCGATCCTGCCACCGCCCGGGACTTCGACGACGCGGTCTCGGCCCAGGCGGACGGCGACGGTACCCGCCTCTGGATCCACATCGCCGACGTCGCCGCCCATGTCAGGCCGGGCAGCAGGCTCGAGCGCGAGGCCTACGCCCGCGGCACCAGCACCTACGTGCCCGGCTCGGTGGAGCCGATGCTGCCGCTGGCGCTGAGCGCCGAGGCCTGCAGCCTGTCGCCGGCAAGCGAGCGCCTCGCCGTGACCATGGAGGTGCTGCTCTCGGCCTCGGGAGAGCCTCGGGACGCGAGCTTCTACCGCAGTCGGATCCGCTCCGACGTGCGCCTCGACTACGACCAGCTCGATCTGATCTTCGCCGGCGCCGCGGAACCGCCGCCGGCGGTCGCCGACCCGCTCGGTCACGCGCGGCGGGCCGCGGCGGCCCTGGCCGCGCGTCGGCCAGTGGGCGCGCTCGAGATCGAGAGCTTCGAGCCCGCGTTCACGTTCGACCGCGACGGTGACGTGGTCGCGGCGAAGGGAGTCCCGCAGACCGAGGCCCACCGCCTGATCGAGCATCTGATGATCCTCGCCAACGAGCAGGTGGCTCAACTGCTCGAGCGCCGCCGGGTGCCGACGCTCTACCGGGTCCACTCCCAGCCTGACCCGGCCAAGGTCGAGCGGCTGTTCGAGCAGCTCGCGGCGCTCGATCTGCCGACCCCGCCGCTTCCCCGCAACCTCTCGCCGCAGCAGGCGAGCGAGCTGGTCGGCGATGCCAGCCGCCTGGTCGCGCGCGAGGCCGCCCGGCGCGGACACGGACGGGCCGCGTATACATCGCTCGTCTTGCGTTCCCTGAAGCAGGCCTACTACAGCGACCGCAACATCGGCCACGCTGGGCTGGGCAGCCCTGCCTACGCGCATTTCACCTCGCCGATCCGCCGCTATCCCGACCTGATCGCCCACCGCGGCGTGCTGGCGGCGATCGGCGCGGGAGAGGACGAGCCCGAGCGCTCGCACGTCTCCGAGGCGGGATCGCGCAGCTCCGAGCTCGAGCGCGAGGCGGTCAAGATCGAGCGCCGCGCCGACAGCGCCTGCGCCGCCTTCCTGCTGGAGCGGGAGCTGTTCGAGCTGGGCTGGGACGCCCGCTTCGAGGGGGAGGTCTCCGGCCTCGTCGGGGGCGGCGCCTTCGTCAGCTTCGCGGGCGAGCTGGCCGACGTCTACGAGGGCTTCATGCCGGCGCGCCTGCTGCGCAATGACCGCTACGACCTGGACGAGACCGAGACCGCGCTGGTCGGCCGCAGGGAGGGCCGTGTGATCCGGCTCGGCGATCCGGTCACGGTCGGAGTCACCGGGGTGGAGGCCCCTCGCGGGCGCACGGACCTCGCGCCCGCCGAGAAGCCCGGCCGTGGCTAAGCGGGGCAAGCGCAAGACGGACCCCGGGGACGTGGCCTCCAATCGCCGCGCCCGCTATCGCTACGAGGTGCTCGAGAGCTTCGAGGCGGGAATCGAACTGCGCGGCAGCGAGGTCAAGTCGCTGCGCGATGGCAAGGCCCAGATCGCCGAGGCCTACGCGGCGGTGGAGGACGGCGAGGTCTGGCTTCGCAACGCCCACATCCCGCCGTACGAGCCCGCGAGTGCCCAGAACCACGAGCCCGAGCGCCCGCGAAAGCTGCTGCTGCATCGCCGCGAGATCGAGCGCCTGATCGGGCAGACCCAGAAGAAGGGGTACACGCTGGTGCCGCTGCGGATCTACTTCAAGGGCCCACGGGCCAAGCTCGAGCTGGCCCTGGCCCGCGGCAAGGAGCGGCGCGACAAGCGCCGCGAGCTGCGCGAGCGCGACCAGCAGCGCGAGATCGACCGAGCGCTGAGCGACCGCAACCGCGGCTAGATCCGGCGCGCTTGCGGTGGGTCCGAGGGTCGTGCGAACATGCGCCAATGCCTTCCTTCAGGCTGAGGCGCAGCAAGGACGAGCCCACGGTCGCCGAGACCCCGCAACCCGCCGCACCGGCGCCGCCGGAGCCCGTCGCGCCCGCGGTCGTGACGCCTCCCTCCGCGGCTCCGGAGCCTCTGTCGGACAAGCGCAAGTCGTTTCGCCTGAGGTCCCCGGCGGAAGCGGCCGCACGCAAGGCGGCGCGGGAGCAGGAGCGCGCCGAGAAGGCGGCGCTGAAGGAGCGCAAGACGGCCGAGAAGCGCGCGGCGAGGGAGCGCAAGGCGGCCGAGAAGGCGGGTTCCCCGCTCTCCCCGCCCGCCGTCGTGGTTCCCACGCCGGCGGCGGATCCCCTGCTCGCACCGCCGGCCGCCGCGGCCGTGGAGCCCGAGCAGGGGATCCCCTCCACCCCGGGGCTGGACGAGCGCCTGGTTCGCGAGGCGGCCGAGCGGGAGGCGATGGCGCGCCTCGATCAGGCCGAGCGCGGGGGCGAGGAAGACCGGTTGCGAGCTGAGTCCGAGCGCGTCCGGATCGAGACGGAGAGCAGGATCCAGGAGGCCGAGGGGCTTCAGCCGGCCGCAGAGGAGCCCCCGCCCGCCGCCGTCGGCGGAGAGGAATCGCCCCGCGAGGCGCTGCTGCGGGAGCTGCACGACGCCGAGCGCCAGCTCGTCGAGGGACGCGATCAGGAAACCCAGCTCGCCTACGAGCTCGAGCAGGCCGAGCAGCGCCTGCTCGAGAGCCAGCGCCGCACGGCGGAGGCGCTTGAGCAGGCGACCCAGCGCCTGGAGCTGGTCGAGAGTCGAGCCGCCGAGGCGGAGGAGCGAGCCGCGCGCGCCGAGCGGCTGGTCGGAATCAAGGCCGAGGGGGCGGGCGGGGAGGTCGAGCTGCGCGAGCTGCGCGACCGCATCGCCGAGGCGGAGGAGCGGGCCGTGCAGGCGGAGCAGCGGGCGCGCGACGTGATCAGCTCGATCGACGAGGCGTCGCCGCCGGATCCGACCTAGAGCCGCTTCTCAGACGTCGCTGAGAGAGCGCTCGAGGAAGGTCTCGGAGACGCCGAGCGCCAGCACGACCGCGAGGCCGAGGTAGACGAGGGCGATCAGCGCCCTGGTGCGTCCCGGGATCGCGTGGTAGGCGCGGCTTTCGGGGGTGTTGCGGTCCTTCCAGCGCCGCCAGCTCTCGAGCCCGCCGAAGATCAGGATCAGGATCATGATCGGGTTGGGGAAGAGGAAGGTCAGCGCCACCAGCCCGGCGAACCCCGCGAGCCACACCCACGGGCTCAGCGCCGCCATCGCGCGACCGCCGTCAAGCGGCAGCACCGGCAGCAGGTTGAAGAGGTTGATGAAGAAGCCGACGTAGGCCAGCGCCCGCCAGAAGTCGTCCCCGGTGGCCGCGTAGATGCCCAGCGGGATCAGGGTCGCGATCGTGCCGAGGATCGGGCCGGCGAGGCCCACCCGCGCCTCGGCGGCGGCGTCGTCGCCCAGCGACTTCGCCGCCACGACCGCGCCGAGGAAGGGGATGAACATCGGTGCCGAGGCGTCGATCCCCTCGCGGCGAAGCTGGATCACGTGCCCCAGCTCGTGCAGCAACAACAGCAGCACGAAGCCGAGCGCGAACGTCCATGGCCAGATCAGCGTGTAGGCGGCGATCGAGACCAGCATCGTCGCCGAGGTCGTGAAGATCTTCAGCTTCGGCAGCAGCAGGATCAGCGCCTTGCCCTTGGTCGCCAGCAGCACCGCCCCGGCGGCCACCGGCCCAAGGCCCCGGCGCAGCCGCTGGCGCCAGCTCGAGCCCCGGCCCGACCCCGGGTGAACGGGCTCGTACTCGCGCTCGGGCGGCCGATCGCCTCCCCAGGTGGTTGTCCCCGTCTCGCTCATCGCCGTGTCCCATCGTCCATCGCTTCGGTAAATGTAGCTTCAGGGTGATGGCCGGCCCGAGACAGACGACCGCCCTCCGAGCGGGGCTGGGAGGGCGGTGGTCTTCAGTGGAGGCGGCCGGTACTGCCCCGGCGTCCGCAAAGCCTGTTCCGGTGCGTACTACGAGCGTTCCCGTCGGAGTCTGATCTCGGCGTTCGGCTTGGTCAATCCGCGGGACACGTTGCCGACGCCACACCCTCCTTTCAATGTCCCCCTCGGGTCGAGGGTCTTACCCTTGGGGTGAGCCCGCTAATGAAGCCGCGACCCGGGACGCGGGCCGCCCGGCGCGACTACCCTCACCGCCTAAGCAGCGAGGGCGAACTCATGTTCAGAGTTCGCACTTATGGTTTCCGGGGGTATTTAACGAGGCCAACCCGGGTCCTCGACTCGCAACACCGGAACGGTCCAGCTTCACGTCGAATCTGGAACGCCCCCATATGTGCACCAATCATAGCCCCGCGAGCCGTGATCTCGGGCAGATGATCGTGGTCATGCAGCCGAGACTGCCTGAGCCAGGCGGCTAGGCGCGCCCCGCCACGAGCAGGCGGCGCAGGAAGCGCTTGGTCTCGTCCTCGACCGGCGCCTCCAGGACCTGCTCGGGCGGGCCGATCTCGATCAGGCGGCCCTCGTGCAGGAAGCCGACGGTGTCGGCGACCTCGCGGGCGAAGCCCATCTCGTGCGTGGCAAGGAGCATCGTCGCCCCCTCGTCCTTGAGGTCGCGCACCGCCTCCAGGACCTCGCCGACCAACTCGGGGTCGAGCGCGCTGGTGACCTCGTCGAGCAGCATCGCCCGCGGGCGGGTGGCGAAGGCGCGGGCGATCGCGACGCGCTGTTGCTGGCCGCCGGAGAGGCGATCGGGGAGATCGTCCTCTCGCCCGGCCATGCCGAAGCGCTCGAGCAGCTCGTGGGCGATCACCCTCGCTTGGTCGCCCGGCACGCTGCGTCCCTGCACGATCCCCAGCAGCACGTTGTCGATCACGTTCAGATGGGGGAACAGGTTGTAGGCCTGGAAGACGAGCCCCAGCCTGCGTCGCACCCCCACGGAGTCGACCGAGGGATCCGTGATCACCTCGCCGTCGAGGAAGATGTCCCCGTCGTCGATGTCCTCGAGCAGGTCGACGCAGCGCAGCAGGGTGGACTTGCCCGAGCCCGAGGCGCCGATCACCGCCACCGCCTCGTGCTCGTGGACGGCGAGATCGATCCCGTGAAGGACCTCGAGGTCGCCGAAGGACTTGGTCACGCCGCGGAACTCGAGCACTGGCCCGCTCATCGCGTCTGCCTCCTGCGTTCCCAGCGGTCGAGCAGCCGCGCCATCGGGATCGTGATCAGCAGGTAGAGCAGCGCCGCGGCGACCAGCGGCGTGTAGTTGAAGCTCGCCAGGGAATCGATCTGCGCCTGGCGAAACGCCTCGCCGGTGACGCCGATGATCGCGATCAGCGCCACGTCCTTCTGCAGTGCGATGAAGTCGTTGAGCAGGGGCGGGCCGACTCGGCGAACGGCCTGGGGCACGATCACGTGGCGCAGCGCCTGGCGCTCGGTGAGGCCGACCGCCAGGGCGGCGTCGCGCTGGCCGCGATGGATCGAGTTGATGCCGGCGCGATAGACCTCCGAGACGTAGGCGCCGTAGGAGAGGGCGAGGGCGAGGCCGCCGAGCACGACCGGCTCGGTCGGGAGCCAGGCCAGCGGCTGCGCCCCGCTGGCGCTCTCGCCGACGGCGATGGCGGGAACCCCGAAGCCGATCAGGTAGACGAGCAGGATCGTCGGGATGCCGCGGAAGACGTCGGTGTAGCCGACCGCGAGGATCTTCAGCGGGAACAGCGCCGGGACGTCGACGGTGCGCAGCAGGGCGACGGTGAGGCCGAGGATCAGGACGACCACCTCGACGACCATGAAGACCCGGATGTCGAGCCAGAAGGCCTCGAGGATTCGGGGGAAGGAGTCACGGAAGACCTCGGGGTCGAAGAAGGCGTCGCGGAAGACCGGCCACCCGGGGCTGGTCAGGAGCAGCACCGCGAGGCCGCCCAGGACCACTACCGTCGAGGCGATCGCGATCCCCTGGTGGCGCAGGGTGCGGGCACGTCGTGCGGCGGCGCGCTCGGCGCGGCGATCCGGGACCGCCGGCCCGGGGGCGGTGCCGGCGGCGTCGCTCACGGGAGCTGTGTGGGGGCGGCCGGTGCTACTCGAGCACCGGCGCGTCCGTCTTCTCGGCGATCCAGGTCTGCTCGATCCCGGCGAGCTCGCCGGAGTCGGAGAGCTCGGTGATCGCGGCGGAGACGCAGTCGGTCAGCGGCGAGTCCTTCCCCAGCAGCGCCCCCCACTCGTCGCCGCCCGGGGCCGTGAACTGGCCGACCGTGGTCGCCTCGGGCACCTGCACCGCGGTCAGGTAGAAGGCCGTGGGCACGTCGACGACGACCGCATCGACCTGTTCCTGCTTGAGGGCGCTGACGACGTCGTTCGAGTTGTCGAACACCTGCGGCTCGGTCGAGGGCGCGATCGAGGCGTTGACGGCCTCGAGGCTGGTGGTCCCGATCTGGACGCCGATCGAGGCGTCCTCCAGGTCCGCGAGCGAGGTCGCATCGGCGAAGTCCGAGCTCTTCAGCGCGACCACGGCCTGCTTGGCCGTGTAGTAGGGCGCCGAGAAGTCCACCTGCTCGGCGCGCTTGGGGGTGATCGAGATCTGGTTGACGTCGAAGTCGAAGTCCTTCGGGCCCGGGGCGTAGGAGGAGTTGAACGGCTCCACGACCCAGTTGACGTCCGAGGAGGCGAAGCCCAGGGTGTCGGCGACGGCGTAGGCGACGGCGCTCTCGAAGCCCTTGCCGTTGGTCGGGTCGTCGTCCTCGAAGTAGGGCGGGAAGGCGGGACTGTCGGTCGCCACCGTCAGCTCGCCGCTCTTCAGCGTCTCCAGCTGATTGGGCGTGCAGTCGTCGAGCGAGACGGTCGCTGACGAGTCGGAGCTCGAGTCGTCGCTCGAGTCGTCGTCAGAGCCACAGCCGGCGATCAGGGCGGCCAGGGCGAGTGGGAGCAGGAAGGTGATGCGGAGCTTCGGCACAGTCGGACCTCGGGTTCGGGGGCGGCAGCGCCGCAATCCTAGACGGTTGAGGTTCGTGCCGAAGCTGCCGTTGTCGCGGGCCGGGCCGGGCCGGGCCGGCCGCGTCCCCCTGCTTCCGCGTACCTGAGCCCGAACCCGGCCGCCCCGCCCGTCCCTGCGCTCGGCGCCGGCAAGCGCCTATTCAGTTCAACCGGCAAGGTCCTCGGGCGCACGCGCCCGCGACCAAGTCAAGCCGAACTCAACGAAGCGATCGCGCCGGGTGTGCCCGGCGGCCCTACCGGGTGGCGACGAAGCCGGCCTGCGCGGTGGTTCCCTGGCCGGCGAACGGGTCGCCGCTGGGCGGCGGGTTGTTGCCGTCGGGCGGAGGCTCTTCAACGGGCGGCGGGCCGGGCTCGTTCTTGGGGGCGCCCGGGTCTGCCGGGGGCGCCGAGGGCGGGGCCTCCTCGACCGGTGGGGCGGGCGAGGGCGCGGCGACCGGCTCCTTGGCAAGCGGAACCTCGGCTGCCGGAGCTTCGGGCTCGCCGGCGGGCCCGTCGTCGCGAGCCGGCGGCGAGGGTGAGCGCCCGGCCTCGGTGTCGGCGATCGGCGTGTCCGGGCGCAGCGGGATGGCGGGGGCCGAGGCTGCGGCCGGCTGCGCCTGCACGGCGCTGGACCCGCTGGAAGCCGGTTCCGGATCCTGCGAGTTCGCGCGGCCGATGGTGGCGGCCCCCGCGACCACCGTGGTCGCCGCGATCGCCATCAGCTTCGCCTGGACGACGGAGCTGCCGGCTTCGGCCGCTCCCTCGCCGCCCGCGGCATTCACCAGGCCCCAGAGCTTGCGGCCGAGACCATGGAGCAGGGGCAGCGGTGCGATTGCGACGGCGGCCTTGCGAAGGTGCGCGCGCGCCCTCGACAGCAGCGCCCTGACGGAGTTCGGCGAGGTGTCCAGCCTGGCGGCGATCTCGTCATAGCCGAGCCCTTCGAAGACGCTGAGCAGGAGCGCGGTCCGCTGGCGTTCGGGAAGCCGGTCGAGGTCGGAGACCACCTGGCGCACCTCTCCTCGCTGAGCAGCGATCTCCGGGGGCTGCGGGACGCCGTCGATCTCGGGGCTGAGCTGCTCGTGGTCCCAGTCCTTGCGGGTCCGCATGTTGATCGCCGCGTTGTGGGCCACCCGGTAGAGCCATGCCCGCAGATGGATCGGCCGCGGGTCCTCGCGCAGGTGCATCGCCGCCTTGCTGAGCGCGTGCTGGGTGACGTCCTCAGCGTGATCGCGGCCGACGTGGCGGGCGCTGTAGCGGATCAGCGGCGCGCGATAGCGGCGAACGATCTCCTCAAAGGCACGGTCGTCTCCATCGCGCGCCCTCCTGACCAACTCTGCGTCGGCGAGACTCGGTAGAGGAGTCAGCGAAACCCGGGCCCGGGTTGCTGTTGTCGCTGTCGGCATTCCTCTCTCTTCCTACCGCTAGTTACCGACAAGGTTAGGCCCGTCACGAGCTCAGGTACAAGGGATTTCTGGTTAAGCGTCGCATCGCCGGGATTGCGGGGCGACCTATCGTTCAGGGCCGTGGGCGAGCCTCAGGCACAGCTTCCGGCCGAGACCCGACTCGGCGCCGTCAGCCTGGCGGTGGGCGATCTGGACACCGTTGCGTCGTTTTACGAGCGGGCGCTGGGCCTGGAGACGCTCGAGCGCGACCCCGCATGGGCGCGCCTCGGCGCCGGGGGCGAGGCTCTCGTCGAGCTCGTCTCGGCGCCGGATGCACCGGCGCGCCCGCAGGCGACGACGGGCCTCTTCCACCTGGCGATCCTGGTGGAAGATCGGCCCGCGCTCGCCGCCGCGCTGCGGCGGGTGGCCAACGCAGACTGGCGCTTCACCGGCGCCTCCGACCATCTGGTCAGCGAAGCCCTGTATCTGCGCGACCCGGAGGGCAACGGCATCGAGATCTACCGTGACCGCCCCCGCGCCGACTGGCCGCGCTCGAACGGCGAGCTGCAGATGGACTCGCTCGCGCTCGACCTCGAGGACCTGCTGGCCGAGCCGGAGCCCGACGACGGTGCCTCCACCGGAATGCCCGCGGCCACGCGTATGGGCCACGTCCACCTCAACGTCGCCGACATCCCCGCCTCCGAGATCTTCTTCGTGGGCCCCGTGGGCTTCGACGTGACGGTCCGCGGCTATCCGGGCGCGCTCTTCTTCTCAGCCGGGGGCTATCACCACCACGTCGGCGTCAACACCTGGGCGGGAGAGGGCGCGCCGGCGCCGCCGGTGGGCGCGCGCGGCCTCCGCTGGTTCGAGCTCGTGCTGCCCGGCGCCGAGGCGGTCGAGGCCACCGCCGCGCGCCTCGCCGACGCCGGCTCCGACCCCGAGGCCCGCGAGGATGGCGTCCTCGTCAGCGACCCGTCGGGCAACGGCATCCTCCTGCGCCCGGCCTAGACCGGTCGGGTCAGCTCCTCGAGCAGGAAGACGAACGAGGCATACGGACGGCCCGTCGCCTGCTGCAGGCCGATCTCGCAGGTGCGGTTGCTGCACAGGCAGGCGTCGAGCTCCAGGCCCTCGAGCTCGGCGGCCACATCGCGCAGCGCCGAGGCCGGCAGCTCGGGATGCAGCAGGCCACGGTCGCCGGCGAAGCCGCAGCAGCCGGTGCCGGCGGGGATGACCACCTCGTCCGCGATCGCCGAGGCGATCGCCTGCAGCTGCGGGCCGAGGCCCATCTGGACCGTCGAGCAGGTCGGATGCAGGGCCACCGGCCCGACGCGGCGCTCGACTTCGAGCGCCGGGAGCAGGCGGTCGTGCGCCCAGGCGATCGAGTCGATCACCTCGACCTGCTCGTAGCGCTCGCGCTGCGGGTCGTCGAGCAGCGGCGTGACGTCCTCGGCGAGCCCGAGCGCGCACGAGGATGCGTCGATCACCACCGGCAACGTGCCTCCTTCGCTCCAGCGCCATAGGGAGTCGGCCACCCGCCGGGCCATCAGCTCGTGGCCGCGCCGATGACCCTTCGAGCTCCATGGCGTGGCGCAGCAGTTGCCGGCCGCGTCGGCGGGGATCCACAGACCCAGCCCCGCCCGGGCCGAGACCGCCACCAGCGCCTCGGGCAGGCTGGGCCGCGGTGGGGCGCCGCGTGGGTTGCCGAAGATGCGGTTGATGCAGGCGGGCAGGTAGGCCGCCGCGGCACCGTCGCGCGGCGTCGCCGGCAGCCGCGCCGGTGCCGGCGGGGGCATGTTCGAGGGCCAGATGGGCACGAGCTCGGCGCCGGCGACCCGTCGGAGCGCCTGCGCGGCCCCGCGCAGCGGCCGGTCTCCCAGCGCTCGCGAGGCGGCGTCGGCGGCGCGCAACGCCGCCCGAGCGCCCCGCTCCACCCCGGCCCAGTGGCGCGCCGCCCGCAGCGCCGCGCGCTCGCGGCGGTCCGTCTGCTCGCGCGCGCGAAAGGCCTTGA
>JBDTSW010000052.1:0-15753 GCA_039930945.1 bacterium
ACGATCCTGAAGACCTACGACGGCCGCTTCAAGGACCTCTTCCAGGAGATATTCGACGCCGAGTTCAAGCCCGACTTCGACGCCAGGGGACTGACCTACGAGCACCGCCTGATCGACGACATGGTCGCCGCCGCGCTGAAGTGGGAGGGCGGCTACCTCTGGGCCTGCAAGAACTACGACGGCGACGTCCAGTCCGACACCGTCGCCCAGGGCTTCGGCTCGCTCGGCCTGATGACCAGCGTGCTGATGACCCCCGACGGCAAGACGGTCGAGGCCGAGGCCGCCCACGGCACCGTCACCCGCCACTACCGCCAGCACCAGCAGGGCAATCCGACCTCGACCAACCCGATCGCCTCGATCTTCGCCTGGACCCGCGCCCTCGCCGCTCGTGGCAGGATGGACTCGACGCCCGAGGTCTCCGCCTTCGCCGACGCGCTCGAGCGGGTATGTGTGGAGACGGTCGAGAGCGGGAAGATGACCAAGGACCTGGCGCTGCTGGTCGGCCCCGATCAGGGGTTCCAGACGACCCAGGAGTTCCTGGCCTCGATAGACGAAAACCTTGAGAAGGAGATGAGCGAGTGAGCACGCCAGTCAATGTCACCGTCACCGGCGCCGCGGGCCAGATCGGCTACGCGCTGCTCTTCCGCATCGCCTCCGGCCAGATGCTCGGCGACGACACCCCGGTCCACCTCAACCTGCTCGAGATCCCCGACGCGGTCAAGGCCACCGAGGGCACCGCGATGGAGCTCGACGACTGCGCCTTCCCGCTGCTGGCCGGGGTCGACATCCACGACGACCCCAAGACCGCCTTCGACGGCTGCAATCTCGGCCTGCTGGTCGGCGCCCGCCCCCGCGGGCCGGGGATGGAGCGCTCAGATCTGCTGGAGGCGAACGGAGGCATCTTCAAGCCTCAGGGCGAGGCGATCAACGCCGGCGCTGCCGACGACATCAAGATCCTCGTCGTCGGCAACCCGGCCAACACCAACGCGCTGATCGCCGCCTCGAACGCCCCCGATGTGCCCTCCGAGCGCTTCACCGCGATGCTCCGCCTCGATCACAACCGCGCGGTCGCCCAGCTCTCCCAGCGCCTCGGCGTGACCGTCGCGGACGTCTCGAAGATGACCGTCTGGGGCAACCACTCGACCACCCAGTACCCCGATTTGGTCAACGCCAGGGTCAACGGCGAGTCGGCCTGGGACGCGGCCGGCGACGAGGCCTGGATCGCCGACACCTTCATCCCCACCGTCGCCAAGCGCGGCGCCGCGGTGATCGACGCCCGCGGGGCCTCCAGCGCCGCCTCGGCCGCCAACGCCGCGATCAGCCACGTCCACGACTGGGTGCTCGGCACCCCCGAGGGCGACTGGGTCTCGATGGGCGTTCCCGCCGACGGCTCCTATGGGATCGCCGAGGGGATCATCTCCGGCCACCCCTGCAGCTGCGCGGGCGGCTCCTATGCGATCGTCGAGGGCCTCGAGATCACCGAGTTCTCACGCGGGCGGATCGACGCCTCCGTGGCCGAGCTGCGCTCCGAGCGCGACGCGGTCGCGGGGTTGGGGCTGGTCTAGGGGCCTGCGGGACGCGGCGCGCGAGCGTTTGCGTCCCGGCACAAGCGCGCGTAGACAAGTGACGCCCGCGCCGCCACAGTGGCTGGGTGGGCAGGGGTCAGCTACGAAGTCAGCCACTACGGCTGAGTTTGTTGAGTTCACCGGTTTGGGCGAGGGTTGCGGTGGTGGCGACCCGGCAGCATGGGGTCCTGGCGGTGTCTCAGCTTCGGGAGATTGGGCTGACCACCGCGGCGATTCATCACCGTGTCGCCGGGGGCCACCTTCACCGCACCCACCGCGGCGTCTACGCGGTCGGCCACAAGCGCCTGACTCGAAAGGGGCGATTCTTGGCGGCCGTCCTGGCGTGCGGCCCCGCCGCAGCCATCTCGCATCGGTCGGCCGCCTCCCTACTCGATCTCCGTCCCTCTGCACGCGCGCAGATCGACATCACCGTCTCGGATCGCACCGTGCGCTCGCGCCCCGGCATCCGTGCGCATCGAGCGACCCTGCTACCCCGCGACGTCACCACCATCGACCACATCCCCTGCACGTCGGTCGCCCGCACCCTGCTCGACCTCGCGGGCGAACTGGACGCAGCCGCGCTCGACCGTGCCCTTCAGCGCGCCGAGGTCCTTCGCGTCCTCGATACCGCCGGCGTCCAGGACGTCCTCGACCGCGGCGATGGTCACCGCGGGGTCGCGAAGCTCGACCACGCCCTCACTCTCTACCTGCCCGAGATCCACACCCGCTCGGAGCTGGAAGCGCGTTTCCTCGCCCTCTGCAGATCCGCCTCCCTACCCAGCCCCGTCGTCAACGGACGAATCGAGGTGGGAGCCGACACCCTCGAGGTGGACTTCCATTGGCCCTCGTCGTGTCTGGTCGTGGAGACCGATGGCCACGCGACCCATGGAACCCGGGCGGCGTTCGAGCGGGATCGGCGCCGCGACCAGATGCTGACCGCGGCCGGGTGGCGGGTCCTGAGGTTCACCTGGCGCCAGCTCGCCCGCCGGCCCGACGAGGTTGCCGGGACCGTGCGGGCGGCGCTGGGCTGCGCTCAGGCGGCCGTGTAGGAGCGGCCGTCCTTGCGCACCCGGCCCTCTTTCTGGAGGTCGCCGAGCACCCGGTAGATGTAGTTCGGCTTGATCTTCAACTGCTTGGCGATATCCGACGCCCCGATGCCCGGGTTCTCGGAGATCAGCTTCACGGCCTGGTCGGTGCGGGTGTTGCCGCGACGGCGGCGTCCGCGCGGGCGGCCCTTGCCCGAGCGGCGCGGGCGGCCTGGGCCGCGGCGTCCCTCGCGCCCGCCGGTGAGGCCGGCGAGGGCGCGCGCGAGATTCTCGCGCTCGGCCTCGAGCTCCTTGATCCTCTCCCGGAGCAGGTTCGCCGCTTGGTCTACTGTCTTCGATGTCATCAGGAACAGTTCCCCTTTCGTTCTGCCACTGTGAGTGTGATGTTGGCGTCTAGTTTCAGCCACTGTAACAGTGTGGTTTAGTGGAGGATCCTTGCGCAACACAGAGGTGACAGTGCGTCCCTCGGTGCTCGGGGACGCCCGCGCGGTCGCGGCCGTTCACATCTCCTCCTGGAGAGGCGCATATCCGGGGTTGTTGCCGGCCGAGCTGCTCGACTCCCTCTCGCTGGCCGGGCGCGAGCGCCAGTGGCGCCGCTGGCTTGCGCCCGGGGGGGAGCGCTCCCGCACCCTGGTGGCCGAATCGAACGGCGCCGTGGTGGGCTTCTCGACCCTGGCGATCGAGTGCCGGGACGCCGATGAGCCCGAGGGCGTGGGCGAGATCCCGGCCCTCTATGTGCGGCCACGGTCATGGGGCTGCGGAGCGGGAACGGCGCTGATGGACGCTTCGGTGGCCCAGATGCGCGCCGGCGGCTGTCGCCAGGCGATTCTGTGGATGCTCGAGGGCAACGCCCGCGCGGCGAGCTTCTATGCCGGGCGGGGCTGGCGCGCCGACGGCGGTCGCAGGGCCAGCCAGTACTTCCCGGAGGTCGGTGGCCTGGTCGAGGTCCGCTTCCGGCGCGCGCTCTAGTCGGGGCGCTTGGCGGCGCGGTCGCGCGGCCGCGTGCGGAAGACCGCGTCCCAGAGCGGGGAGGAGACCCCGTACCCGTACCGGTGGTCCTGGAAGTGGTGGCGCATGTGGTGCTCGCGCAGGCGCTTGCCGAAGTCGCTGCGCGGCACGAAGTGGTGCAGGTAGTAGTGGGTGTAGTCGTAGGCCAGGTAGCCGATCAGGAAGCCGGCGAACAGCGGCAGCGCGGTCGGGATTCCGAAGATCAGCCAAAAGACGCCGAAGAAGACCGCGGCCAGCGGGATCGAGGCGCCGGGCGGCATCACCAGCCGCAGCTTGTCGTTGGGATGGTCGTGGTGGACGCCGTGGATGATGAAGTGCATCCTGCGCCCGATCGCGTTGTCGGGCTGCCAGTGAAAGAGCTTGCGGTGCAGCCAGTACTCCGACAGGGTCCAGATCGCCAGCCCGGCGGCGACGAGCGCGACGATCTCGAGCGCGCCCTGGCCGTCGCGAGCGCCGAGGACGACCAGCGCCGCGATCATCGGCAGGAAGATCAGCGCGGGCACCGCCGGGTGGATCCTCGAGAAGAAATCGAGGAAGCGGTTGGAAAAAAGCGGTGGGGAGGCGCTCAGGTGCCTCGTGCGTTCATGTGCCATGGCCCGCGGAATTCTAGCGGCGCCAGGCTGTTCCCGCAAAGCCCGCGAATCGACGGCAGCGACCTTCGAAGAAACTCCGGCGATTTGCGGAAACCGCTCCTGCAGGGGACCCTGGCGAATGCCACTATCGCCGCCGTGATCAAGGTCGAACAGCCGCCGCCCGAGCTCGCCGAGGCCCTCGGCCTCCCGCGCAAGACCGGCAAGCGCTCGCGTAAGAATGGCCGCAGCTGCGCCGACTGCTTCTTCCATCGCAAGATGCTCTGCGCGCTGGCCCTCGACGAGCCCTGCTCCACCTTCCGGCCCGACAGTCCCGACGGCCTGGTCCCGCCGCGCCAGCCCTCGCTGTTGCTTCGCCAGGCCGCCGACGAGCCCCTCGCCGAGTCCGCCTGAGGACCCACGCACCCTCGCGTGCAGGCGCCCCGATCCCGCCCGCCCCGTGCCGGCGGGCGGGTTAGAGTGAATCGCCACTATGCGGGTGACGGTTCTCGGCAAGTCGCCGTCGTGGCAGGACGCCGGCGGCGCGTGCAGCGGATATCTGGTCGAGGATGGAGACACCTCGCTGCTGCTCGACTGCGGCAACGGCGTCTTCGGCAAGCTCCGCCAGCGCCGTGACTACACCGAGATCGACGCCGTCGTCATCTCCCACCTGCACGCGGACCACATCCTCGACCTGGTGCCGTACGCCTACGCGCTCACCTACGCGCCACGCCAGCAGCCCGTCCCGGTGCCCCCCTGGCCCGGTACCGACTCGCCCGCGCGGCCGCGGCTGATCGCGCCCCCGGGCGGGATCGAGACCTTCCGCCGGATCGTCGGCAGCTGGGGCGACGACCACCTGATCGACACCGCCTTCGCCGTCGAGGAATACGAGCGTGACTCGAGCCTCGAGGTCGACGACCTGAGAATCCGCTTCCGCGAGGTCCAGCACTTCACCGAGACCTACGCGGTCGAGCTGCGCTCCGTCACCGACGGCGGCCGTTTCACCTTCGGCGCCGACTCTCGCCCCGACGACGAGCTGGTCGCCTTCGCCGAGGGAACCGACCTGCTCTTGGTCGAGGCCACGCTCCCACGGCCCGAGCGCAGCGGCCGGCGTGGGCATCTGACGCCTGAGGAGGCTGGTGAGCACGGCCGCCGCGCGGGCGCCAAGCGGGTGGTCATCACCCACATCTCCGACGAGCTGGACCAGGTCTGGGCTCGCAAGCAGGCGTCGGCCGCCTTCGGCTCGCCGGTGGAGGTCGCCCGCGAGGGGGCCGTCTACGAGCTCTGAGCCGCTCGGGCCCCTGCTGACCTCCGGCCCTCGTCGCTACGCTTGAGCTGATGGCGCGGCAGCGGGATCTATTGGTCAACTTCGAGCGCATGCGGCGCGAGATGGATGAGCTCTTCGGCGACGTTTGGGGGGAGGGATGGTTCCCCGGTCGCGCCCAGTCCGGTTTTTCACCCCGCGTCGACGTTTACTACTGCGGCGGCGAGCCGCCGCTGGCGATCGTCAAGGCCGAGCTCGCCGGGGTGCCGATGGGCACCGTCAACCTCGAGATCTCCGGACGCGACCTGGTGATCTCGGGGGAACGACCCGTGCAGGAGACGGAGG
Organism: bacterium; assembly: GCA_039930945.1. Taxonomy (GTDB): domain Bacteria; phylum Actinomycetota; class Thermoleophilia; order Solirubrobacterales; family 70-9; genus JBDTSW01. The sequence continues at coordinate 5,798 of JBDTSW010000052.1, forward strand.
GCCGCGTGTACCAGCAGGTCGAGATCGAGGCCGGACGGTTCCGCCGCATCGTCGAGCTCAACGCCGACGTCGTTGCCGACCAGGCCCGCGCCACCTACGAGGACGGCGTCCTTCGGGTTGAGCTGCCGCTGAACATCGGCGGTCAGGCGAGCCGCCGGGTCCCGATCGAGCAGGGAGACTGATGATCGGCGACGGCGGGCCCTCGATCGAGGTCGTCGAGACGCCGGACCTCGAGCAGGCGATCCGCGATCGCAGCGGCCAGAAGCTGCCCGGCGCGCTACCGGTGTTGCCGCTGAAGGAGATGGTCTCCTTCCCGGACACGCTGACCCCGCTCGCGGTCGGCCAGCCGCGTTCGATCAGGCTGATCGACGACGTCCTCGGCGGCGAGCGGATGATCGCGATGGTCGCCTCACGCGACCCCGAGATCGAGGAGCCCGGCCCCGACGAGATCTACGGCGTCGGCGTTGCCGGTGTGGTCGCTCGGATGCTGAAGATCCCCGACGGCACGGTCCGCATCCTCGTGCAGGGGATCGAGCGGATCAAGATCGGCGACTTCGTCGCCGAGGAGCCCTACCTGATCGCTCGCATCTCCTCGCTCCCCGACGAGGTCGAGCCCTCGCCCGAGCTCGAGGCCCTCACCCGCAACGTGCAGACGACCTTCAGCGAGATCATCGAGCTGATCCCCTACCTGCCCGAGGAGCTCCAGCTCGCGGTCACCAACATCGATGATCCGTCGGCGCTCTCTCACATGATCGCGGGCGCACTGCGGATCTCGACCTCAGAGAAGCAGGAGCTGCTGGAGGAGGTCTCCGTCGACCGTCGCCTGCGGCGCCTCTCCGAGATCCTCGCCCGCGAGCTCGAGGTGATCCAGCTCGGCTCGAAGATCCAGTCGCAGGTCGAGTCGGAGATCGACAAGGGCCAGCGCGAGTACTACCTGCGCGAGCAGCTGAAGGCGATCCAGCAGGAGCTGGGCGAGGGCGACGAGCAGCAGGCCGAGGTCAACGAGCTGCGCGAGCGGATCGAGGCAGCGAACCTCCCGGAGGCGGCCGGCAAGCAGGCCGACCGCGAGCTGGGACGGCTGGAGAAGCTGCCGGCTGCTGCCGCCGAGCACGGTGTGATCCGCACCTACCTGGAGTGGCTGGTGGAGCTGCCTTGGGACAAGCACACCGAGGACGACCTCGACCTGGCGCACGCTCACGAGGTGCTCGACGCCGACCACTACGACCTGGAGAAGGTCAAGGACCGGATCCTCGAGTATCTGGCCGTACGCAGCCTGACGCAACGGCCCGCCGGCTCGAAGCAGCCGGCAGGGCCCGCGAAGGGCCCGATCCTGTGCTTCGTCGGCCCGCCCGGCGTCGGCAAGACGAGCCTCGGGCGCTCGATCGCGCGCGCGCTGGGTCGCGAGTTCGAGCGGATCTCGGTCGGCGGGGTGCGCGACGAGGCGGAGATCCGCGGCCACCGCCGCACCTATGTCGGCGCCATGCCCGGGACGATCGTCCGCGCCCTGCGCGACGCCGGCTCGCGCAACCCGGTGTTCATGATCGACGAGCTGGACAAGATGGGGGCCGACTTCCGCGGCGACCCCTCCAGCGCGATGCTCGAGGTCCTCGACCCGGCGCAGAACGACTCCTTCCGCGACCACTATCTGGACCTCCCGTTCGATCTTTCCGAGGTGATGTTCATCACCACGGCGAACACCCTCGAGACGATCCCGCTGGCGCTGCGCGACCGGATGGAGGTGATCCAGCTCGCCGGCTACACCACCGACGAGAAGCTGCATATCGCCAAGCGCTACCTGGTCCCGCGCCAGGTCACCGAGAACGGCCTCAAGCGCAGCCAGGCGGCATTCTCGGACGCGGCTCTGCGCGCGATCATCGAGGAGTACACCCGCGAGGCCGGGGTGCGCAACCTCGAGCGCGAGATCGGGAGCGTCTGCCGCAAGATCGCCCGCGAGGTCGCCGAGGGCAGGATCAAGGGCAAACTGAGCGTCTCGGCGAAGCGCGCTCGCGAGCTGCTCGGCCGCCGCCGGGTGTTCGCCGAGCAGCGCCGCCGCACCAAGGACCCGGGCGTCGCCACCGGACTCGCCTGGACCCCGGTCGGCGGTGAGGTCCTGTTCATCGAGGCGACCGCGATGCCGGGGTCGGGCAAGTTGACGATCACCGGCCAGCTCGGCGACGTCATGCGCGAGTCCGCGCAGGCCGCCCTCTCCTACGTCCGCGGCCATCTCAAGCAGCTGGCGCCCGACGCTGAAGAGGATTGGCACGCGACCCACGACCTCCACATCCACGTGCCGTCCGGCGCGGTCCCCAAGGACGGCCCCTCGGCCGGGGTGGCGATGGCGGTCGCACTCGCCTCGCTGGTCTCGGCAAAGCCGGTGTCCGGCGACGTCGCGATGACCGGTGAGATCACCCTCACCGGACAGGTGCTGCCGGTGGGCGGGCTGAAGGAGAAGGCGCTGGCTGCCCAGCGGGCCGGGATCAAGCGCGTGATCGTCCCCGAGCGCAACCAGGCCGAGATCGCAGAGATCCCCGAGCACGAGCGCGGCGGGCTCGAGTTCGTCTACGTGGACCGCATCGAGAAGACGCTGGAAGCCGCGCTCTAGGCCCTCCGCGGCGGCGGAGTTCTTCGCCTGGCCGGGTATATGCTGAAGGCGAGCCAAGACCACTGGACGCGAGCCAGGACCCCAGAGAAAGAGGTAGGAAATGGCGAGAGGGACGAGGGCTGAGAAGGCTTGGGAGACGGGCCGGTCGGCCGCCGACAACGAGTACGTGCGACGGCTGATCGACGACGAGGAGCTGCGCGAGAACCTCCAGGACGCCTACCGCTCAGCGAAGAAGGCCTACGGCCGGGTCAACAACGGCAAGGCCCCGGCAAAGGCGTTGATGGACGACCGCAAGGTCCACAAGGAGCTTCGCAACGCCGCCGAGTCGCTGCGCGAGGCCTCCGATCAGCTCCGCGGCAAGCGCCAGAGCCACACCTTCCGCAACCTCGTCTTGGTCGCGATCGTCGCTGCGGTGCTCGCCGTCGTCCTCAGCGAGGAGATCCGCAAGTCGGTGCTCGATCGCCTCTTCGGCGCCGAGGAGGAGTTCGAGTACACGTCCACGACCACTGCCTCCACCGAAACCGCGTCGACCTAGCAACGTCTGGGAACTCCGCCGGCCGGCCCACGCGAGCGAGGCGCGTCGGGGGGCGGGCTCAGTCGCAGTCGGGGGTCTCCGCAGTGCGGCCAAACAGGGCGCAGACGCGGTCGCGGAGCTGGTTCTCGATCTCACTGAGGGAGACCGTTCGACCGCTGCTCACCCGCTGCAGCACCGACTTGACCAGCTCGTCGCGAGGCGCCAGCTCGCGCGCCCGCCGCAGCTGTGCGAGGGCCACGCCGCGCTCGTTCTTCCGAGCCGCGATGGCCCCCAGCTCCAGGCGGGGATACCAGGCAAGCGGGTTGCGCTCGAGCGCCGCCTCGAACGAGTCGCGGGCGCGCCTCTCGTCGCCCAGCCGCAACGCGATCGTCCCGGCAATCACGTCCGGGCGGTCACTGAGGAAATTGAGGCCGCGGGCCCGGTCGAGGCGCTCGAAGGCGACCTCCGGGCCGGCCGACCAGTTCTGCGCGGCGAGCTCGACGTCGCGGGCGGCCGCCCACGGAAGCACGAAGGAGATCAGCGCTGCGGCCGCGAGGACGACGCCGGCGGCGATCGCGACCCAGCGGCCCGCGGCCGGCGACGCCGGCGCCTCGGGCTCCTGTTCGTCGTCGAGTACGTGCTCGGGGCCGGCTTCGGGCCGGACGCTGCCGGCGAGCGCCAGCCACGCGAACGCCGGCGCGCCGAGCCCGGCGAAGGCCCAGAACCAGTCGCCGGACCCGTGGGCGAACCAGTAGGCGAACGAGCCCAGCCCGGCGATCGCGACGGCGCCGGTGAGCGAGTTCCCGGCTCGCTGGCGTAACCTCAGCGCCGCCAGCGTGGCCACAATCAGGAACCCTGCGAAGAACGCTGTGCCCACCAGGCCGGTCTGAGAGACGATTCGCACCTCGACGCTGTGGGGGTACAGCGACTCCTCGCGGCTGCGCCCTTCGCGCAGGTAGTCCACGGCGAACTGTTCGATTCCGATCCCGGTAATCGGAGAGTCGGCGAACTCGTCCATAGACACGCGCCAGAAGTCGTAACGGTTGCTGCCCAGCCCGCTGGTGAAGCGGGACTCGCCGAACTCGTTCTCCTGGCCCGACTTGAAGTCGTTCCACTGGTCCCCCACCCAGGTGACGGGGTTGCCGATGACGCTGATGGCGATCACCACACCGGCGGCCGCGGCCACCAGCGCCGCCGCGCCGACGGCCCGGGCGCCGGCGCGCGACGCGCTCGGCGACAACGAGACCCTTCTCTCCACAAGGGCCCCGGCGGCGCCCAAGGCGAACAGGGCCGAAGCCGAGAGGAGGATTGCGCGCAGGGCGTCGTCGACGGCGGCGTCAATAGAGCCTCCCTCGTCGAGGGCTTTGAAAACGTCGAGCAGGGGATCCGCCGCGAGGGCCGCGGCGGCCGCGACCGGAAGGCTCCAGAGGATCAGCCGGGCACGGCCCGGGGCAAGGGCGACGAAGACCAGGGCGACCAGCGGGAACGCGATCACCGAGCCGCGGCTCTGCGAGATGAGCGCGACCTCGAACAGGATCCCGGCCGAAGCCAGCAGCAGGCCGCGGGCGAGCCACGCCACCTCCCTTCTCGACGCGAGCACGAGCGCCGGGAAGAAGGCCGCGAGCAGCAACGCCGCCGTGGCGTTGTGGTAGCCGGTAGGGTCGGATAAGGCGCCGGCGATGAAGCCCAGGGTTGGGTCGGAGGAGGCGGCTAGGTCGGCGACGGTGATCACGGCAAGCGTCGCGAGCGCGACGCAGTAGCCGCCCAGCACGAGAGCGGCGCTGCGCGGCCGCCACGGCAGCAGGGCGAAGAGGGCGAAGGTGATCAGGTAGAGCAGCACGCGGTTGGCGCCGTCCCAGGCATCGCCCTGCACATCTGACCAGGTGATCGAGACGAAACTCCAAACGGCGAAGGCGCCGAGCAGGGCGATGGCCGCGATCATGCCCCGCCCTGGGCTGATGCGCCCGCGGACGTGAAAGGCGAAGACGGCGACGGCGAGCAGGCCGAGCAGGAAGAGGCCGCCCGGATACCAGGCAGTCGGCTCAAAGCCTCCCTCGACCGCCGCCCAGGCGACGAAGACGCCCGCCGCCATCAACCCCGGCCCTAGCTCGGGCCCGTACGCCGACGCACGCAGCTTCACGCGCGCAGCTTACGGGCCTTATTCACGGTTACACTTGAAGCCGTGGGCCCGGCGAGCGCGCCGCACCGCAAAAGGCCGCCGGACAACGGCCTTTGCGGCTTCCGCTTCGAGAAGGCTTCTTAGGCTTCTCTGTCGCGAACGACCAGGCGGGTGAGCGCCGTGCCTGTGGCGATCAGCAGCAGGCCAGTCCCGACTACGAGCCCGAGGTCTAGGCCGGTGAAGGGCAAGGTGCCGCTGCTCGGATCGGCCGAGGCCGCTCCCTGGCTCGGATCGGCCGAGGCCGCTCCCTGGTCGACCTGGTTGCCCACGCCGCCGCCGCCGCCAGCGTATGTCTCGATGGAAGAGCCCTGCCCGAGCGCAGATGCCGGCCCGAGGGCCATCACCGCGGCGACCGCCAAGATGCCGAGCGAGAGTTGCAGCTTTGACTTGATCATCATGCGTTAATCCTTCGTCTGAGAGAGTCGCTTGGGGGCATGTCGCCATCCCACGTTCTCGCTGTGTCGTCGCGCATCGTCGCAGAAAAGCATTCCGCTCGCATGAGAGTCCTTCTTACCCGGTTGGGGCAGGAGCGGAAACCCGATCTCAAAACCCAATGGCCAAGCCAACCGGCTACTGCGTTCCGGGGAACTGCTACCACCGTTTGGTGAAATCTTCGTCGCAAGCAACGAGTGGTAGGTTTTCTTACGGTTTGGCCGCCGGGCCGAAACCGTCGAAACCGTAATTGGGTCCCGTACTGGTCCGCTCGCATCGCCGATCGCGGAACAGGCGCCGTCCCGGATGGCCGATTCGGATAGCGGGGAGTTAACTGGTCGGCTGCAAGCGCGCCAGCCCGTTGGCGGCGCGCGGGGGCGGTCGACGGGACCGGAGGAGGCGCCTAGCCGCGCCGGGGGAAGGTGCGGGTGAAGGCGTAGAGGCCACGGGGGCCGCCCCTGACTTTGAGGCGGCCGCGAAGCAGCGCCTTGCGGGGGTCGATCACGCCCTTGGAGATGTTGATCCACTCCGCCCAGCTCGTCTCCAGGGTGACGTCGGCCGAGCCCGCGTCGCCGTGCTGGGCGCGGGCCGATCCGTTCTCGACGATCACGTGCCAGGGGTCGGCGTCGCTAAAGCGCCACTGCACCGTCAGCGGCCGGCCGTTGACGACGCCGGTGTCGGCGGAGTTGGCGACGACGTCGAAGAACAGCTGCTGGACGTCCGGCGAGGAGGCGGGCGCGCCGTTGGGCTCGCCCGTCACCCCGGACTCGAGCAGCTTGATCTGCCGGGCCGCGACCTCCTCCGGCGCCAGCGTGGGATCGACGGGGAAGACGCCCGGTGACATCTGCTCGAGCGGGTAGCCGATCGCGTTCCACTTTGCCCGCACCGAGCGCAGGCCGAAGGCGAAGATGTCCTCCATCTCGAAGCCGTAGCAGCGGGTGTACTCACGGTCGAAGCCCGGCGGCACGAAGACCGCCGTCGAGTAGGGCATCACCTCACGCAGGATCTCGTCGATCGCCGCCTTGCACTCGTCGGATTCGGCGACCAGCTCGGAGAGCACCTTGACCCCGAACCCGATGTGGCGCTGCTCGTCGCGCGAGACGTTGGCCATGCCGGCGCTGAAGCCCGGCATCGTCCCCGCCTTGGCGAAGTAGTCCTCGATGAAGTGCTGGCCGGGCTGGGCGAGGGTGCCCTCGACGACCAGGTGGTAGAGGGTGATCGCCTGGGCGAACTTCGGCAGCGAGCGGTCGCGGCGCAGCTCCTCGCCCATCTGGTCGAGGCGGTCGAAGACGTGGCGGTAGCCCCACCCGAGCTGCGCCTCGGTGTAGGCCAGCGTCGAAGCGATCGAGTCGCCGGCGCCGATCACCTCCTTGAAGAAGCGGTGGAAGAAGATCGCGTGGCGCGCCTCGTCCACCTGCTGGGTGGCGAGGAAGTACTTCTGCTCCTCCTTCGGCGCGGCGTCGATGTACGGGGAGAGGTTGTCGGTGACCGAGTCCTCGCCGAAGAAGAACATCGAGTAGATCCACAGCCCGGAGCGTCGCTGGATCTCGGAGAGGGCCTCCCAGCCCCTCCGGTCCTCGGAGAAGTCGAGCTCGCTGGTCTTCCAGTTGCCCTCCTCCCAGCGGCGGTAGAGGTCCTCGTAGGTGATCTGGTCGCCGTACGACCGCTCGATCCCGTCCTTCTGCGCAACGCTCATCTCAACCCTTCCGAAAGTGCGTGGCCGGTTGCGCGTAGACTAACTGACCGACGAGTCAGTTATGTCATCGATCACACGCGTCGCACACCTCAGCACGCCCTCCCGCCGGCGGATGCCGGCCGCGCAGCGCCGCGAGGCGATCCTGGCCGCCGCGCTCGAGGTCTTCTCGCAGAGCGGCTTCCACGGTGCGTCGCTGGAGGATGTCGCCGCCAGGGGCGAGATCTCGAAGGCCCTGATCTACGAGCACTTCCCGTCGAAGCGAGAGCTCGAGCGGGCGCTGTTGGAGATGCACGTCGACGAGCTGCTGGGTCGGGTGATCGCTGCGATCACCGCCGCCGACACCGAGGAGGAGCGGCTGCGCGATGGCGTCGACGCCTTCCTCGAGTTCGTCGCCGACCATCCGGTGGCCTGGCGCCTGCTGTTCCGAAACGTCGAGGACCCCGATATCGCCGAGGCCTTCTCCCGCCTGCAGGGGGAGGTGACCGAGACGATCGCGGGGCTGATGGTCGCCAACGCGCCCGACGCCTACCGGGCCGCCGACCCCGAGTTCGTGCAGGCCTCGGAGATGATGGCCCAGCAGCTCACCGGCGCCGTGCAATCGCTGGCCAACTGGTGGGACGACCACCCGGAGGTCTCCCGCGGGCGCGTGCTCGAACTGGCGATGGACTTCAGCTGGGTCGGGATCGAGCGCCTCGGCGGCGGCGAGCGCTGGGCGGGTCGCTGATCTTGATTGTTCGCGGTCTTGCCGCTCCGGGCGGCACAGGTGCGAAAGGTCAGCTCGGTTTCGGGCTCTGCCAGGGCTCCTCGAGCCTGTCCGCGAGGCGGTCGGCGAGGCCCTCGATCGGCTCGCGTGACTGCTCGAGCGAGTCGCGGTCGCGCAGCGTGACCGTGTCGTCGGTCATCGTCTGGCCGTCGACGGTGATCCCCCAGGGGGTGCCGATCTCATCCTGGCGGCGGTAGCGCTTGCCGATCGACCCGCCCTCGTCGAACTCGGCCGGCAGGCGACGGCGGATCTGCGCGAACACCTCGCGTGCCTTCTCCGGCATCCCCTCCTTCGAGACCAGCGGCAGCACCGCCGCCTTGACCGGCGCCAGCCGCGGGTGCAGGCGCAGCACGGTGCGCGTGCGTCCCTCCACCTCCTCGGTGTCGTAGGCGTCGACGAGGAAGGCGAGGGCGGCGCGGTCGGCGCCGGCGGCGGGCTCGATCACGTGCGGGACGTAGCGCTCACCCGAGCCCTGGTCGAAGTACTCGAGCTTCTCGCCCGAGAACTCGGCGTGCCGGGTGAGGTCGAAGTCGCCGCGGTCGGCGATCCCCTCCAGCTCCGACCAGCCGATCGGGAACAGGTACTCGATGTCGGAGGTGCGAGACGAGTAGTGGGAGAGCTCGTCGGCGTCGTGCGGTCGCAGGCGGAGGAAGTCGGTGCGGATGCCGAGGTCCGCGTACCAGGCGAACCGCTGCTTGGTCCAGTGCTCGAACCACTTCGGGGCCTCGCCGGGCGGCACGAAGTACTCCATCTCCATCTGCTCGAACTCGCGGGTGCGGAAGACGAAGTTGCCGGGCGTGATCTCGTTGCGAAACGACTTGCCGATCTGGGCGATCCCGAACGGCGGGCGCTTGCGCGCGAACTGAAGCACGTTCTTGAAGTTGATGAAGATCCCCTGCGCGGTCTCGGGGCGCAGGTAGGCGACCGAGGCGGTGTCGCGGACGGGCCCCACGTTCGTCTCGAACATGAGGTTGAACTCGCGGGCGTCGGTGAGGTCGCATTCGGGGCCCTCGCCGGGCAGCTTCGAGGGCTTGCGGGGGCAGCGGGCGTCGGAGAGCTTGTCCGCGCGGAAGCGCTGCTTGCAGGCGCGGCAGTCGACCATCGGGTCGGTGAAGCCGGCCAGGTGCCCGCTCGCCTCCCACACCCGCGGGTGCTGGAGGATCGCCGAGTCCAGGGCGACGATGTCGTCGCGCTCGGTCAGCATCGAGCGCCACCACTCGCCCTTGACGTTGTTCTTCAGCAGCACGCCGTAGTGGCCGTAGTCGTAGGTCGAGCCCAGCCCGCCGTAGATCTCCGACGAGGGGAAGATGAAGCCGCGCCGCTTGCACAGCGAGACGATCTCGTCCATCGTCAGCTCGGGCTCGGGGGCTTTGGTCTCGGCGTCGGCCATTGGGCGTCGCTGCCTGCAACCTACCCACGTCGGCGCCAGGGCTGGCGCCAGGGGCCTTGCGATACTTCGCGGCGCGCATGCCGATCTATGAGTACCGCTGCAACAACGGGCACCAATTCGAGGTCGTCCAGTCGATGTCGGAGGACCCGGTCACCGCCTGTCAGGAGTGCGGCGCCGGGGTCGAGCGGGTCTTCCACCCGATCGCCGTCCACTTCAAGGGATCGGGCTTCTACACCACCGACTACGCTCGCAAGGGCAGCGGCAAGGCCGGCGACGGCGGCTCGTCGGAGTCCGACTCCGGCTCGGATTCGGACGACTCGAAGTCGGGCTCGGATTCCGCCAAGACCGAGAAGGGCTCGAAGTCGTCGGACGCCTCGAAG
>JBDTSW010000053.1:0-15182 GCA_039930945.1 bacterium
ATGGAGATCCCCTGCCTGTCGCCCGGCGAGCGGGTCACGATCCGACCCGCGTAGGCGCCGACCGCTCCCCGAGCAGGCCGCGCACCTGCCGCGCGATCTCGAGGTCCTCCCGGGAGGTGACGACGAGCGTCCGCACCGAGGCGTCGGCGGCGCCGATGTCCTCGTCGCCCCGCGGCGCCTCGTTGCGTGCCTGATCCAGCTCCACCCCCAGGAGCCCGAGCCCGCTCGACGCGGCCGCGCGGACCTCCGGCGAATGCTCGCCGACGCCGCCGGTGAACACAAGTGCATCCATCCCCCCCATCGCGACACACATCGCCGCGATGCCCGCCCGCAGGCGATGGACGTAGACGTCGAACGCCAGCCGCGCCTCCTCCTTGCCCGCCTCGGCGCGGGCCACGACCTCCGCCATGTCCGCCGTCCCCGCCAGCGCCAGCAGGCCGGAGCGGCGCTCGAGCGCTTCCGCCAGCTCGCGCTCCGCGAGCTCCTCGCGCTCCAGCAGCCAGAGCAGGAGACCAGGGTCCACCGAACCCGATCGCGTCGCCATCACCAACCCCTCGAGGGGCGTGAACCCCATCGTCGTGTCAACCGAGACCCCCTCGCGCACCGCGGCCAGCGAGGCTCCGGCGCCGAGGTGGCAGGTGACGACCCGCAGCGAGTCGATCGGCCGATCAAGCAGCTCCGCGGCCCGGCGCGCGGCGTAGCCGTGGGAGAGGCCGTGGAACCCGTAGCGGCGCAGCGCCCAGCGCTCGCGCCAGGCCGCCGGCAGGGCGTAGGTGGCCGCTGCCGGCGGCAGGGTCGCGTGGAACGCGGTGTCGAAGCAGGCCACGGCGGGCACGCCGGGAAGCGTCCTTCCGACGGAGGCGACGACGGCGAGCGAGGCGGCCTGATGGAGCGGGGCGAGGTCGCCGAGCTCGGCGAGCTCGGCGGCGACCGCAGCGTCGAGCCTCACCGGAGCCCGGAAGCGCGTTCCGCCGTGGACGATCCGGTGGCCGACGGCGTCGGCGGCCGCGAGCGCGGCGAGCGCCTCGCCCAACTCGGCCTCGTCCACGGCGCCGTGCCGCGCGGCGAGGTCGCGGCTCGCGAGCACGGCGTCGCCGCCGTCCAGCAGCCGCAGCTTGAGGCTGCTGGAGCCGGCGTTGACGACCAGGACCCGCAAGCTAGGCGGAGGCCTCGGGGACCTCGGCCGCACCGTCCGTGGTCGTCGGCCACCTCCAGTCGCGCACGTCGGGCGGGTCGTCACCCACCTCGCGCGTGTAGGCACGGTGCCGAAGCCGCTCGTCCACCATCCGCTGGCGCAGCTCGGCGCTGCGCTCTCCGAGGCCCGGAACCCGGTCGATCACGTCGATCACGAGATGGAAGCGGTCGAGATCGTTGAGCATGACCATGTCGAAGGGGGTCGTGGTCGTGCCCTCTTCCTTGTACCCACGGACGTGGAACCCCTCGTGGTTGGTGCGCCGATAGGTCAGCCGATGGATGAGCCACGGGTAGCCGTGGAAGGCGAAGATGATCGGGCGGTCGTCGGTGAACACGGCATCGAACTCCGCGTCGGGCATCCCGTGCGGATGCTCGGAAGGCGGTTGGAGCCTCATCAGGTCGACCACGTTCACCACCCGCACCCCAAGGTCCGGTAGCTCGCGACGGAGGATCGCCGCCGCGGCCACCGTCTCCAGGGTCGGGACGTCCCCGCAGCAGGCGAGGACGACGTCGGGCTCGCCGTCGCTGTTCGAGGCCCACTCCCATATCCCCAGGCCGCGGGTGCAGTGGGCGATCGCCTCCTCCATCGGCAGGTAGTCGAGCGACGGCTGCTTGCCGGCGACGATCAGGTTCACGTAATGGCGGCTCCTGAGGCAGTGGTCGGCGACCGAGAGCAGGCAGTTGGCGTCCGGCGGCAGGTAGACGCGGATCACCTCCGCCTTCTTGTTCACGACGTGGTCGATGAAGCCCGGGTCCTGGTGGGAGAAGCCGTTGTGGTCCTGGCGCCAGACGTGCGACGAGAGCAGGTAGTTGAGCGAGGCGAGCGGGCGCCGCCATGGGATGCCGCGTGTGACCTTCAGCCACTTGGCGTGCTGGTTGAACATCGAGTCGACGATGTGGATGAAGGCCTCGTACGAGTTGAAGAGCCCGTGGCGCCCGGTGAGCAGATAACCCTCGAGCCAGCCCTGGCAGAGGTGCTCGGACAGCACCTCCATCACCCGGCCGTCCGGGGCGAGGTGCTCGTCCGTGGGTAGCCGCTCAGCGTCCCAAGCCCGGTCGGTGGCCTCGAACAGGGCCCCGAGCCGGTTCGACGCGGTCTCGTCCGGGCCCATGACGCGGAAGTTCTCCGGGTTGGCCCGCACGACGTCGCGCAGGAATCCGCCGAGCACGCGCGTAGGCTCGCTCATGCGCTCGGCTGGCCGCGAGACTTCAACTGCGTAGTCGCGGAAGTCGGGGAGGTCGAGCTGGCGCAGCAGGAGGCCGCCGTTCGAGTGCGGGTTCGAGCCCATGCGCCGCTCGCCCGTAGGCGCCAGCTCGGCCAGCTCGGGGCGCAGCGCCCGCCGCTGGTCGAAGAGCTCCTGCGGCCGGTAGCTGCGGAGCCAGGCCTCGAGCTGGGCGAGGTGCTCGGAGTTGCCCCTGACGCCCGCCAGCGGCACCTGGTGCGACCGGAACGAGCCCTCGGCCGGCTTGCCGTCGACCTCCTTCGGACCCGTCCAGCCCTTCGGGGTGGCGAGGACGATCATCGGCCAGCGCGGGCGTGCGCCGCCTCGCCCCTCGCGCGCCTCGGCTTGGATCGTGCGGATCTCCCCCACGACCTCGTCGAGCGTGGCGGCCATCAGCTGATGCATCTCCTCCGGCTCTGAGCCCTCCACGAAGCGCGGCGCGTGGCCGTAGCCCTCGAGCAGCGAGCGCAGCTCCTCGCGCCCGATCCGCGCCAGCACCGTCGGGTTGGCGATCTTGTAGCCGTTCAGGTGAAGGACGGGGAGGACCGCGCCGTCCCGGGCGGGGTTGAGGAACTTGTTCGAGTGCCAGCTCGCCGCCAGCGGCCCCGTCTCCGCCTCGCCGTCTCCGACCACGCAGACGACCAGCAGGTCCGGGTTGTCGAAGGCGGCGCCGTAGGCGTGGGCGAGCGCGTAGCCGAGCTCACCACCCTCGTGGATCGAGCCGGGCGTCTCCGGCCCCGTGTGACTCGGCACGCCACCGGGGAAGGAGAACTGGCGGAAGAGGCGCAGGAGCCCCTCCTCGTCGCGGCCGACGTTGGAGTAGAGCTCGCTGTAGCTGCCCTCGAGCCAGGTGTTTGCGACCAGCGCCGGTCCGCCGTGGCCGGGGCCGGTGACGAAGATCGCGTTCAGGTCGTGGACCCTGATCGCCCGGTTCGTGTGGACGTAGACGAAGTTGAGGCCGGGCGCCGTCCCCCAGTGGCCGAGCAGCCGCGGCTTTACGTGCTCGGGGCGCAGCGGCTCGCGAAGCAGCGGGTTGTCGAGCAGGTAGATCTGACCCACCGAGAGGTAGTTCGCGGCCCGCCAGTAAGCGTCGATCCGCCGAAGCTCGTCCTCCGTGAGGGGGTGCTGCCCGATGTCTTCAGCCTTCATCTCCAAGTCGACTCCTTCTGCGCTCTCGGCCGGGGCTCCGTCGAAGTATCGACCCCGAGCCAACCCTGCGGCGCCCGCAACGCTGGCAGCGGGACATCCACCCGTCAACGGCAATGTCCCACACAACGTAGGATGCAGCGTGGAACACCCTCGGAGAGGGCGCGATGGCCGCCAGCTCGCTGTCGGTCGTGGCAACGCCAACCGGTTGCGCGGCTGGCGCCCGCCCGCGATCCGAGCAACGGCAAGATGAGAGGAGCGTCCCCGCTGTCTGCGCGTCGACTACTTCTGGAGAAAGAGGACTGATGCACAACGTGAACATCGAAGCGGTGGAGCGGGCCGCTCGGCAGGCACAGGCCGATCCCTCGAGCGTGCGCCAGCCGGTCGAGTTGAGCGGCGAGTGGGAGGTGGCCGAGGGCGCTCCGCAGTTTCGAGCGACGATCCCCTATCCCAACGGTGAGGTCGAGCTCACCTGCGACTTCCCGCCGCCGCTCGGCGGCACAGGCGCTGCGCCCAACCCCCTCGTCTACTGCCTCTGGGGCGGCATCGCCTGCTACGCGATGACCTATGCGCTGGAGGCGGCGCGCGAGGGCGTCGAGCTGCGGGCGCTGCACGGCACGATCACCACCGAGGTCGACCAGTCCCGCGCCCTCGGCGTCTCGGATCGCCCACCGGTCGAGCAGGTCGCCTGGGAGCTGGACGTCGACGCCGACGCTTCGGCCGAACTGCTCGAGCGCCTGCGAGCCCGGGCTGACGATCGCTGCCCCGGCGTGTACTGCATGCGCAACGCGATCCCCCTCGTCACCCGTCTGGCCGACGATGGCCCCTGAACCGTCGCCGCCCGCGAGTACGCGCCTGCGGCGGGTCGGGCGCGAGCGCGGTCCGATGCGCGTCCCGCTCACTCTCGGCGACAGCGGCCTGGTGGTGCTCGACGCGAGTTGGGGCACGATCAAGCCGATCGCGCTCGCCGAGGGAGTACGCACCGTCGGCGAACTCGAGGTCATGGAGCAGCTCGACGGCGAACTCCCACTGATCGACAGTCGCCTGCCCGAAGCCTACGCCGCCGCGACGATCCCCGAAGCACAGAGCATCCCGCATACCGAGGCGGCGGAGCGCATCGGCGAACTCGATCCGCGCCGACCGGCTGTCTTCTTCTGCAACGGCCCGCAGTGCGGCGCCTCGCCGGATGCGATCGATGCGCTGCTGAGAGCCGGGCACCCGCCGACCGCGATTCTCTACTACCGCGGCGGGCTCCACAACTGGGTGAGCCTGGGCCTGCCGCTCGAGGCCGGCCGTCGCGCTCGCTGACGCTCAGACACCGCCGGGACTCACCCACAGCCACAAGGGGGTTGCAGGCGCCCGTCTACGCGGGGGGGGCGGGCGACGATCTCGCGCCAAACGCCTTCGCGACGAACGTCAAAGATCTCAAGGCCGGCCGCGGCCACGTTCTCCTCGGTACGCCGATTGATCTCGGGGCCGAAGAGGCGGCGGGTCAGCGGGCTGAGCAGCTCGGCGAGCCAGCCGAGCAGAACGCGCAGGTCGCCGTGACCGTCGTCGCCGTCGGCGATCTCGTCGAGGGCGAGCAGCTCGCGTTTTTTCAGGCTGAGAGCCGTTAGCTGTGGCTCTGCCGTCTTCACAGCACCCGGACCGCGACGAGGACCACGGCCACGGCGATCGCCACGCAGCAGGCGAGGCCAAGATAGACGAGGAGCCAGTCACGGCGCAGGGACGAGCGCCGCGCGGCAGCGAGATCCGCTTCGGGAGCCCGGGCGCTCACCGGCGCTCCTCGCCCCCGGGTCCGCCCCGAGCCGCCGAGCCCGACGGCTCGGGCTGCGAGCGGGCGAGGATGTAGGCGTCCACCGCGGCCACCAGCATCAGCGCCACGACGACCGGGCTGTGAGGCGCGCCGGCGTAGGCGCTGACGACAAACCAGCCGGCGAGCCAGATCGCGCCCCGAACCCAGGCGCGGATCAGGAACTGGCCGAAGCCGGGGACGACGAAGCTCAGCAGGGCGGCGGGAAACGCCATGCGGGAGGCGGGAGCGCCGGCGCTCTTCATCGAGCGCCTCCACTCCCGCGGCCCTCTCCACCCGACATCCCGCCCATCATCGCCGCCATCATCGCGGTGCAGGCCACAGCGATGATCAGGAAGCCGACGCCGGCACCGCCGGCCACCAACAGCAAGGCGATCAGCAGCATCGGCACACAGCAGGCGATCATCATCCAGCGGCTGTGGCCACGATGCTCGTTCGTCTCCTCCTGGGGCGAGGGCCGATCGGCTTCGAACCGGCTCATGCCGTTCTCCTCTGCCTGCCTCGACTCGGTCCCATGAGTGTCGAGCGAGCTCATGCCGGGCTCCTCAGCGACGGGGGCACGTGGCCCAGCTTGCGGTACAGCGGGCAGTGCCCGAGCGCACCGGTGACGATCAGGTCAAGGCCGGCGAGGACCAGCAGGACCTCGAGCACGGCGACGACGGCGCCGCCTGCCGAGCCGAGCAGGATCAGGCCGCCGATCACGCCGACCAGGCCGACGAATATGCGGCCCAGACGCTCGGCCGGGGTGATGTTCACAGTGGGGCGCTTCATCTGAATGACCTCCATGCGGTTTCCGTTTTCCGACGCAGCGTAGGAGCACACACCGGCGCCGCCATCGGGGCCGGGCGCGGCTTTGGCCTCCGTACTCGCCACGGACTCCTCTGCGCCTTGACCGCAGACGACGATACGTCCGCGCAGCACCCCGAGCCCGCAGCTGAACTCGTGCTCGCCCGGCGGCAGCGGCCCGAGGTCGACGGCCACGTCCTCGAACGGCGGCAGCATCACGCTCTTGCCGAGGCTGGGTACCACGACGCGCTCCGAGCACGCGGCGGTCTCCTCGCGCCGGAAGACGAGCCGCAGCCGCTCGCCGGCGCGGGCCTCGATCAGGTCGGGGGAGAACTCCCCCCGGACGCGCACCCAGGCCCAGCCCTCGCTGTACCTGTCAGTCGCGTCGGCGGGCCGTCCCCCGCCGCCCTTCGGGACCAACAATTGCGCCAAGCCCATCGCTTGCTCCTTGCCGTTGCTAACGGCTTCAGGATCGAGCGCCGGTTTGAAGGTCCCGTGAAGGGGGTCTGCCGTTTCCGTGAAGGCCGATCACCCCGAGTCCCAGCCGGAGGGGACGACGGCCAGGCCGCCAATCGCTCGCGTCTTGGTCCGAGGCCCGACGCGATCGGCTCCGGCCCGCTCAAGCGCCTCGTCGAGCGTCCGCTGCGCTGCCTCCTCCAGCTTCCCGGGGAGCTTCTCCGCCACGTAGCCCCCCGCATAGGTCATCGCCGGCAGCTCCCAGGCGCACACCACGCGAAGCTCGGCGTCGCGCAGCCTCGCCTCCGCGAGCGCCTACCTCCTCTCGGTTTACCCGCTCGCCTCCGAGATTCGCGTCGCCGTTCGCCAGCTCGCTCCGGCACAGGCCGGCGACCGGGGGGCCGCCGAGCTCGTCTTCCACGGCGGGCGCTCGCGACTGGCCTCCCTCCAGCGTGAGCTGATCCAGCTGGATGAGAGCACTCAGCGCTTCCCGGCTCTCTACTACTTCCACGCCGAGGATCCCTCCGCCTCGCTCGCCGCGCTGATCCAGGCGGCCAGCCTGGGCGTGATGCAGCTTCGCTTCGGCCTCTCGAGTCGCGCCGTGCCGCACGCCCGCTGGCATGGGGACGTCCTCGACGCGACGCTCGCGCGCGTAATCGAGCACTTCCAAGAGCGCTTCTTCCACGGCCGCACCGACCAGGAGTGTTGGCCCACCGAGGCGGAGGTCGATCGACGCCTCGCCGAGCTCGAGCGCAGGCACCTCTGCGCCTACGAATCGCTGTGAGCGGCGTAAGGACACCGTCCCGAAAGCGTGCAGGCGCTGGATGCCCCGCTCCTCGCCAAGCGTGGAGTCGCGACCGGCACGATTCCCCGGCGGTCCATCCGAGACGAATGAGCGGGACCCGGGCGCTCCGCGCCTGGCTCAGCCTCCGCCGCGATCGGCGCGGCGCGGTCGGGCGGGAGCCCGTCCCGGCGGCTGTGCCGGCGGCTGGAGGTCCGGCGCCTTCGGGATGGGTGCCGTCACCGCTCGACCCTCGCTGAGGGTCACGGCTTTCGCGTGGTGGCGCAGCTCCAGGGATCCTGGACCCTCCAGGCGGTAGGTCGCGTGGTCCGGCGCCACCTTCACGCGAAGTCGCCGGTTTCCCAGCAGCAGGGTGAAGGTCAGACGGCGCAACGGCGGCGGTAGTCGTGGAGCAAGGCGAAGCTCTCCGCAGTCGTCGCGCAGGCCGGCGAGGCCGGCGATGGCAGCGATCCAGCCTCCGGCCAGCGAGGCGAGGTGGAGCCCATCGGTGGTGTTGTGCTGGAGGTCGTGGAGGTCCATCAGGGCGGCCTCGGCGAGGTAGGCGAGCCCCAGCGCAAGGTGGCCGACTTCGATCGCCAGGACCGCGTTCGTGCAGGCTGAGAGCGACGAGTCGCGAACCGTGAGCGGCTCGTAGTGGGCGAAGTTGCGGCGCTTGTGCTCGGGGGAGAAGGCGGCCGAGCGCAGGTGCATGGCAAGCACGAGGTCGGGCTGCTTGACGACTTGCTTTCGGTAGAGCTGCAGGTAGGGGAAGTGCAGCAGCAGCGGATAGCGCTCCGGCGGCGTGCCGGCGAAGTCCCAGGGCTTCTGATCGGCGAAATGCTCGTCTTGGAGGTGGACGCCGAGCTCTGAGTCGTAGGGCAGCGCGATCGCGTCGGCGGCCCGGCGCCAAGCCGTGGTCTCGGCGGGGTCGACCCCTGTCGCCTCGTGGCCGAGGCGCTCGGCGAGCTCCGCGGCGGCGCGCAAATTGGCCTGCGCCATCAGGTTGGTGTAGAGGTTGTTGTGCACGAGCGCCGAGTACTCGTCGGGCCCCGTGACCCCGGTGATGGAGAAGCGCCCGCCGTGCCGCTCGTCGTGAAAGCCGAGGCTCGCCCATAGCCGCGCCGTCTCCACCAGCAGCGGCGCGGCGACCTCGCGCTCGAAGGGCTCGTCGCCCGCCGCGCGCTGGTGGCGGACGGCGGCGTCGGCGATGTCGGCGTTGACGTGAAAGGCGGCGGCGCCGGCGGGAAAGAAGCCGGAGCACTCGGCGCCGGTGATCGTCCGCCACGGAAAGGCGGCGCCGCGCAGGCCGAGCGTGCGGGCCCTCGCCCGGGCCTCGGCGAGCGTCGAGACTCGCCAGCAAAGCGCCTCGCGCGCGAGGCGCGGGGCGGTATAGGTGAGAACCGGCAGCACGAAGGCCTCGGTGTCCCAGAAGGCGTGACCGCTGTAGCCGGGGCCGGTCAGGCCCTTGGCGGGGATCGCACGTCCGCTCGCCTGCGCTGCGGCCTGGAAGAGGTGAAAGAGCCCGAAGCGAAGCGCCTGTTGGATCTCCTCGTCGCCCTCGAGTTCGACGTCGGCGTCGCGCCAGAACTCCTCCAACAGGCGCTGCTGGGCGGCTGCCAAGCCGTCGAAGCCGAGCTCGCGAGCCAGGTCGAGGCTGCGCTCAGCCGCTGCGGCGAGCCGCTGCGGCGTCTCCTCCTCCGACCAGTGGTAGGCGAGCAGCTTGACCAGGCGCAGCGGGCTGCCGGGGGCGGCGTCGGCGGCGATCGTGAAGCGCCCGACGGCGGCCTCGCAGCGGCAGGTCGTTGTCGGCGCGGCGGCGGCTGCGATCCGGTGGTCCATGCCCGCGGCCACGCGCAGGCGGCTGCGGCGGGTCTCGCCGACCAGAACCGCGCGGCGATCGTCGGCGTGGGCCAGCCGCTCGCGCAAGGTGCCCGCCTCCAGCGACGCGCCCGCGCGCGGATCGCCCGAGACCGGGTTGGTCTGGTCGGCCACGAGGTCGGAGTGCAGGGTGAGCCGGACGGCTGCGGTGGTCGGCTCGACCTCGTACTCGATCGCGGCGAGCTCGCGGTGCGCGAGCGAGACCAGCCGCCGGGTGCGCAGCCGCACCACGACCCCGGACGGGGAGCGCCAGTCGAGCGCGCGCCAAAGGACGCCGGAGCGCAGCTCAAGCGCCCGCTCGTGCGCCAGGACGCTGCCGGCGCGAAGGTCGAGCGGCTCGCTGTCGACCAGCAGGTGCAGGCGCTTGCCGTCGGTGACGTTGACGACGACCTCGTCGGTCTCGGGATCGCCGTAGCCGCGCTCGGGATAGGGCACCGGCCGCGTCTCGTGAAAGCCGGCCAGGTAGGTGCCGTGAAGCCGCGCCGGGACGCCCTCCTCGAGATTTCCGCGCAGCCCGAGATAGCCGTTGCCGAGCGCGAACAGCGACTCGGCCTGGGCCACGAGCTCCTCCGAGAAGCGCACCTGGCGAAGCCGCCAGGGCTCGATCGCAAAGGCGTCGTGCTCGATCAAGGCGCCTCGAGCAGCTCGGCGAGGTCGCTGACCACGACGTCGGCTCCAGCCTCCCGAAGCGCTGCCGCGTGACCGACTCGGTCGACCCCGATCACCTGCCCGAAGTCCCCCGCTCGCCCGGCGGCGACCCCGGCCACCGCGTCCTCGAAGACGGCAGCGCGGGCGGGCGCCACACGCAGGCGCCGGGCGGCCTCGAGAAACCCGTCGGGGGCCGGCTTGCCCGCCAGCCCCAGCTCTCGTACGGCCACGCCGTCGACCTGGACGTCGAAGAACTCGTCCAGCCCTGCGGCCCGCAGCACGGCGTCCGCGTTCTCGCTCGAGGTCACCACCGCGCAGCCAAGCCCGGCGGCGCGCACGGCTTCAAGGAAGCGAAGCGAGTCCTCATAGGCGCGGACCCCCTGCCGTTCGATCAGGTGGCCGAGCAGCTCGTTCTTGCGGTTGGCGAGCCCGTGCACGGTGGCGTCCGAAGGCGGGTCGCCGGGTCCCCCCGCGGGGAGCGAGATGCCGCGCGAGGCGAGGAAGGCCCGCACGCCATCGGCGCGCGGGCGCCCATCGACGTGAGCCGCGTAGTCGGCAGCGGCGTCGAACGGGACGAGCGGCTCGCCCGAGCCCGCGGCGCGCTCGCTCAGGAAGGCGTCGAAGGTCTGCTTCCACGCGGCGGCGTGGACCTCGGCGGTGTCGGTGAGCACCCCGTCGAGGTCGAACAGGCAGGCCCCGATGCCGGCCGCGAGGCGTATCCGCTGCGGCATGCCCTCAGCGCCCCCCGCGGCCAGTCGCCTGCGCGATGCCAAAGCCGGCGGCGGCGCTCGCCAGCAGCGCGGCGGTCAGCGCGACGCCCGAGCGGCGCCGGATCGGTGTCTGCCCGTCAACGGCCGGCGAGGGCGGGGGCGAGCGCAGGCGGGCTACCAGCTCCGGGATCAGGTCGGGCAGCTCGAGCGCCGCTTCGAGGTAGTCGAAGCGGCGCCTTTCGGCGCCCTCCTTGAGCCCCTCGAGGCTCGGCAGAAGCGCCCTGCGCAGCTTGTCAGTCGCCGGCTCCAGCAACTCGCTGAACGACACGCCGGGAGCGACTAGGGTGGTGGTTGCGTCGATCCCGACCAGCGACCGTGCGACCAGCATCAACTCGGGCGGGAAGATGACGCCGTAGCGCGCCCCCAGCGCAAGCTCGCGCAGGAGCAGCTGGGCCACCGAGCCGCCGGCTTCGGCGCCCGCGTACCAGTCCTCGACCACCTCCTCGAGCGCCTCGCGGAACCCATCGGGGCGGGCGCCTGGGCCGAGCTGGGCGAAGGCCAGAAGCTGATCGGCGACGGCGTCGAAGTCGCCGCTCGCCAGCGCCCACACGATGTAGCCGGCGCGCCGGCGCTCGCGGGGTCGCAGCCGCCCGAACATGCCGAAGTCCAGGAAGCAGACGCGATCTCCCGGCAGGAACAGCACGTTGCCGGGATGCGGGTCGGCGTGAAACAACCCGATGCGGAAGAGCTGCTCGACCAGCGCCTCGGCGCCGACCCGCAGCAGCCGGTCGGGGTCCAGCCCCGCGGCTCGAAGTCCCGCCCCCGGTGCCGGCGGGGTTCCCTCGATCAGCTCCATCGTCAGCACGCGCGCCGTCGTTCGCTCGCGGTCAACCTGCGAGAGCGAGGCGGCCGCGAACGGCTCCTCCTCGAACTCCGCGAAGACGGAGCCGAGCGGACGGCCGAGCTCCTCCTCCACCACCCGACGCGCCTCGCGGCCCGGGAACGGGGCGACGTGATCGTGCAGCCGGCGCAGGGCCTGCGCGTACTCCAGCGGCACGTAGTCGGGGCGCAGCGCGACCACCTGCCCGACCTTCACGAAGGTCGGCCCGAGGCGCTCCAGCACCAGGCGCATGCGATCGGGCAGCGGTCGCTCCATGCCAACGTGGTGCTCGCACTGCCGCAGCCGCATGGCACAGAACAGACGGCAGCCCGCCGACACGCAGCTCCGCAGACCCAGCGCCGCCACCAGCCAGCGAAAGCCGCTCGACCACAGCACGGTCGCGATCTCCGAGGCACGCGCGACCTGCCCCGGCAGCTGGGACCAACGGCCCATCTCCCCAGGCCCACCGATCGAGGGAACGATCGAGCCTGCTTCCGGGCCACGTGGCACCGATGCGGGTGCGGGTGTCATCCGGACCATCATCGCGCAGGGCGCGCTCCGAGCGGGCCCCAGCGGCGCTGGACGGGGACGCCGGCACCGCAGGTAGGCACGTGGCCAAGCGAGCCTCCGAGCCGAGCGTATCCTGGCGCGAGCATGGAGCCATCGACGTTCGACGAGGACCTGCTCTGCTGGCTGGGCACTCGCAAGGAGGGACTCTCAGAAGAGGACGCCGAGCGCATCCGCAGCGTGGCGGAGGAGTTCGCTGCCGGCTTCAGCGCGCTCGCCCGCATCGACCGGGCGATCACGATCTTCGGCTCAGCGCGGACGCCCCCGGCCGACCCCGAGTACTCCCTTGCCCGCGAGGTTGCCGCCTGCCTCGGAGGGGCCGGCTACGCGATCATCACCGGGGGCGGACCGGGAATCATGGAGGCCGCCAACCGTGGCGCCCGCGAGG
Organism: bacterium; assembly: GCA_039930945.1. Classification (GTDB taxonomy): domain Bacteria; phylum Actinomycetota; class Thermoleophilia; order Solirubrobacterales; family 70-9; genus JBDTSW01. The sequence goes on from JBDTSW010000053.1 coordinate 12,471, forward strand.
CCGCCGCGCTTTCGGTCGGCTGCAACATCGAGCTGGCCCATGGGCAGGCACCCAATCCATATCTTGACGTCAGCCTGCGCTTTCGCCACTTCTTCGCACGAAAGGTGATGTTCGTCCGTTACGCCTCGGCGTTCGTGATCTTCCCCGGCGGATTCGGGACGCTGGACGAGCTCTTCGAGGCGCTGACGCTGATCCAGACCGAGAAGGTCCGCCATTTCCCGGTCATCCTCGTCGGCGGCCCGCGCTGGTCCGGGCTCCTGGCCTGGCTGCAAGCCGAGCTGCTCGAGCGACGGCGCGCCGCCCCCGGCGATCTGGCGCCCCTACACCTCACCGACCGCCCGGAGCAGGTTTGCGCGATTGTCGATGCGGCGTGCGCGCGCCAGCGGGACCACTACCGGCCTCGCGGCCGCTGACCCCGGGGGCACAGGTTGGTCCAGTATGGCCTGGTCGGCCATCTCAAGGTCCTCGCGGGAGGCGACCACCACGATTCGGGCCGCCGCGCCGGGGCATCGACGGCCAGCCGACCGTAGAGCGCGCCGCCCCGTTCGGCATCCTCACGATGACCCTGACGATCCTTCTGGTAGTGCGCGCAGCGCCCATCACCCCGACGTCGTCACCGAACAGCGCGCCCGCGCGGCGGTGGTACCTGTCCAAGGCCAACCCGTCAGTCGCCGATGTGCTCACCAAGCTGGGCCGCGCGATCAACGCCTCGCAATATCGGCCACGCTACGCCGGCAATAGCTTGAGAACCGACCGACAGGCATGAACCGCGACCTACCGACAAGCCGGGAGATCGCCGGGCCGAGGCATCTCGCGCCCGAAGACGTCGCCGACAGCCTCAGCCTGCGCGGAGCTGTGTCACTCGGCACCGGCGTAATGATCGGGGCCGGAGTCTTCGCGCTGACAGGCCAAGCGGCGGGATTGGCCGGTGACCTCTTTCCGATCGCGTTCGTGGGCGCCGCCATCGTAGCTGCCTTCAGTTCCTACTCATACGTGAAGCTCTCGAACGCGTACCCCTCGTCGGGGGGCGTGGCCATGTTTCTGCGCGAGGAGTACGGGCTCGGAACCGCGACCGGCGTCTTCGCACTGTTCATGTATGTCTCGATGGTGATCAACGAAAGCCTCGTGGCTCGCACCTTCGGCGCCTATGTGCTCCAACCCCTCGACGTCGAACCCGCCTCGTTCTGGGTGCCCGCATTGGGGGTCGCGCTCCTCGTCGCGGCGTTTGCGATCAACGCCGCCGGCAACCGGCTTGTCCAGACTGCCGAGGGTGTCATGGCTGTCGTCAAGATCGTAGGTCTCGGTCTCTTCGCCGTCGTCGGGCTCTGGTTCGTCAGCGCCGCGAACTTCACCAACGGCGCCAGCGGTGCCGGGAGCGTCGGGTCGGCTGACGGGTTCCTCGCTGCCGTCGCCCTGGCGATCCTCGCCTACAAGGGGTTCACCACGATCACCAACAGCGGTGGTGAGATCGTCGATCCTCACCGCAACACGGGCCGGGCGATCGTGATCTCGATCGCGATCTGCTCGGCGCTCTACCTCGGGCTCTCGGTCGCCGTGGCCGGCAACCTCACCCTCAGCGAGATCATTGCCGCCCAGGACTACGCCCTCGCACGGGCAGCGGAACCCGCCCTCGGCACGGTCGGCTTGTGGCTCACCGTCGCGATCGCAGTGATCGCCACCGCGTCCGGCGTGATCGCGAGCATTTTCGCCGCCTCCCGCATGCTGGCCATGCTCGCTCGAATGAAAGAGGTCCCCCACCGCCATCTCCGGTTGCCCGGAACGGTCCGACTGCACACGATGGTCTACACGGTCGCCTTCGCGATGGTGCTCACCGTTCTGTTCGACATTCGCCGCATCGCAGCCCTCGGCGCGATCTTCTATCTCCTCATGGACATCGCCATCCACTGGGGAATCCTGCGCCACCTCAGATCGCGGATCAAGGTGCGGCCCGCGATCGTCGCCACGGCGATCGTGCTCGACGTGATCATCCTGGCAGCGTTCCTGTGGGTCAAGGCCTCGGCCGACCCGCTGATTCTCTATGTCTCCGGCGCGGCCATCGCCGCGGTCGTTATCGGCGAGCGGCTGTTCATGCGATCGCACACCGACAGGCACGGAAACATGAACATGTGAGCATCTTCGGAGTCGGCTCGCGTCGCCGAGGTCGGCCGCGTGGGCTCGTTCCGACTACTCTCGCTGGTGAGGAGTCAAGCGCCTGTCCAGTTCGATGTTCCCGATGAAAGACCCTCCCAGCGAAGCGACCCGGACAGCCGAGCTCTGCCCGGCCGCAATTGAACTACCGGGACTGCACGCTCCCTGTCCGTGCCGGGAGTTCGCCGCCAGGTTTGGGACGCCGCCTCCTCGCGAGAGCTGCCCCGCCCGGGAGACGGTTGCAGGGGCGCGGCGGCGTCATAATCGCGAGTTGGCGTCCGCCCGCGCCGCTACGAGCCAGGCCCTTCACGAGCTGTCGCAGGCGATCCGCGACGCCGAAAGCTGTGCCGATGCGCTCGAAGCCCTCGGACGGCGCCGACGTGCCCACTGAGGTGAGCGACCGTCCCGGCGCCTTGAGCCGGGCCCGGTGGCCGCCACCCCGACGTGCTGCGGAAGGTCCCGCGGGCGCGCAGAGCCTTACGGGTCGCTCGTCTTCACCGGATCTTCGCAACCGCTGCCGATAGTTCCCACAGACACCCCGAGCCAACGGAGCGCCTATGAACA
>JBDTSW010000054.1:0-14996 GCA_039930945.1 bacterium
ACGTTCACCGGCTTGAAGTGGACGAGCGCGTTGCGCAGCCGGATGACGAGAGCGGCATCTTGTATCGGCGCCGCGCCGAGGTCGAGGGGATCGTGGCGACAGCACTCGAGTAACCGCTGCCACTTCTCGATTGGGTTCGGGTTCCACCCGCTGCTGGTCTCGCGCCACCTTCGCTATCGACGCGATGTCCTCCGCTTCGAGCGGAGCGAGGAAGCCGTCGTCGCGAAGGCCGTGCCCATCGAGCGCGTCCTGGAACAGCTCGCTGACCGCCGCCTCAAGAAAGGTCGCTGATGCAATTACCGATGAGGCTGCCAACTTGGCGCCGACGAGGCGGACAGCGAGGTCATCCGGGCCCTGCTCTGAGCCCGACTCGTCGGAACGGGAGCTGCGCAAATGCCGATCAGAGCGCCCGGTTCAGTAGCTGAAGATGGTGGCGTCGCCGTCGCCGATCCACTCGAGCGCGACCGGTCGACGCCGGCCCTGATCAGCCCAGCGCCGCCGCCAGGTCCACGATGAGATCTTCCGCAGCCTCGACGCCGCAGGAGAGGCGGACGAGATCGGCCGGGACCGCGGCGTCGGAGTTCTCGACCGACTGGTGCGTCATCGCTTGCGGCACCTCGATCAGCGACTCGACGCCGCCCAGCGACTCGGCGAGCGAGAAGAGGTTGGTCGACGAGGCGATCCGGGTCGCCTCTTGGTGGCGGAATGAGACCATGCCGCCGAAGCCAGGCCAGCGCACGTCGGTGACGCCGGCGGCGCCGCGCAGGTAGTCGCTCACGGCGCGGCCGTTCTCGGTGTGGGCGGCGACTCGCAGATGCAGCGTGCGCAGCCCGCGATGGACGAGGAAGCAGTCGAACGGGCCCGGCACCGCGCCGACAGAGTTCTGAACGAAACGCACCCGCTGGTGCAGCTCCGGGTCACGCGCCACGACCGCGCCGCCGACGGAGTCGGAGTGGCCGCCCAGGTACTTGGTGGTGGAGTGCACGACCGCGTCGGCCCCGAGCTCCAGCGGGCGTTGCACGGCCGGGGTGGCGAACGTGTTGTCGACGCAGACCAGCGCGTCGCCCGAGCGCTCGACCACGGCCTCGACGTCGACCACGTTCAACAAGGGGTTGGTTGGCGTCTCGACCCAGACCAGCCTCGTCTCCGGCCGGAGCGCCCGCCCGACCGCATCTGCGTCGGCCTGATCGACGAGGTCGTGGCTGAGGCCCCAGCCGGAGAGCACCTTGTCGACGAGCCGGAAGGTGCCGCCGTAGAGGTCGGCGGGGAGGATCACGTGGTCGCCTGCGGCGCAGACGGCGGTGATCAACGCATGTTCGGCGGCCATCCCGCTGGCGAACGCCGTCCCGAGCCCGCCCTCGAGCTCGCCGAGCGCGCGCTCCAGCGCCGCCCGGGTGGGGTTGGCGGAGCGGGCGTAGTCGTAGTCCTCGGCGAACTCGCCTGGTGCCGGCTGCACGTAGGTCGAGGTCTGGTGGATCGGCGGCACCACCGAGCCGTAGCTCGGATCCGGTTCGAGCCCGGCGTGAACGGTGCGCGTCGCAAAGCGGGCGCCCTCGGGGACGTTGCTCATCGGGTGGCCAGCGACTCGAGCAGATCGGCACGCGTGACGATCCCGGCCGGCCGTCCCTCCTCCGTGACGAGCAGGGCCTCGGTCTGGCCGCTCAACAGATCGACGGCCTCGCGCACGGGGTCGCCGGCGGGCACCGCGTGAAAGGGAGGCTCGAGCACGTCGACGATCTCAGCGCCCAGCAGCGAGGGATCCTCGACCCCGCGACGCAGCAGGCCGCGCTCGGTGACGGCGCCGGCGATGGTCTGCGGGTCGTGGGAGGAGACCACGATCACCTGCGAGACCCCGTGCTCGTGCATCAGCGCCACGGCGTCGCCAACCTTGGCGTGGGTCTCGACCGTGAGCAGTGGCGGGATCTCACCCTCCGCGTGCTTTCGGGAAAGCACCTCCCCGAGGGTCAGCTCGGCATCGCGCTCGAGGAAGCCGTACTGGCGAAGCCAGGCGTCGTTGTAGACCTTCGAGAGGTAGGAGCGGCCGCCGTCGGGAAGGATCACCAGGACCATCGCGCCCGGATCGTCGATGCCCTTCGCCACCTCGAGCGCCGCGTGCACGGCCATCCCGGACGAGCCGCCGGCGAGGATTCCCTCCGTCTCGGCGAGCCGCCTGGTGACTAGGAAGGAATCGCGATCGGACACCGTTACGTAGCGGTCGACCACCGAGGGGTCGAAGCTCTCCGGCCAGAAGTCCTCGCCCACCCCCTCGACCAGGTAGGGCTTCACCTCGCCGCCCGAGTAGATCGAGCCGACGGGGTCGGCTCCGATCACCTCGATCGCCGGGTTGCGCTCCTTCAGGTAACGCCCTGCGCCGGTGATCGTGCCGCCGGTGCCGACCCCGGCGACGAAGTGGGTGATCTGTCCGCCCGTCTGGCGCCAGATCTCCGGCCCGGTGGTGTGGAAGTGGGCGTCGGGGTTGGCCTGGTTGAAGTACTGATTGGGCTGGAAGGCGCCCGGGATCTCCTCGGTGAGACGGTCGGCGACCCGATAGTAGGACTCGGGGGAGTCGGGCGGGACCTCGGTGGGGGCGACCACGACCTCGGCGCCGTAGGCGCGCAGCAGGTCGATCTTCTCTTTGCTCATCTTGTCGGGCATCACCGCGATCACGCGGTAGCCCTTGAGCACCGCCGCGATCGCCAGTCCGGTGCCCGTGTTGCCGCTGGTCGGCTCCACGATCGTGCCGCGCGGCTTCAGCTTCCCGGCCCGCTCCGCCGCCTCGATCAGCCCCAGCGCGATCCGGTCCTTGATCGAGCCGCCCGGGTTCATCATCTCGACCTTGCCGACGAGCTGGGGGCGCACGTCAGCAATTCGCGAGAGGCGCACCAGCGGCGTCTCGCCGATCGCCTCGAGGATCGAGTCCTTGATCTCGGTGGCCGTTGCCGACTTGGTCTCCATCGCGCCCTCCTCGCTCACCATAGCGGCGCCGGCGGGCCAGCCCGGCGCAAGGCGGCCCAGCGCAAGGCCGGGCTGAAGCCGATCAGGTTCCACGACCTGCGCCACACGTTCGGCACCCTGGCAGCGCAGACCATGGCCATGACCTCGGTGAAGGAGCTCATCGGGCACACGCGTCCGCGAGGCGTCTCGATTGGCCGGGACCTTTGAGATGGAGCTAGCCCGGGCTCGAACCGGCGACGCCCTGGGTGCGATCCAGGATGGTTCTCCGAGGGGAGTGGCCGTTTACGGCTCTAGTAAGCGGAATCCGGTTCGCTGCGTCCCAGAGCGCACCGGCACGAATAGCCGTGGATTAGCGGGGATTGCCCTGGATTTGGGCACCAGGACGCGGTTAGTGCCCAATCAATTGATGCTCGCTGGCGGCGGCTTGGCTCCTGCTTTCGCGCGAGGGGGCAGCCCCTAGTGGAACGCACCAGCGCCTATACGAGCGCGTAGAGCTGCCAGTCGTCAGGGATGCCCTTGAGCGTGTGGGTGCCGTGGTCGTCGAACTGCAGGCCAGAGCCCGCGGTGAGGTCGCGGACAATGCGTGAGACGAGCACGTTGCCGTCGCCGGCCTTGCCCATGACGCGAGCGGCGACGTGGACGGCGAGGCCCGCGATGTCGTCGCCCTGGAGCTCGATCTCGCCGACATGCACGCCGGCGCGTGCGTTCAGGTCCTCGGCTGCGAGCGCGTCGAGGATCCAGCGCCCGGCCTGGACTCCGCGGGCGGGGCCGGTGAAGGTCGCCAGGGCGCCGTCCCCGGTGCTCTTGATCAGCCGCCCGTCGAACTGGCGGAGCCCATCCTGCACGATCTGGGCGTGGCGGTCGAGCCGGGTGCTCCAGGCGGCGTCGCCAAGTCGCGCGAGCTGGTCGGTGGACCCGACGATGTCGGTGAAGAGGATGGTGGCGAGCACACGCTCCGTCCGGGCGGCGGGCGGCGGTGCACCGACGAACGCGCGCAGCTGCGCGAGCAGCTCGGTCGTTTCTCCGAGCCACGGCAGGTGCTCTGCTCCGTCGAGCTCGACCAGGGTCGCCTGCGGGATGCGCTCGGCCGCGGCCCGCGCCAACTCGAGCTTCACGATTGGATCGTCCCGGCGCTGAAGCACGAGCGCCGGCTGGTGGATGGCCTCGAGGACGTCCCACGCGCTCAGACCCTGTTCGACCGCGGCCATGTAACCGCGTGCGACGGCGCGTGTCGCGCAAGCGCGCTGCAGGCGCCCCCAGGCGGCGACCGGGTCCGGGATCCCCGCGAGCCAGCGGTCCCCGTCACGCCCCTCGCCCCAGTGCGTGGCCGTCGAGCGGATGAAGTCCCGCCAAGCGTCGAACTCGGCGTCCGTCAACTCACCCTTCGAGCGTCGGTCGAATCCCCCGGCCACGGCGTTGAGCAGGACGAGCTGCGCCACCCGATCAGGACGCCCCGCGGCCGCAAGGCACGCGGTGATGCCCCCCTCCGAGACGCCGAGCACCGTCGGCCGCTCGAGCCAAGCGGCGTCCATCACCGCAATCAGTTGATCGATCCGTATCTCCACCGACGGCGTGGCGTCGAGCGGATCTGAGACCCCGGTTCCCGGCTTGTCGTAGATGGCGATCCGGGCGAATCCAGCCAGCTCGGTGAGGAATCTGCGCGGGTCCGGGTATAGCCAGAACTGGTCCACGTTCGAGACCCAGCCCGGCACGATCATGATCTCCGTCGGCCCGTCGCCGAAGACCTGCCACGCGATGCTTACGCCGTCGTGCTCGAGGTAACGCGTTTCCGGCGTCTCCATTCATCGGGTTCTACAGCTTCCTGCGCGGGAACCGGTGGTCGAGGGTTGGGTTGCCAGGCTTGACGCAAGACGCCTGCCTCGCGCGAGGACGGGAAGTGAGCGACGGTCGCTCGCGACCCTCGGTTGCCGCCGGCGACACGCGAAGGGGAAGCGCTGACCCCAGTAGTGCCAGGTGAAGCACGGGCGAAGCCGGCCGCCCCTGGCGCCCCAAGTTTGACGACCGTTTCGCGGACGGTAAGGTCGTTTGCTGGAGCGCCAGCGGTGCGGTCGGTGTGCATCCGCTCTGAAGCGCAGACCGCCTCAACCAACAGCGCCGCTGCGCGGCGCGCGGCGCGCGGCGACCGGTCAGGATCCAGGCGGCCTGTAATCGATCGAGAGCTCGGCTGCCGCGTCGATCTCCTCCGCCGTCAGCAGCACGACGACTTCCGAGGCCACTCCCCCGGAGGTGTTGACGGCGATCGACGCCGCCGCTGCACTCCGGTTGTCGGGCAGGTCCAACACCACGTAGGCATCGGTCTCGCCGAACGCGAAGAAGAAGCTTTCAAGGCTCCCCCCGAGACCCTCGGCCATCTTGGTCACAGCATCTCGCCTGCTCGTTCCACCAGCGCTCTGAATGCCCTTCGCGCCCTCCGCCGTATACGACGCCTTTACCAGGAACTTCGCCACGTTTCACCCTCCTCGTCGGGAATGTTGAGGCGGACACTCTCACGCGGCGGGCTGGGGGTCAAGAACACCGACCAGCGGACACCGAAGCTGGCATCAAGCGCGTGCCAGCCCGTTGAGCCGTCCCCTGCCTCGCCAGCTGTCCGATGGACGACCGCTTTCATTCCCAGGGCTGCCAAGAAGCTGGCGCTCCCTCTGCGCGAGGGGCAGGAGCCTCTGGAGGGCTTCGGCGTCGGCGCAGACCAGCCCCCAACAGTGGAGCTAGCCGGGCTCGAACCGGCGACCTCCTGGGTGCGATCCAGGGCGGCGTTTAGAGGCGCGAGCCCGCACATTCGGCTCTAGCAAGCGGAATCCAGCCGACTGGGTCGCCGGCCGCCCGGGCGCGGATAGCCGTGGATTACCGTGGATTACGTTCGATTTGGGCACCAGAACGCGGCTGGTGCCCAATGGCAAGCGCTCCCTCGAGCCACTAAGGGGACCGACAATGCCGGCGGTCCGAGGTCCGGGCGCCCCCGGGCTCAACCGAGCGGGCCGCGCAGGTAGAGCTGGGTGTTGGTGCCGTCGCCCCTGGGTGCGATCCAGGATGGTGGTGCTCGGAGGCGAGAGCTTGACAGGGCCCGGTACGGGGGTAGCATCCGTTCGGATGAGCAGGGGCTGGGGCCTACCTCTTGGTGCGCGGGCATCGATATCGGCGGTGGCCGCGCTTCTCGTCGGCCTGGTCCCGGCATCGCCCGCACTCGGCGCGGGAGCGAAGCTCGTCGAGAACATCAACCCGAGCAGCGCCAGCTCGAATCCCTCTTCGCTGGCGAACGTCGGCGGCAGGCTGTTCCTCTCTGCCGATGACGGCACCCACGGAGACGAGCCATGGCGATCGGACGGCACCCGGGCGGGGACGAAGCTCCTCAAGGACATCTACCCGAGCACCAATGACTCGAGCCCCAGAGGGTTCACCAACGCCGGCGGGACGCTCTTCTTCTCGGCCTACGACCCCGAGTACAAGCAGGAGGTCTGGAAATCGGATGGGACCAGGGCCGGCACGAAGTTCATCGAGGAGATCAATCCGAATGCTTTCTACGGCTCCTACCCCGATGAGCTGACGAACGCCGGTGGGACCCTCTTCTTCCAGGCCGACGACGGCACCCACGGCGTCGAGCTGTGGCGCTCCGACGGCACCCGGGCGGGGACGAAGCTCCTCAAGGACATCAACCCGGACGCCGCCAGCGCCAACCCGTCCGAGCTGACCAACGTCGGCGGGACCCTCTTCTTTCGCGCCGAGGACGGAACCCGTGGGACCGAGCTGTGGCGCTCCGACGGCACCCGGCCGGGGACGAAGCTCGTCGAGGACATCAACCAGGACGCCGGGGTAAACGGCGGGTCGTCCTACCCGGATTACCTGACGAACTTCCACGGGACGCTCTTCTTCGGGGCCGACGACGGAAGGCACGGCCACGAGCTCTTCAGGTCGAACGGGACGCGGGCGGGGACGAGGCTCGTCAAGAACATCAGCCCCGGGAGCTCGGACTCGACCCCCGCCGACATGGCGAGCATTGGCCGGACGCTCTTCTTCGGGGCCGAAAGTCCCGCCGGCAACTCCGAGCTGTGGAAGACGGACGGCACCAAAGCCGGAACCAGACTCGTCGAGGAGATCAACCCCACGGCCAGCGCCCAGATCAACTTTCCGACAGCGTCGGGCGGGACGCTCTTCTTCTACGCCAGCGACGGAACCCATGGCAACGAGCTCTGGAAGTCCGACGGGACAGCGCCCGGGACGAAGCTGGTGAAGAACATCAACCCCGGGGGCGCGAACGCGAATCCCTACGAGCTGACCGACGTCGCGGGGAGGCTCTTCTTCACCGCCGACGACGGAACCCACGGCCGGGAGCTGTGGAAGTCGGACGGGACACGGCCGGGGACGAAGCTCGCGGCGGACATCCACGAGGACGCCACCGGCTCCGACCCTGGATGGCTGACCAACGTCGGCGGCACCCTCTTCCTCCGGGCCGACGACGGCACCGCCGGCGCCGAGCTTTGGAAGTTCGCTCCGTGAGCGCCGCCGGCCGCTGAGCCGGCGCCCTTTGCGAGACTCACGCCCGTGCCCCGAAGCTACGACCGCTCGCCCGCCGACCTGCGCCCGGTCGAGATCGAGGCCGGGTTCGTCCGCACCGCGACCGGCTCGGCGCTCTACTCCCAAAGGAACTCGTCCCCATCGTTGATGTGGTCACGATTACGGAGACGCTCGGTGTCCGTTGAGATTGCCGGCGGAAGTATCCTCTACCGAAGCTAGATCCTCTTCACTGGTCGAACCACCTGATATCGGGTGGAGCCTAATTCACCTAGAGCTTCGGATAGCGACACCACCGCAATCTTCCCTCAAACGAGCAAATCCGAACTGCAGGGAGTTTCTTAGATGGAGCTAGCCGGGCTCGAACCGGCGACCTCCTGGGTGCGATCCAGGCGCTCTCCCAACTGAGCTATAGCCCCTCAGGCGCCGACGGGCTCGCCCGGCGGCGAAGCCAAGAATAGCCGCAGGGGAGCGGGCCCCGGCGGCGAAGCACCAGCGAGAATGGCGACGGCCTTGCGGGCTCCGCCGGAGAATGGATCGATAGGGGAAATCCGGGTAACCTTCGAATCGGTTCGAGAGCTATGGGAAACCTCGACGAGGCGATTCGACAGCACCTGGACCTGAAGCGCCGCCACGGCGCCGAAGACTCCGAGGTGAAGAGACTGGAAGACGAGGCATTCGGCCTGCCCACCCGCCCGGGCGAGCCGGATTTCCCCGAATCCCAGGAGCACTCCGTCGTGCCGGCGGAAGGGGACGACAAGGCTGCAGAGCCCGAGCCGGCGGCCTCCGAGCTGCCCGCCGTCGAGGTCGCCGAGCCTGCTGAGCAGCCCGCCGCCGCGGTGCCGCCGCCGCCCTCCGTCGCCGAGCCCGCCGCCGCAGCCCCACCGCAGCCCGAGCCCGAGGCTGCTGAGCCCGTCCCCGAGCAGGAGCCGGTCGAGGAATCGACAGAGGAATCCGCCGAGTTCTACGACCACGCGGCCGTCGAGGAGGACGAGCTCGAGGACTCCGCCGACGACGAGCTGGAGGAGGAGGAGCCGGCCGATGAGCCGCCGGCCTCCGAGGAGCACCCGATCACCTCGGTGGAGACGGTCGAGCACCCGATGGAGGAGGAGCTGGCCGAGGACGAGGCCTCCTCGCCGGCCATCGAGGAATCGCCGCCCACCGACGAGGAGCCCCTGCCGGAGGGACCGATCACGGGCGAGGAGGACCTGCCGCCCGAGGCTCCGGCCACCGGCTCGGAGGAGACCCTGGAGGGCGACCCCGACGGTGGCGACGTGCTCGAGGAGACGCCCGAGTTCCTCCGCGACCAGCCCGAAGACGACGAGCTCTGGTTCGAGCAGGGCGAGCCCAAGGACTTCGACTTCGACTGATCAGGGCGCCGCCCGGCGCCGGCCGGCCGCCAGGCCCTAGATGTAGCCGCGGATCCTGGCCGCCTCGACCACCCGCTCGATGCCGACGAGGTAGGCGGCCTGGCGCAGGTCCAGGCCCTCCTCCTTGGAGCGGGCCGAGACCTCTCGGTAGGCGCGACGCATGATCGTGCCGAGCCGGTCGTTGACCTCGCGCTCGTCCCAGCGAAGGTGCTGGAGGTTCTGGACCCATTCGAAGTAGGAGGCGACGACGCCTCCGGCGTTGGCCATCACGTCGGGGATCGTGTAGACGTCCTTGCCGCGCAGGATCTCGTCGGCCACGGGTGTGGTCGGGCTGTTGGCACCCTCGACGATCACCTTGCACTGCATCCGATCGGCGTTGGCCTCGTGGATCATGCCCCCGAGCGCCGCCGGGATGAAGACGTCGCAGGGGACCGCGACCAGGTCGTCGCGGTCGATCGCCTCGGAGCCCTCGAACTCGGTGATCAGCCCCCCGGCGGCGATGTGGCCGTGCAGGGCGTTGGCGTCGATGCCCGCGTCGGAGCGAATCGCGCCGTTGGCATCCGAGACGGCGACCATCTTCGCCCCGAGCTGCTGCATGATCCGCGCCGCCCAGGAGCCGACGTTGCCGTAGCCCTGGACGGCGAAGGTGCTGTCGGCCGGGCTCAGCCCGAGGTGGGGCGCGGCCTCGCGGAACATGTAGACACAGCCGCGGCCGGTGGCCGCCTCGCGGCCCAGCGACCCCTCTAGCTCCAGCGGCTTGCCGGTGCAGATCGCCGGGGTGTGGCCGTGCAGCTTGCCGTACTGGTCCATCATCCAGGCCATCACCTGGGCGTTGGTGCCGACGTCGGGAGCGGGGATGTCGCGCGTCGGGCCCAGCACCTTCTCGATCTTGTCCATGAACGAGCGGGTGATGGCCTGCAGCTCCGAGCGCTCGAGCTTGTCCGCGGGGCAGTTGACGCCTCCCTTCGCGCCGCCGAAGGGGACGCCGGCGACGGCCGTCTTCCAGGTCATCAGCGAGGCCAGGGCGCGGACCTCGTCGACGTCGACCTCGGGGTGGTAGCGGATGCCGCCCTTGTAGGGGCCGCGGGCGCCGTTGTGCTGGATGCGATAGCCGGAGAAGACGTGGACCCTGCCGTCTGCGAGCTTCACCGGGATCTGCACCGTGACCTCGCGGTAGGGGGTCCAGAAGACCACCCGCAGGTCGTCGGCCAGGCCCATTTGCTCGGCGGCCTTGTCGAAGTAGTGGCGAACGATCTCGAGGTTGGAGACCTCGGCCGCGTGGCGCACCGCGGTATCCGTATCAGCCATCGGTCTCCTCCACGATCGGGTCCCGCTGCCTCGGGGGCGGTCATCCTCTCACAGCCCGGCCGGGCCTACAATCGGGCATCTGGGGCCATAGCTCAGTTGGGAGAGCGCCGGCTTTGCAAGCCGGAGGTCGCCGGTTCGAGCCCGGCTGGCTCCACTGCGGTCACTGCGGGCGCTCGGCCGTAGCGGTGGTACGGTGGCGGGCGTAAAAGGCAGAGGAGGAGACTCATGAGGTTCAAGTTGGTCCCGGCGGCGCTCGTCGTCGCTTTCATCGGCGCGGTCGCCCTCCCGGGGATCGCCACCGCGGGTGGCGGCTACGACACGCATGTGAACATCAAGGAGGCGGCGCCCGGCGACTTCCACGGCGTCGTCAAGAGCGAGAAGCAGAAGGTCTGCGCCAAGGGGCGCAAGGTGACGCTCTACAAGCAGAAGGGGCACGACCAGAAGCCCAGCAAGGACGAGAAGATCCACAGCGACACCGCCTCCCTGTCGGGCGGCAAGTACAGGTGGGACACGGGCAACACCGGCACCAAGGGCAAGGTCTATGCCCGGGCGAAGAAGACCGATCAGTGCGACGCAGACAACAGCAAGACGATCAAGTCGTCCAAGTAGCGCCAGAGGCACGATACGCCGGCGCCTGGGCCTGCGGGCACCCCACCCGGGCTGACCCGCCCCGCTAACGGCGGGGCGGTCAGCGGCGGGGGGGGTTTCGGATCGCCCCGATCAGGCCGAGCATGATCATCCCGGCGATCGCCAGCGAGACGATCCCGAGGATGACCCCGGTCGCGGTGATCGCCTCGAAGATCGCGACCACCGAGATGCCCGCGAAGAGGATGCAGAAGGCGATGCCCGCTGCGAGGATGGCGGCGCGAACGCCGGCGCTCATCGGGCGCCTCGGAGTGGTCTGGTCGGTGGGCTCATCTCAGTCTCAGTACGCGGGCGAGGTGGTGGACGCTCCGCTTCTGTGGCGGTCGGCGAACAGCTTGATCGTCGCCAACCCGAACAGGAATCCGCCGACATGGGCAAGGTAGGCGATTCCACCGCCGGCACCAACCAGGTCGGAGATTCCGAGCTGGCCGAAGGCCGGAATCGCCTGCAGGGCGAACCAGATCCCGAGCATGATCAGCGCCGGGATCTCGATGAAGGTGACGAAGAAGACGATGATCACCATCGTCAGCACCCGCGCTCGCGGGTGCAGCAGTATGTAGCCCCCCAGCACCCCGGAGACGGCACCGCTGGCACCGATCGTCGGGATCGTCGACTGCGGCGCGAGCAGCGACTGCGCGTAGACGGCGACGATCCCGGCCAATAGATAGAAGGCCAGGAACCGGGGCCGGCCCATCGAGTCCTCGATGTTGTTGCCGAAGACCCAGAGGAAGAGCATGTTGCCGGCGAGGTGCAGGATCCCGGCGTGCATGAACAGCGAGGTGAGGACGGTCACCCACCACGGCGGGCTGTCGATCGGCACCAGCGGGGCGGCTCCCTCGGCCTCGAGATCCTCGGCCTCGCCGTAGGTGTCCTGGCCCTCGCAGACGATGTCGACCTTGGGGCGCTTGCCCTCGCGAGGCACCGCGCCGACGGCGCAGTCCTCGCCGGGATGGAGCACGCGGTAGGGGATGGCCCCGAACTCGAGCGCGTTGAGGTCGCGCTCGGTCACGCCCAGCTCGCGCATCTGCGGGCTCGAGTAGCCGTCGCCGGAGAAGCTCAGCTGCCAGGCGAAGAAGGCGACGTTGACCGCGATCAACACCACGGTGAGGATCGGGAACCGCGAGGTCGGGATGTTGTCCTTGAGCGGGATCAAGCGCGCGGAAGCCTATTCAGGCCGCGCCTTGCTCCGGGGCTAGTAGTCGGGGGCGTCCTGCCGGGCGTCGTGCTCGTCAGGCGAGGGCGGCAGCGCGGCCTTCCTCGGCCTCGCGGGCCGACTCGTCGGCGTGGTAGGAGCTGCGAACGAGCGGGCCCGAGGCGACCGAGGCGAAGCCCATCTCCAGGGCGGCGTCGCGGAGGGCGTCGAATTCCTCCGGATGCCAGTAGCGGACGACGGGCAGGTGCTTCTCGCTCGGGCGCAGGTACTGGCCGACGGTGAGGATCTCGACCTCGTGGTCGCGGAGGACGCCGAAGGCCTCGACCATCTCCTCGAAGCGCTCGCCAAGCCCGACCATCAGGCCCGACTTGGTTGTCACCTCGTCGCCGCCCATCTGCTTTCCCATTCGCAAGACGCGGGCCGAGCGGATGAAGTCCGACCCCCGCCTCGCCTTGGGGTAAAGGCGGGGAACGGTCTCGACGTTGTGGTTGAAGACATCGGGGCGCTCGGCGATTACCCGCGCCAGCGGCATCTCCTGGCCGCGGAAGTCGGGGGTCAGGACCTCGACCTTGCATTGCGGCGCGATCATCCGGATCGAGCGGATCACGCCGACGAAGGCCGAGGCGCCGTAATCGGGCAGATCGTCGCGGTCGACCGAGGTGACCACCGCGTGGCGCAGACCCATGCGCTTGACCTGGTTGGCGACCCGAAGCGGCTCCAGGGGGTCGTTCCAGGTCGGCTTTCCGGTCTGCACGTTGCAAAAGCCGCAGCGGCGAGTGCAGACGTCGCCCAGAATCATGAAGGTCGCGGTGCCCCGCTCCCAGCACTCGCCGACGTTGGGGCAGTTCGCCTCCTCGCAGACGGTGTGCAGGTTGTCGGCCTGGATCGTCGACTTCAGCCGGCGGTAGTTGGGCCCGCCGGGGGCCGGGACCTTGAGCCAGGGGGGCTTGCGCTGGCCGAACGGCAGCCCGTCGGCAATCTGGCCGCCGCCCGGGTTGGCGCGCGAGCGGGTCACGTGAACGCGCTTCGTCACCTCGGTCGAGGAGGCGGCGCCGTTGCCGTCGGTCCCGGTCATCCGCTCCTACGGTACCGGTGCCGGCGCCTCGCCCACGAGGCTGCCGACCCCGTCCACCAACTCGTTCAACCGCGCGACCTCGACCTCGACCGGCTGACGCTCGTAGACCTCGCCGAAGCGGTCGCGGATCGTGGTCGCGAACGCGTCCAGGTCCTGCTCGGCGCGATGCTCGCGCGTCAGCGACGTCATCCGGCAGGCCTCGATCCCGCAGGGCACGATCCACTCGAACGGCTGCAGGTCGTTGTTGACGTTGATCGCGAAGCCGTGGGTGGTGATCGCGCGGTTGACGTGGACCCCGATCGAGCCCACCTTTCGCTCCCCGACCCAGACGCCGGTGAGCCCGTCCACGGTCGCGGCCTCGACGCCGTGGTCGCCCAGGGCGGAGATCATCACCCGCTCCATCCGCCTGATGTAGTCGTGCACATCGTGGCCGTAGGGCTCGAGGTCGATGATCGGATAGCCGACGAGCTGGCCCGGGCCGTGGTAGGTCACCCGTCCGCCGCGGTCGGTCTCGGTGACCTCGATGCCCTGCATCCGGTACCAGTCCTCGCCCATCGGCAGCTCGTCAGGGGTGGAGCGCCGGCCCTTCGTGTAGACGGGAGGGTGCTCGAGCAACAGCAACACGTCGGGGACCTCGCCCGCGTGACGCGCGCTCTCCAGCTCCTTCTGCGCCTGCCGCGCCTCGGAGTAGGGGACCTGGCCGCTGCGAATGACCCAGACCTCGGCTGCCATCGCCGCAGTTTCTCACGCTGGAGGCGTCCCGTCCCGGGCCGTCCCGAGAGGAGTCCCTACAGCGCCAGCCCCACGGGCTCCTCCAGAAGCGCACGCACCCGCCCGAGGAACTCGGCGGCTTCGGCGCCGTAGAGGATGCGGTGGTCACAGGCCAGGGTCACGCCCATCAGCATGGCGGTGGAGATCTCTCCCTTCGAGGCGACGGGCGTCTCGGTGATCGCCCCGACCGCGAGGATCGCGGCCTGCGGCGTGTTGATCACCGCATGGAAGTTCGAGATCCCGTACATGCCGAGGTTGGAGACCGTGAAGGTGCCCCCGGAGAGCTCCGGCGGGGTGATCGTCGCGTCCCGGACCCGGGCCGCCAGTGCCCGGGTCTCGGTCGCGATCCGGCGCAGGCCCTTGAGGTCGGCGTCAAACACGGTCGGGACCACGAGGGCGTCCCGCGCGGCCACCGCCACCCCCACGTTGACGCGGGAGTAGAGCTCGAGACGGCCGTCGCGGTAGGCGCCGTTGGCGCGGGGCCGCTCGCGCAGGGCGATCGCGCAGGCCTTGACCACCATGTCGTTGAAGGAGGGGACGACGTCGCCCTGCGCGGCGGCGGCCTTGATCGCGGCCCGCCCGCCCACCGCACGGGTCATGTCGATTTTCGCCTGCAGGTAGAAGTGGGGGGCCGTGGCCTTGGACTCGGCCATCCTCCGGGAGATCGTCTGCTGCAGCTTCGTCAGCTCGATCGTCTCGACGACGCCCTTGGCGGTCTCCAAGGGCTCGGGCCGCCCGACGGGCGCCGCGGGCGCAGCAGGCGCGGGCGTCGATGCCTTGGCGCCGGCGCCCGCGCGCTCGACGTCGGCCTTGACGATCCGCCCGCCGGGCCCCGAGCCGCTGAGCGAGCCCAGATCCAGGCCCCGCTCCTCGGCGATCCGCCGCGCCAGCGGGCTCGCCTTCGCCCTCGGTCGGGGAGCGGGCGCGGGCTCGGCAGGCGATCTCGACTCGGCGGGGCGGGGTGGGGTCACGGGGCCGTCCGCAGCCCGATCGTCACGCTTGTCGGCCGGCCCTGCCGCGGCCACCCCGTTTGCGCTGGGCGCCTCGCCGGCCTCCCCGACCCGGGCGATCACCTCTCCGATCGGCAGCGTGTCGCCCTCCTGGGCGACGATCTCGGTCAGCGTCCCGGCCGAGTCGGCCTCGTAGACCATGTTCGCCTTGTCGGTCTCGATCTCGACCAGCTCGTCGCCGA
>JBDTSW010000055.1:0-14776 GCA_039930945.1 bacterium
GGAGCTGGGTGGGTAGACACCCCCAGCCTCCAAGGAGGCCCGGATGAACAACGGGCTCGTTACTTACACCTAGGGGACGTCGGGCGGAGGCCCGCCACCATGCAGGTACGCGATCAGGTCCGGCATGTCGTCGCCCTGAAAGGTCGGAAACGGGATCCCCTCCTCCTTGAACGCAGCCGTCATCGCCGGCGTGTGATTCCAGATCCTGCCGGTCATCAAGGCGATATCGGCGGCGGCCAGGTTCCCGGTCATGAAGTCGAGCGGCGGCGCGTCCTCGCCACCCCGACCCTCGAACTGATGGCACATCGAGCAGCCCTGGCTGACGAACAATTCCCTTCCCTGAGTCGGATCCCCGATGCTGTCTGCGGAAAGGCTCTCGGTGGCGGTGTGCTCGTCGTCGCCAGCGACCAGCAGCCCAATGACCAAACCGGCACCGACCAAAGCGAGCACGCCGAGCACAACCGAAACACGAACCGAGCCATGGACACTTCTCATGCGACAACACTACCGGTAGCAGCCGCGCGTCGAGCGCCCCGAGCAGGATTCGAACCTGCGACCTACTCCTTAGGAGGGAGTCGCTCTATCCAGCTGAGCTATCGGGGCCAGATGCCAGATTACGGCTCTGGCACGCCGTTTCGGGGCTACCCGCGTCCGGCGCGGTTGCCGCTGCGAACTCGGCCTCGGAAACGATCGGTGAAGATGCCGTCAGAGGGACCCTGGGCGCGGCGCCCAAAATGCTCTTGTTCGCTTCCGAGCCGCTACTCGGACAGCCTGCGTTCGGAATCCGCTGCGCCCCTCGTCCAGCCGCGAACCGCCCCGCAACCCGCCGGGGCTCGCGCCGGCGGGACTACGACCAGAACTCGTCCCAAGCGTGGAGGTCGTAGAAGTGCTCCCGACCGTCAGTGATCCGGCCGTCCTCGACCTGGAAGACGATGCAGCAGTCAACATCCAGGCGCTTGCCGTCTCGCTCCCCGCTGTTGTGATGAATGCCGACCACGCGGCCGTCATCATCTGCAAGCAGGTGCCGCAATTCCGCCCGGAAGCTCCCTCCGGTCTCCCCGCCATACCGGCCGAATTGGGCAAAGCTCGCCTCGCGGCCCTCGTGGTCGCCGGCCAGTGAGCTTCGCCCCGGCGTGTGCCACGAGCCGTTCTCGTCGAAGAGTTCGGTGAGCGTCTCCATGTCGGCCGCGTTGAAGGCCTCGTAACCGCGCCGTACTACCGCAGCGTTTTCGGCTGCTCCCATCGCTTCCCTCCTGCTCGCTGCTGTCAGTGCAGGTGCGACGATACTTCTTCCTACCCGCGTTGGGGTGGGTTAGGAGGCGGTCAGGCGGAAGCGGCCGGTGCCGTCCTTGTCGTCGCCGACCTTCTCCAGGCTTCCCGCCTGGCGGGCGGCCTTGAAGCCCTGCTTGAGCTGCTTGCGCTCGACCTTGAGCTGGCCGGCCAGGTCGGCGCGGGTGAAGTCGTCCTGTCCGAGGTCCTTCGCTGCGCTGACTACCTGGTCTTCGGTGATCTCACTCATCTTGCTCCTTCGTTTCAGCCCTCGCTTGTCGCGAGGTACAGACACCGTAGCGCAGGGGCCCGTGCCCGCCCGCAGCCGAGAGCCGGGAGCGGACGCGCCTACTCGGCGTCGTCGTAGAGGCTCTCGCGCGCCAGCTTGGTGACCCGGCTGTCCCAGAGATGGATCTCCAGGAAGTGGTCGTCGCCGAAGCCGTGGACGGCGTCGACGGCGACCAGGGTGAAGCGGCCGTCGTTGATCGCGGCCTGGTCGAGGACCTGCTCGTCGAGCTCGGCGGTGGCCGCGACCGCACCCCGCACCAGGGGTAGCCCCCAGATGAGCGTGACGTCGCCGCCGCGGCCTCCGTCGCCGCGCCAGGTGCCGATCACGTCGTCGTTGAGGTCGATCCGCCAGTCGGGGTTGTCGTCGGCGGTGACATCGGTGAAATCTGCATTCGTGCGCAGATCCGCCGGCTCCTCGGAGTCGTCGGGGCGGGAGAAGGAGACGTGCCCGAAGAACTCGACCCGGTCGGCATCCTCGGCCGGCGACTCGCCGTTGTCGCCCTCGGTGACCGTGCCCCGTGCGGTCACGGGCACGTAGACACGCCCGCCCCAGCCGCGCTCCGGATACCAGCGCAGCGTCTCGGGGTCGAGCCGCTGGCCGGCCTCGCCTGTGAGCGCCTCGCAGGCGGCGGCGAAGTCGGCCGCGAGGCGCTCGGAGAAGCGGCCGTACGGACGCTTCTCCTGTGGAGCGTCGGCGATGAAGCGGGGATACGGGCGACCGGTGGGTGGCACGAACGGAGCAGGCTATCGGGGCGAGGGCGCGGGCCGGCCCTGCGGCGGCCAGCCGAGGAGCGCGGGGGTCTCCTCGCGATCGACGTGCGCATAGGCCCGCTTCGGGTCATCGGTGGCCGCGGGCACCGAGGCGCCATGCCGAGCGGCCAGGGCGCTGACCGGATAGTGGACCGAGTCGAACTCCGGCCCGCGCCTGCCGACCATCAGGATCGCGCAGGGGCCGGCGCCGGCGCCAACGATGATGTGGTCGACCCCGGGCGGGCAGTGAAAGAAGTCCCATTGGCGCAGGGGCCGCTCCTGCTCCTCGACGAGGAGCAGGCACTCGCCGTGGAGCACGAGGAACGCTTCCTGCGCCTGCTCGGAGTGGTACATGCCGTTCGGCTCGCCTGGGTTCAGCAAGTGGACGTTGATCCCGAACTGGGGAAACTCGATCTCGTCGGACTCGAGGGGGATGAAGGCGCCGAGGTCGGGAGTGCGCGCGCCGGCGGCATCGGCGAGGTTGACGACGAACCAGCCGTCCGACGCCGCGACCTTGCCGCTCTCGGTGGCGCGGAGCGCGGCTTCCCCCATCGCTTCCCGGCTCACTCGCTGGGCGGCCAGAAGGGCTGGCGGGGCTCGAAGCCCGAGGGCTTGCCTGCGTAGGCCTCGGCCCGATCCGTGGTCTCGGCCTCGACCGAGGCGCCGTAGCGCGCCGCAGCCATACTCACGGGGAAGCGCAATCCCTGCTCTTCGCCGAGGCGGGCACCGACCATCAGCACCGCGCAGGGCCCCTCCCCGGCACCAACCAGCACGTGAGCCGTCCCCGGCGGCAGGTGGACGAAGTCCCAGGCCCGAAGCGCTCGCTCGGTGTCGTCGACGATCAGCGTGGCCTCGCCGTGCAGCACGAGGTAGGCCTCCTGCGCGGCCTCGGCGTGGTACATCGAGGCCGGCTGGCCCGGCTCCAGCCAGCGGACGTTGACCCCGAGCTGCTCGAAGCCGCCGTCGGCCCCCTCGAAGATGACGCCCGAGCCGAAGTCGGCGTGGCGGAACGCCTGCGCCTCGGCGAGGTTGACGACGAACCAGTCGGACACGAGGCGAGCCTAGCCCGAGAGCGCGGCCCGCAGATCCGACGCGGCCCGCTCGGGCGGGTAGACGTTGATCTCGACTCCAGTGCCGAGCTCGAAGGAGGCGCGCACCCTCAGCCGCGGCAGCAGGTCGATATGCCAGCAGAACTCCTCGGCCCCGCGGGGCGCGGTCCGCACCCAGAGGTTGAGCTGAGGCAGCTCGCCGAAGGTCGCGGCCAAGGCCCGCATCGCGGTCGCGATCATCGCCGTGCCCACCTCGCCGTCGTGCTCGAACGAGGGCGCCGGACGACGGGGGATCAGCCGCAGCTCGAAGGGCGAACGCGAGGCCCATGGGGCGACGAGCAGGGAGTCGTCGTCGACCGCGACCAGCCGCTCGCGGCGGCGAACCTCCTCGGTGGCGACGTCGGCGAGCAGATGGGAGCCCATCGTGCGCTCGTGGTAGGCGGCGGCGCGCTCGCGCTCGCGGGCGATCTCGGCGGGGACGAAGCGAAGCGCATAGAGCTGGGCGTGGGCGTGCTCGATCGAGGCGCCCGCGCCGGGGCCCTCGTTGACGATCAGGTGCACATAGCCAGCGTCGGGGTGGGCGCGCATCCGCTCGCGCCAGGCGGCGACCGCCGTCGCCAGGCGCCCGGGCGCCAACTCCGAGACTCGCGTCAGGTGCTCGGGGCAGTTGACGATCACCTCGTGGGCGCCGGCGGCCGGCTGGGAGGCGAACAGGCTGGGCTCGGCGCCGCGGCGGCCGGCGGCGAGCGGATCGACCGAGCTGGCGAGGCCGGTCTCCGGGGGAGAAGTCGCCGCGGTCCCCTCCCCTGCCAGCACCGGGTAGAGGTTCGGGACCGCCCTGGCCGTCCATCCCGGCGAGTCGGGCTCGCCGCCGCCCGAGCGGTCGGCCCACAGTTCGGGCGGGGTGCGATCCTCGCGTCCCTCGCAGAACGGGCAGGTCTGGGCGGCGTCCGGCCGCCGGCGCGGGGAGGTCGGCTCGAAGGCGTCCGGGCGCTCGGCGCGGCCCGGGGCGAGGATCGCCCGCAGCCCCGTCAGCTGGTCTATCCGCACCTCCGGCGACATCCTCTCAGGGAGCCGAAGGCGACCGGTGATCCGAGCTTGCTCGGATTCGTCCGGTGTCGCCGGGCTAGAGCTCAAGTCTGACCCGGCAGGTCAGCACTCAGTGTCCGCGACTTCGTCGCTAGCCCGAGCCGGAGCCAGAGCCGTCATGAGGCACGAACGCCTTGAGGATGTCGAGCGGCAGCGGGAAGACGATCGTCGTCGCCTCGTTGCCCATCTCCAGCAGTGTCTGCAGATAGCGCAGCTGCAGGGTGGCCGGGTTCTTGCCGATGATCTCGGCCGCCTGCGAGAGCTTCTCGGAGGCCTGAAACTCGCCGTCGGCGGCGATCACCTTGGCGCGGCGCTCACGCTCGGCCTCGGCCTGGCGGGCGATCGCCCGCTGCATCTGCTGGGGAAGCTCGACGTCCTTGACCTCGACCGTCGAGACCTTGATCCCCCAGGGCTCGGTCTGCTCGTCGATGATCTGCTGCAGCTCGAGGTTGAGCCGCTCGCGCTCGGCCAGCAGCGAGTCCAGCTCGGCCTTGCCCAGCACGGAGCGCAGGGTGGTCTGGGCGATCTGCGAGGTGGCGAGGAGAAAGTTCTCGATCTCGGTGACGGCGCGGTTCGCGTCGATCACTCGAAAGTAGACGACGGCGTTGACGCGGACGGTGACGTTGTCCTTGGTGATCACCTCCTGCGGAGGGACGTTCAGGGTCACCGTTCGCAGGTCCACCCGGACCATTTGGTCGACGATCGGGATCATGAGGATCAGGCCGGGGCCCTTCGGCGCGATCAGCCGCCCGAGGCGAAACATCACCCCGCGCTCGTACTCGCGAAGGATCCGCACCGCCGAGGCGACCAGGATCAGAACCAGGATCGCCACCACCGCGACGATCGCTACGCCCACACTCATCTATGACGCTCCTTCCTGTTCGACCGGCCGGACCCGAAGGGTGAGGCCATCCACCGACTCAACCCGGACTCTAGCGCCAGCAGGCAGCTGCTCGATCCCGTCGACGGGCTCGGCCCGCCACAGGGCCCCCTCGACGAAGACCTGCCCGACCGGCCCCAGTCCCTGGCGGACCTCGCCGGCGGCGCCGATCAGCTCCTCCCAGCCGGTCCGCACCGGGTTGCGGCGGGCCTCGATGACCTTCTTCGCCGCGAACGCGAGCAGGCCGCCCGCGAACAGGCCGGCGGCGATCGCCACCGGCGCCGAGATCCCGAAGGCCTCGGACTCGGTGTCATAGAGCAACAACCCGGAGACGGCGACCGCGACCACCCCCGCGGCGCCGAGCACCCCGCCCGCGGCGATGTGGGCCTCGGCGATGATCATCGCCACTCCGACCACCAACAGCGCCACCCCCGCCAGGGTCACCGGAAGCTGGGAACTGCCGTAGGCGCCAAGCAGGAAGCAGACCGTGCCCAGCGCCCCCGGCACGATCAGCCCGGGGCTGAAGATCTCGATCGCGATCCCCACCAGGCCGACCAGCAACAGCAGGTAGGCGACCGTCGGGTTGACGATCACGTCGAGCAGGTCGTACTGGAGGGGCATGTCGCGGGCTTCGATCGCGATCCCCTCGGTATCGAGGGTCTGTGCCTTCGGCCCCTGGACCTCGAAGCCGTCGAGCTGGGCGAGCAGATCGTCCTCGCCGGTCGCGATCAGATCGACCAGGCCCGCGTCGAGCGCCTCGGTCGCGGTGACGTTCTCGGCCTCGGTGACCATCAGCTCGGCGAGCTCGGCATTGCGGCCGTGTGCCTTTGCGAGCGCGCGGGCGTAGGCGGCAGCGTCGTTTTCGATCTTGCGGCCCAGCACCTCCCCGACGTCGTCGCCGGTGACCGAGACGGGCGAAGCGGAGCCGATGTTGGTCTGCGGAGCCATCGTGGCGACGTCGGCCGCCTCGGTGATGAACAGGCCCGCCGAGGCCGCCCGAGCACCGTCGGGCGAGACGTAGACGACCACCGGCATCGGCGCGGCGATGATCTCGCGGATCATCTCCCGCATCGATTCGTCGAGCCCGCCGGGGGTGTCGAGGCGGATGATCACCAGCTCGACGTCCTCCTCGGCAGCGTCGCCCAGAGCGCTCGTGATCCACTGCGCCGTGGCCGGGTTGATCGAGCTCTGCAGCTCCACCGACCACGCGGTCTTGGTCCCCTGGGCCGGCGCGCCCACGACCAGGGCCAGCGCGCCCGCCGTAATCGCCAGCGCCGACACTGCCAACCTTGAAGCCCTAGCGATCATTCCGGCCCCGATTATCCGCTACCGGGCGTAGCGCTCGATGTCCGCGGCGAGGGCCTCGGCGGATTCGTACTGGCCGAGCTTGACGTAGGCGAGCTCGCCCGAGGCCCTGAAGAAGCCCGTGGCCGGAAACGCGACCGCCGAGTCGAGGAACTGCTTGTTGATCTCCTGATCCGGGTCGAGGTAGCTGGGATACGGGAGCGGCAGCCGGGAGAGGAAGGTTTCGGCGGCATCGGCGGAGTCGTTGGAGTCGACGCCGAGGAAGGCGACCTCGCCGCCGATCTCATCCGCCACCGACTGGAAGTGGGGGAACTCGGCCCGGCAGGGGCCGCACCACGACGCCCACTTGTTGACCACCACCGGCGTCCCGCGAAGGTCGTCGAGCCGCGCCCCGAAGGCCCGGGTGCCGCCGTCGAGCAGTTGGTTGCCCTGCTCGCGGATGGCCTGCAGTTGAGGGGGCGCTGCGTCGAGCGGGGCGGTCGCGTCGGAGACCGAAAACTCGGAGTCCGGGTTGCCGACATCGTCTCCGCCACCGCAGCTGGAGACCGCCAGCGCGAGCGCCGCAACGGTTGCGGAGATGGCGAGCTTCAGGGTCATCCGTGGCTGATGCTGGTACTTTTCAGGTCGGTTCCGTTGTCGGAACCCCGGAGATACCGCCGGTCGGGCTGAGGGGAAAGATCACCGCCCGGCGTTTACCTCCATCGAGGTTACTGCGCTCCTCGCCCCCGTTTCGGATCAGCGGCGTCGAGCCGATCGACCCCTTGCCATGACCAAAGCCACCGATGTCGCCGCTACCGCGGCCAAGGCGTTGCTCAGCACCGCCGATCTCGAGCGGGCCCGTGCGTTCACGCGCGAGCCCATCCTGCTCGAGGGCGAGGACCTGAGCGTGCTGGCGCCCGGCAGCGCCCGCCGTCGAGCCGCCGACGCCGCCCTCGCCGAGCTCGACGCCGGCGCCGAGCACCCCTCCACCGAGTGGCGGCGCGAGTACTCGCTGATGCTCGGCCTCGAGCGCCTGCTGTCGGAGGACGTGGCGCACCTCAAGGATGGCGCCGAGCTGTCCGAGCATCAGGTGGACGCTCTCTCCGGCACCCTCGCCGCCCTCGTCGCCGAGCTCGAGGCCAACGGGGAGGCCCGCGCGAACGGGCATGGCGACGGAGCGCCGGGCCCCGAGCCGGCGCTACTCGAGGAGCCTTCGGGCGACAACGGGTCGCCGCTCGCGCCCGCAGCCGAGCCCGAGGCTGCCGACGAGGGACCCGGCACCTACGAGGGCGAGGATGAGGACGACGATGACGATGAGCTAGGCGTCGAGGACCTCGATCTCGACGACGACCTGATCGAGGACGAGGCGGAGGAGGACGAGGAGCTCGCGCCCGAGGACGACGAGCTCTCACCCGACGAGGAACCCCGGGACTGGGACGAGGCCGACGCTGAGGCCGAAGCCGAGATCGTCGAGGAGGTGCCGGAGGACCCCGGCGCCGATCGGCGCTTCTGGTTCGAGCATGCCACCGGCGCCGGCAAGACGGTCGCCGCCGTCGGCTTCATCGAGGCCTCGCGGACAGGCGGCGTGCTGATCCTCACCCACCGGCGAAATCTCGTCGACCAGTTCATCGGCGAGATCTCGACCCGCGGCTACTCCGAGCGGCTCTCGCCTCCCCTGCTAGACGACTCCGATCACCCCTCTGGGCCGGTCACGGTCGAGACCTACCAGTGGTTCGTGCGCAACTCCAAGCGGATCTCCGACGCCTACGGGATCGTGATCTGCGACGAGGCCCACACGGCGCTGGGCGAGAAGACCAGCGCCTGCATCCGCGAGTGGCCCGGCCCGGTGTTCATCGGCATGACCGCAACCGGGGCGCTGATCGCGCGTCACGTCGCTGACCTCTTCCCCACCCAGACCTCGCGCTTCGACCTCGCGCAGGCGGCCCGGCGCGGCGTGATCTCGCCCCTGCGGTGCCTGCGTATCCCACCCGGGCCCGGGGTGCGAACGATCGCCAAGGTCCCACTTCGCCGCGGCGAGGTCGATCAGGACTTCGACCAGGAGGAGCTCGCCAAGCTCCTCGACCAGGAGCCGTTCAACCTCGCCATCGCCGACCTCTATCAGTCGCGCTTCCGCCGGGTCCCCGGAGTGGTCTACACCGCCGGGGTCCAGCACGCCAAGAACGTGGCCGCCGCGTTCCAGGCGGCCGGGATCAACGCCCGCGCGGTCTCCGGCGAGACTCCGAAGCGAGACCTCGCCGAGATCCTCGCGGCGTTCGAACGCGGCGAGGTCGACGTGCTCTGCAACGCGATGCTGCTGGCCGAGGGATGGAACTCGCCGCGGGCGACCATCTGCATGCACCTGGCGCCAACCGCGTCGCGTCGCGTCTACCAGCAGCGGGTCGGCCGCGTCACCCGCCGGGCGCCCGGCAAGGAGGCCGGCCTGGTGATCGACCTGGTCCATCCGGCGACGACCTCGGACGAGACCATCGTCACCCTGCACTCGCTGCTCGACCGCGACGTCTACCGCGGCGGCGCGATCGTCGTCGGGCCCGTGCGCCGCGGGCGCGGGCGTCGGGTGCGCGTCGAGCGGCGAGTTCTGCCCGTCTCGGCTGATCCCGAGCGGCGCCTGTCGATCCTCGAGCGTGAGCTCTGGCGGATCGCCGTCGAGCATCTGAACTTCTCCGAGCAGCACGCCTGGGCCGCGCTCGCGGGCGCTCGCGTCACCCCCAACAACTGGCGCCGGGCGAAGGCGATGATCCAGCACGACCAGTCGCAGGAGCTGCGCAAGCGCTTCCTGCTGACCTGCGTGCAGCGCAACCGCAATCACCAGCTGCGGCTGAAGGCGCTGGGCGAGATCGCCGTGCTGCGCGACGCCGATGCGTTCGACGACGCCGGCGAGGTGGTGGCCACCTGGCCGCGCGACGAGCGCCGCGCCGGGGTCAGGGTGCTGCTGCATGCCTTGGCCGAGCGCCGAATCGGCCGTCGCGACCAGGCTCAGGCCTGGGTCTGGAGCCTGGCCGAGCAGACGCGAGAGCTGCACGAGGAGTACGCGGTCCAGCGCTGGCCCGAGACCAAGCGCCTGCTGGGCCTGTTCGTCAACTCCTCGGGCCGCGCTCATGGCCGCAACGCCCGCCGGATCGTGCACGCCGCGCGCCAACAGGACCGCCGGCTCGCGGTTGCCCTGCTCGCCGCCGCCCTGGCGCACACGCCCGAGGCTGAGGAGGTGCTGCGCGGCGCCCGCATGCGCATGGCCCGAAAGCCGTCGGCCGTCGCCCGCGAGCTGCTGCGCAACTTCCCCAAGTCGGGCGGCTCCAAGCGCCGCAGGCGTCGCGGAAAGCAGGGTGGCGGCAAGTCGCGCTCGCGCGGCAACGCCAAGGGCGCCAATGGCGGCAGGGGCGGCAGGGGCCGCGAGCGCCTGAAGCCGGAGAGCGACGGCAAGGCCGACAGCAGCCCGGACGGCCGGGGCGGTCAGCGTTAGCGAGGATCGATGCTGCGGGCCGATCAGCCCGGCGGGCGCAGGCTGACCTCGCCGGCGCCCAGCACGACCACCTCGTCGCCCGCCTCGACCACCAGCTTCCCCTCCGCGTCGATCCCGCGGGCTCGCCCCGATCCCGATCCCGCACCCTCCCAGCTGACCTCGCGGTCACGCAGGGCGTCGCGCTCGGCGAAGCCCTCGAGGACCAGCTCTTGGTCGGCCTCGGCCCATTCCGAGAGCGAGCCGTCGAGCGCTTCGCGGGCGGCATCGGCAGAGACCCCGTGCCCGACGGAGGTCGCGGGCCAGCGCAGGTCTGGACCGAACTCGCCGGCGTCGATCGTCAGGTTGATCCCGACCCCGATCACCGCCCACTCGGGCGGTCGGGCCTCGATCAGCACCCCGGACACCTTGCGCTCGTCGATCCAGACGTCGTTGGGCCATTTCACCCGGCACCGGCGGGGGCCCAGGGACTCGATCGCATCGCAGACCGCCAACGGCACCGCCAACGGCAGCAGCGCGTGGCGTGCGTCCAGCGGGCGCAGGATCGCCGAGTAGAGCAGCGCCGAGCCGGCCGGCGCGCTCCAGCGGCGGCCGTGGCGACCCCGGCCGGCCTCCTGCTCGGTGGCGGTGACGACGGTGCCGCAGGGCGCGCCGGCCTGCGCCAGCTCGCGGGCGCGATCGTTGGTCGAGTCGACCCGGCGCCAATGGCGGTGTGGGCTGCCGAAGCTCACGCCGGACGCAGGGTCACCTCGACCCGTGGCACGCTGGACGGCGGCACCGTGAGCGTGAGTCGGAGAGGAAGGTGATCGGCCGCGCCGCCAAGGCGCCCAGCCTATGTCAGGCGCGCAGCGTCGGCGACGAGCGCCTCGACCAGGCCGGCCGGGTCGTGACGGGTCGCCTCGACGTGGACCTCGAGCCCCGCCTCGCGCGCCGTCTCGCTGGTCACGGGGCCGATCGAGACCACCCGGGCGCGGCGCGGGAACGAGTCACCGGTCGCGGCGAGCAGATTGCGCACGGTCGACGAGGAGGTGAAGGTGACGTAGTCGGCCGACGCCGCGGCCTCGACCGCCGCGGGGTCGGGATCCCCGGCCACGGTCTCATAGAGGGCGACGACGTCGACCTCGGCGCCGCGCTCGCGCAGCGCGTCGGGGAGCACCTCCCGCGCCTCCGCGGCGCGGGCGACCAGCACCGGCCTTCCCTGGATCGGGACGCCGGCCAGCGCCTCGACCAGGGCCTCGGCGACGAAGGACTCGGGGACGACGTCGGCGATCACGCCACGCTCGCCGAGCGCCGCGGCGGTACCGGGGCCGATCGCCGCGACGGTAGCGTTGGCGAGGGCGCGGGCGTCGCGCCCCTGGGTCGCCATCGCCTCGAAGAGCAGGCGGACGCCGTTCGGGCTCGTCAGGCAGACCAGCGCATAGGAGTGAAGGTCGGCGACGGCGCCGCGCACCTGCTCGGAGTCGAGGTGGGGCTCGATCCTGATCGCGGGAAGCTCGATCACATCGGCACCGAGGGCGATCAGCGAGCGGGCCGTGCCGCTGGCCTGCGCCCGAGCGCGGGTGACGACGACGCGACGCCCGTGAAGCGGGCGGCGCTCGAGCCAGGCGATCTGGCCGCGGCGGGCGGCGACCGGCCCCGCCAGCAGGATCGCGGGCGGCCGCAGACCGGCGTCGGCGATCGCCGCGCCGAGGCCCGCCAGAGTCGAGGTCACGGTCCGCTGACCCGGCAGCGTCCCCCGTTCCACCGCGGCGGCGGGCTCGGCCGGGTCGCGTCCGGCGTCGATCAGGCTGCGGGAGATCTCGGCGGCGCGGCCCACACCCATGTAGAGGACCAGGGTTCCGGGAAAGCGCGCCAGCGCCTCCCAGTCGAGCGCGGGTTCGTCCTTGGCCGGGTCCTCGTGGCCGGTGACGAAGGCGACCGCGCCGGCCTCCTCGCGATGGGTGACCGGGATCCCCGCGTAGGCGGGGGCGGCGATGCCCGCGGTGACGCCGGGGACGACCTCGAAGCGCACGGCGGCGGCGGCCAGAGCCTCCGCCTCCTCGCCTCCGCGGCCGAAGACGAAGGGATCTCCGCCCTTGAGGCGGACGACGCTGCGGCCGGCCCGAGCGCGGGCGACCATCAGCTCCTCGATCTCGCGCTGCGGCATCGACTGCTCGCCGGGACGCTTGCCGACGTAGACGAGCTCGGCGTCGTCGCGCGCGTGGGAGAGCGCGCCATCGGGGATCAGCCGGTCATGCAGGATCACGTCGGCCGAGGAGATCAGCTCGACCGAGCGCACGGTCATCAGCCCGGGGTCCCCGGGCCCAGCTCCGACCAGGTACGCGATCCCAGGCCGCGCGATTTCAGATCGCCCTGACACCGGCGCCCTAACCCGCCGCCCCCGGACGCGAAGCGGAGGAGGCGGCGGCATGTCTGAGGATGTCCGCGGCCCCCGCCGCCAGCATCCGCTCGGCGAGCGCGGCGCCGAGCGCGGCGGCGTCGTCGGCCGAGCCCTCGACCCTGTCGCGGACCCACTCGCTGCCGTCGGCGAGCCCCGCGAAGCCGTCCACGCCCAACTCGTCGCCCGACGCCCGCGCCAGGACTCCGACCGGGGTGTGGCAGTCGGCGCCCAGGGCGACGGTCGCGGCGCGCTCGGCGGTGAACTCGATCACTGAGGCACGGTCGAGCAGGTGTGCGGCAGCGGTGGCGGCGCGCTCGTCGCCCTTGCGGACCTCCAGCGCCAAGGCACCCTGCCCCGGGGCCGGGGTCATCAGTTCGACGTCGAAGGCGAAGGCGATCTCGGCGGCACGGCCCAGCCGCGACAACCCGGCGACGGCGAGGACGATCCCGTCGCACTCGCCGGCGGCGAGCTTGCCGATGCGCGTGTCGACGTTGCCGCGAAGCTCGACCAGCTCGAGATCGGGTCGCAGCGCCGCCAGCTGGGCCCGGCGGCGAAGGCTGGCGGTGCCCACCCGAGCGCCCTCGGGGACGTCCGCGAGTGAGCCCGCGGCGCCCAGGTAAGCGTCGGCCGGGTCCTCACGGCCGGGAACCGCGACGATCTCGAGGCCGTCGGGGAGCTCCCCCGGCAGGTCCTTGGCCGAATGGACGCCGATGTCGACCGTGCCGTCGAGGATCGCCCGCTCGACCCCACGGACGAAACGCGCCTTGTCGCCGGCATCGGCGTCGGAGGTGCGGACCGGGACCACCTCGGCGCCCCCGAGCGCGCGGGAGACCGTTCCGGCCTGGGCCAGCGCCAGGGCGCTGCCGCGGGTGCCCAGTCGCAGGCTGCCGCCCTCCATTGCCGGGCGTTCAGCCGCGCTCGTCGCGGCGGCGAAGCTGGCGCACCTCGCCCTCGCTGCCCAGGGGCTCGCTCTCGGGGTCGAGGCCGAAGAGCTCGCGCAGGGCCGCGACCTTGGCGTAGGTGTCGTCGTCGTCGCCCGAGCGGCGCAGGCGCAGGGTGGGCTCGTGCAGGATCCGGCCGGAGATCGCGCGGGCCATCGCCTGCAGGCGCTCGCGGTCGGCCTCGGTCAGACCCTCCCAGCGCGACTCGTTCTCGGCGAGGACGCGCGTGACCACCTCGTCGCCGCGGGCGCGCAGGGCGGCGATCGTCGGCGTCACGTCCTGGGTGTCCAGCCAGCGGGCGAAGCGCGCCAGCTCGGCCCGCAACACCCCCTCGGCGCGGCGCGCCTCGGCCTGGCGGCCGGAGGCGTTGCGCTCGACCAGCGACTGCAGGTCGTCCATGTCGTAGAGCGTGACCCCGGCGAGCTCGCGGCAGCAGGGATCGATGTCGCGAGGCACCGCCAAGTCGACGAGCAGCATCGGTCGGTCGGGGCGGCCGGCCATCACCTCGGCCAGGCCCTCGCGCTCGAGCACGTGATGCGGTGAGCTGGTCGAGGCGGCGACGATGTCGGCCTCGATCATCTGCTCGGGCAGCTGATCGAAGCGGACGGCGCTGCCGCCGAAGTGCTGCGCCAGCCCGATCGCCCGGTCGTAGCGGCGGTTGGCGATGAACACAGCCTCGACCCCTCGTGACGCCAGCGCCCGGGCGGTGAGCTCGGCGGTCTCGCCGGCGCCGACGATCAGCACGCGGCGGCTGGAGAGGTCGCCGAGCGTTCGCTGGGCCAGCTCGACGGCCACCTGGGGGACCGAGAGCGCCCGCTCGGAGATGCCCGTCTCGGTTCGGGCGCGCTTACCGGCCGACAGCGCGCCGCGGAACAGGCGGTTGAGGATCGGCCCGGTGGCGCCCTCGACCAGGGCCAGCTCGTAGGCGCGCTTGACCTGACCCTGGATCTCGGCCTCACCGATGATCATCGAGTCGAGGCCGGCGGTGACCCGGAAGAGCTGCTCGGCGGCCTCGGGGCCGCGCAGCGAGTAGAGGTGTCCGATCAGCTCGGTCGGGCGGATGTCGGCCTCGCGGGCGAGGACCGCGAGCGCCCCCGACTCGGCGGCGACGCCGTCGGACGCGTAGAGGTAGAGCTCGGTGCGGTTGCAGGTCGAGATCGCCGCCGCCTCCTGGATCTGGTCGGCGTCGACGAGATCGGCGAGCACGCCGACGGCGCGCCCCTCGGTCAGCGCCAGCCGCTCGCGCAGGTCGAGCGGCGAGGTCTTGTGTGAGACGCCTATGGCGAGAAGTTCAGCCACGCGGCCCGCCCTGAATGACTCCGCCGACATCCTCCGGAGTAACTCCGCCGACATCCTCCGCTTCGCGTCCGG
>JBDTSW010000056.1:0-14591 GCA_039930945.1 bacterium
GTTCAACAAGAACTCCCAGGGGGCGATCTCCGAGGCGGCCAAGCTGGCCGGCGAGCTCGGGGCCGAGGCCGCCGCGCTGGTGGTCGGCGACGTCTCCGACGAAGCGGCAGCGGGGCTTGGCGCCTACGGCGCCAAGCGGGTCTTCCGCGCCAAGTCGGTGCCGGAGGGCCTCGCCCAGCCGATCGTCGATGCGATGGCGAAGGTGATCTCCGACGAGGGCTTCTCCTACGCCCTGTTCGGCGGTGGG
Organism: bacterium; assembly: GCA_039930945.1. Taxonomy (GTDB): domain Bacteria; phylum Actinomycetota; class Thermoleophilia; order Solirubrobacterales; family 70-9; genus JBDTSW01. The sequence goes on from JBDTSW010000056.1 coordinate 248, forward strand.
CTGCTCGGCTTCGAGATCGGCGCCGGGCTCACCGCCCGGCTCGACGGGGGGGTGACGATGGAGGTGACCGCGGTCAGGGTCGCCGACGGCAAGCTGGTCGCCGAGCGGCCGGTGCTCCAGGACTCCGCCGTGGTCGATGTCGGCTACGTCGGCGAGCCCGGGATCATCATCGGGCGCCTCAACGCCTTCGACGTCAACGAGGGCGGCGACGGCTCGGCCGAGGTGGTCGACGTCGACGTCGAGCTCTCCGAGTGGTCGGGCAGGGCGCGGATGGTCACCCGTGGCGAACAGCGCGGCGAGGACGTCAACATCGAGGACGCGGACATCCTCGTCGGCGGCGGCCGCGGTCTCGGCGAGGCGGGCAACTTCAAGCTGGCCGAGGAGCTGGCCGAGGCGATGGGCGGCGCCGTCGCGGCGACCCGCGCGGTCGTCGACGCCGGCTGGTATCCCTACGCGGCCCAGATCGGCCAGACGGGGAAGACGGTCGCGCCGAAGCTCTACCTCGCGGTCGGCATCTCCGGCGCGATCCAGCACAAGGTGGGCATGCAGAGCTCGGAGGCGATCCTCGCGGTCAACAAGGACCCGAATGCGCCGATCTTCGAGTTCTGCGACCTCGGAATCGTCGGCGACCTCCACAAGATCCTGCCGAAGCTGACCGAGGCCATCAACGCCAAGAAGGGCTAGCGCCCGATGCCGCCGGTCGCCCCAGCACAGTTCCCGCCGCCGGTCGATCCGGCGACGGAGTTCGTCGGCCCGCCGACCGATCTCCCCGACGAGCGGATCGAGGTCGGCGTGGCGATCGTCGGCGGCGGCCCGGCCGGCCTCGCCTGCGCGATCCGGTTGACGCAGCTGCTCTCCGACGAGCCCGCGCTCGCCGAGCAGCTCGGCGAGGTCCCGGTGGCGGTGATCGAGAAGGGCAGGACGGCGGGCGCGCACACGCTCTCCGGCGCGAACATGCGCCCGTCGGCGATGAGGGAGCTGTTCCCCGACCTCGACCCCTCCGACTGGCCCGTCTACCAGGAGGTCTCCAAGGACGCCGTCTATCTGCTGACCAAGCGCTCCGCGCTGCCGCTGAAGCCGATGCCGCCCAACTTTCGCAACCACGGCAACTACGTCACCTCGATCGCGAAGCTGAGCCGCTTCCTCGGCGACAAGGCGGAGGAGGCGGGCGTCTACCTGCTGAGCGAGACCGCGGCGACCAAGCTCCTGGTCTCCGACCGCGTCGTGCGCGGGATCCGCTCCGGCGACAAGGGCCGAGACCGCGAGGGCAACGAGCTGGGGAACTTCGAGCCCGGCTCCGACGTGGTCGCCAAGGCCACCGTCCTCGCCGAGGGCACCGCCGGCCACCTGACCGGCGCCGCGATCGACTACTTCGACCTCCAGGGACACCTCCCGCAGCGCTGGGAGCTGGGGGTGAAGGAGGTCTGGAAGGTGACGAAGCCACTCGACCGCGTTATCCACACGATGGGCTGGCCACTGCGAAAGCGCGCCAAGTGGAACGAGTTCGGCGGCTCCTTCATCTACCCGATGGGCGAGGACAAGATCTGCATCGGCATGGTCTGCGGCCTCGACTACACCGACGCCACCTTCTCGGTCCACGACGCCCTGCAGCAACTGAAGACGCACCCGTTCGTGCGCAAGCTCCTCGAGGGCGGCGAGCGCGAGGCCTGGGGCGCGAAGACGATCCCCTCGGGCGGCTACTGGGCGATGCCGCGCTCGCTCTCGGTTCCCGGGATGGTGATCGCCGGCGACTCGGCGACGATGGTCAACATCCCCGAGCTGAAGGGAATCCATTACGCGATGCACGCGGGCATCTATGCGGCGGAGGAGATCGTCGCGGCGCTGAAGCGTGACGAGGTCAACTTCTCGGCCTACGACGATCGCGTGCGAGAGAGCGTGATCGCCAAGGACCTCTACAAGTGGCGCAACGGCCGCCAGCCGTTCTCGAAGGGCTTCTTCGTCGGCGGCGCGATCGCCAGCGCGATGACGATCACCCAGGGCATGTTCCCCGGCGGGATGTGGAAGCAGGTGCCCGACGCCGAGGAGGAGATGGTGCTCGGCGGCACCGGCGCCGGGTATCCGAAGCCCGACGGCAAGTACACGTTCGACAAGCTCTCCTCGGTCTTCGCCTCGGGCAACGCCACCCGCGACGACGCCCCCAACCACGTCCGCGTGCAGACCCACGTGCCCCGAGAGGTCGCCCAGACCTGGGTCTCGATGTGCCCGGCGCAGGTCTACGAGATCCCCGAGGACCAGCTCGAGGGCGGTGATGCCGAGGTCGACGTCAAGATCACCGCCTCGAACTGCGTCCAATGCGGCGCGATCACCGCCAAGGGCGGGCGGCTGACACCCCCCGAGGGCGGAGACGGCCCCCTCTACCAAGAGGTCTGAGAGGTTTCCGAGCCGCAGCACCCGGGCTCTCCCTCGACCGCTCGCGTACAACTGCGCGGCGGCCACGTGGCACTGGTTGCGCCGCTCCACCCCGACGATCGGGGCCGCTACCTCTCCGGCGTTCGGAGGATGAGCGAGGAGTCCATCTACAAGCGGTTCATGACCCCGGTCACGCGCCTGTCCGAGTCGCAGCTTCGCTACCTGCTCGACGTCGACCACCGCGACCACGATGCTCTGCTCGCCGTGGACGAGGAGAGCGGCGAGGCCGTGGGTGTGGCGCGGTTCGTGCGCCTGGACCAGGCTGAGGTCGCCGAGGCGGCCGTGATCGTGACCGACGACTGGCAGGGGTTCGGCCTGGGCAAGGCGCTCTGCCGCATCCTCGCCGAGCGGGCGCGGGAGTTGGGCATCGAGCGCTTCCAGGCGACGCTTCTGGTCTCAAACACGGCGATGATGTCGTTGCTCGAGTCGATGGGCCCGGTGCGGGTTGTTTCGAGCGAAGGCCCGACGATCGTGGTCGACGTCACCCTGCCCGAGCGCGGCATCGGCGAGCACATGGCCGGCGTCCTGCGGGCGGCGGCAAGGGGCGAGGTCGAAGTCGCGTCAGCCGACTGAGGACTCGGCGTCTACGCCAGGGCCTCGCGGGTGGTGGTCTCCCGCATGAAGGCGCTGATCACCGCGGCCAGGCGCTCGGGCTGATCGAGCGAGACGAACGTCTTCGCGTTGGCGATCGTCTCGATCCGCGCGTCGGGGATCGCCGCCGCCAGCCGCTCGGCGTGGGACAGCTTGAAGAAGCGGTCCTCGGGAGCCCAGGCGAACAGCGTCGGGCGGTCGAAGTCTCCAAGGCGCTCGGCCGCCTCGAGCGTGTGGCGCTTGTGGATGCCGATCGTGAACTTGCGCAGGTCGCGTCGAATTCCCTCGTCGCTCGCGCTCGGCGCGAGCCATGAGGCGCTGAGCTCGTCGGGGATCTTCGACTTGGCGAAGGGGGCGTAGGTGGCGCGACGGATCGCGCCGACGCGGAAGGGCAGCGTCATCGCCGTGATCCCGCCCGGCACGCGGGCGAGCGGTGGCATCAGGTTGAATGGGAAGGGCGGGAAATGCTCATTTGTGTCGCAGTTGGTCAGCACCAGCCGCCCGATCCGCTCCGGGTGCCGGGTGGCCAGGATCTGCGAGATCGCGCCCCCGGAGTCGTTGCCGACGATGGTCACGTTTTCCAGGCCGAGGGCGTCGAGGAAGTCGGAGATGATCCGCGCCACCCCGGGAGGGGAGAGGTCGGCGTCGGCCTTCATCGCCGTGGCGTGCGAGCCCATCGGCCAGTCGGGGGAAATGCAGCGAAACTCGCCGGCCAGCGCCGTCGCGCTTCGCTCCCACAGCCGGCCGTCGACGAGGAAGCCGTGGACGAAGACGAGCGGCTCGCCCTCACCGGCCTCGCGATAGCTGATCGGCCCAGCGTCCAGGTCGGTTCGTTTCATCTCGGCTCCTCTCGCGCCTTTCATGCATGCAGACAGTAGGCGAACGGACCGCTTGAGGCGCTGGGTAGAATTGACCCGAGATGAAGACCGAGATCCACCCCGACTATGTCCTCGCGCACGTCCGCTGCGCTTGCGGCAACGAGTTCTACACGCGATCGACCGAGGCCGACCTGCACGTCGAGATCTGCTCGGAGTGCCACCCGTTCTACACGGGCAAGCAGAAGCTGGTCGACACCGGCGGGCGGGTCGAGCGGTTCAAGCGCCGCGCCGCCCGCCGCAAGAAGAGCTGACCTGCCCGAGCCCTTGAGCTCGCCCGAACCCTCGGACGCCAGCCCGAACCTCGCCGGCGTCCGCATGCCCGACGGCCTCCCGGTCGCCGGCCGCGACGCCCCGGTGGGCGGCCAGGCCGTGCTCGAGGGCGTGATGATGCGCGGCGTCTCGACCTGGGCTGTCGCCGTGCGCGCGCCCGAGGGAGCGATCGAGGTCACCTCCGAGCCCCTGGTCTCCTGGGCCAAGCGCCACCGGGTCTGGCGCTGGCCCGTGATCCGAGGCGTCGTCGCCCTCGGCGAGTCGCTGAAGATCGGCTTTCGGGCGCTGGCAATCTCGGCCAACGCCCAGATCGAGACCGCGGAGGACGAGGAGGAGCCAAAGCCGGTCGGCGGCCTCACCTGGGCGCTGACCATCGCGCTGTCGATGGCGCTCGCGATCGGCCTCTTCTTCGTCATCCCGGTGGCGGCGACCAGCCTGATCTCCGAGCAGCTCGGCTCGGCGCTGCTGTTCTGGCTGGTCGAGGGGGTGCTGCGGACCGCGATCTTCATCGGCTACATCGTCGCGATCAGCCGCCTGCCCGACCTGCGACGCGTGTTCGAGTACCACGGCGCCGAGCACAAGACGATCTCCTGCCACGAGGCCGGCGACCGGCTGACGCCCGCGCGCGCCGAGCGCTACTCCCGCCTGCACCCACGCTGCGGCACCAGCTTCCTGCTGATCGTGATGGTGCTGGCGATCTTCGTCTTCGCTCCGATCGGGCTGCCGGAGTGGTACTGGCTGGTCGCCTCCCGCATCCTCGGCATCCCGCTGATCGCAGGACTCTCCTACGAGGTGATCAAGTGGGCCGGCCGCAACCGCCGCAAGCGCTGGGTGCGGGCGCTGATGTGGCCCGGGTTGATGCTCCAGAACCTGACGACGCGCGCGCCCGACCGCGAGCAGCTCGCCGTCGCAATCGCCTCGCTGGAGGCCGTCCTCGCCCTCGAGAGCCTCGGCTCCGCCCCGGAGGCCGAGGCGATCGAGATCGTCGCCTGAGCCGCCGCCCGTCAGACTAGATCCGTGATCGAGCGGCTCGTAGAGCAGGTGGAGGGGCGCTTCGCGGAGCTGGAGCGCCAGATGTCGGATCGGGAGGTGATCGCCGACCGCGAGCGCTACGCCGAGATCGGGCGCGAGTACAACCTGTTGAAGCAGGCCCACCAGCTCGCGGTCGAGTACCGAAAGCTCAACGACGACGTCGAGGGGGCGCGCGAGCTGCTCGAGGAGGACGGCGACGACCCCGAGCTGCTGAGCATGGTGGCCGAGGCGCCGGCTCGGCTCTCACAGCTCGAGGAGGAGATCCGCCTGGCGATGGTCGAGCGCGATCCCAACGACGCCAAGAACGTGATCATCGAGATCCGCGCCGGGGCCGGGGGAGACGAGGCCGCGCTGTTCGCGGGCGACCTGTTCAACATGCTCACCCGCTACGCGGAGGAGCTCGGCTTCAAGACCGAGGTCCTCTCGCAGTCGCCGGCGGAGGTCGGCGGCTTCAAGGAGGTGACCTTCGAGATCAAGGGCGACGGGGCCTACTCGGTGTTCAAGTACGAGGGCGGCACCCACCGCGTGCAGCGCGTGCCGGTGACCGAGTCGCAGGGCCGGATCCACACCTCGACCGCGACCGTCGCCGTGCTGCCCGAGGCCGAGGACGTCGAGGTCGAGATCAACGACGGCGACCTGCAGGTCGACGTCTACCGCTCGTCGGGCCCGGGGGGGCAGTCGGTCAACACAACCGACTCGGCGGTGCGGATCAGCCACAAGCCGACGGGCATCGTCGTCTCCATGCAGGACGAGAAGTCGCAGCTGCAAAACCGCGACAAGGCTATGCGGGTGCTCCGCGCGCGCCTCTACGAGCGGGCACTGGAGGAGCAGCGGGCGGAGATCTCGGCCGAGCGCCGCTCGCAGGTGGGAACGGGCCAGCGCTCGGAGAAGATCCGCACCTACAACTACCCCCAGGGCCGGGTCACCGACCACCGCATCAAGCTCACGGCTCACAACCTCGACGAGGTGCTCGGCGGGAGCCTCAGCGAGTTCACGGATGCGCTCTCGGGGGAAGAGAAGCGGGCGCGTCTCGAGGCCCAGGCCGCCGCCGCGGACTCGTGAGCACCGCCGTCGCTGGCACCGTGCGCGAGGCGCTGGCGTCGGCCGCAGCCGCGCTCGAGGCCGCCGGTGTCGAGACCCCGCGGCTCGATGCCGAGCTGCTGCTCGGCGCGGCCACCGGCAGCGACCGCGCCACCCTCGCTGCCGATCCCGATCGCGGGGTGAACGCGGCCGCAGGGCGGCGTTTCGGCCAGATGGTGCGCCGGCGTGTCGCCCGTGAGCCGGTCGCCTACATCCTCGGCCGCCGCGGCTTCCGCCGGATCGAGCTGGCGGTGGACCCGAGGGTGCTCGTGCCGCGCCCCGACACCGAGCTGCTGGTCGAGGTCGCCGTGGCGCTCGCGCCGCGCATGGTGCTCGACGTGGGCACGGGCTCGGGGGCGGTCGCGCTCGCGCTCGCCGACGAGCTTCCAGTGGCCGCGATCGTCGCCACCGACACATCCGGCGCCGCGCTGGACGTCGCCCGTGACAACGTCGCCCGGCTCGGGCACGGCGATCGCGTCCGGCTCGAGCTGGGCAGCGTCCCGCCGGGCACCAGGGTCGACCTGGTCGTTGCCAACCTCCCCTACGTTGCCGAGGCCGAGTGGCGGGGCCTGGCGCCCGAGATCACCCGCCACGAGCCGCGTGGCGCGCTCGTCTCGGGCCCGACCGGCCTCGAGGAGATCGACTCGGTGCTGGCCGCCGTCGCCGCGGACCAGGAGTCCTGCCGTGCCGTCGCCCTGGAGGTCGGGGCCGGGCAGGCGCCGGCCGTGGCCGGGCTGGTGCGGCGCGCCGGGTTCGAGCGGGTCGAGACCCACCGCGACCTCGGCGGCATCGAGCGGGTCGTCTCCGGGCGCCGATGAGCGACGCGGCGCGCCTCGAGGAGTGCGTGGCCGACGGAGGCGTGGCGCTGTTCCCGGCGGACGGCCTCTACGGCCTTGCCTGCGACCCGTCGAACCGTGGCGCGATCGCACGGATCCACGCGCTCAAGGGGCGCGACGAGGGCAGGCCGTCGGCGGTGATGTTCTTCACCCCCCTGGGGATGCGCGAGGTGCTGGCGATGTCCGGGCCCTGCACCCGCGCGGCGATCGGGGCGCTGTTGCCTGGGCCGGTGACGCTGGTGGTCGGAAACCCCCGCGAGCTGTACCCGCTCGCCTGTCGCGAAGACCGGCGGCGGCTGGGCATTCGGCTCATCGCCGGGCCCCTGGAGGGCGCCCGCGGCGCGGTCTTTCAGACGAGCGCGAACCGCAGCGGCGCGCCGGCGCCAGCGCGCTTCGAGCAGATCGACGACGAGATCCTCGCGGGCGTGGACCTGGCGCTCGACGGTGGAGCGCTCGGCGGCGAGCCGTCGACGGTCGTCGACGTCACCGCGATCGACTCCGGGGGCGACTGGCGCCTGTTGCGGGAGGGGGCGCTCGGTGAGCCCGCGGTGCGACAGGCCCTCAGGGCTCTTGGTCGGGGAGAAGGAACTCGAGGCTGATCATCAGGTCGTCGCGGATCGTGGCGATCGCCCTCGCCTCCTGATCGACCTCGATTCCGCTCGACTGGCCCCGGGCGCGCATGCTGAAGGCGATCAGGACGCGATCGGGCCCGATTTGCTCGCACGAGGTCGTGTCGATCGAGATCTCGTCCATCACCTCGTAGAAGGACGCGAACCAGCGGCGTATCCCGTCGTGCCCGCGGTAGACCTGGGGCTCGGCAGCGATCTGCGGCAGCGTCTCCATCTGGAAGTCGGGGTGTACGTAGGAGAGCATCGCCTCGACGCCGCTCTCCCCGAGCGCCGTGAACCCATTCTCGACCAGATCCGTCATCTCGCTCGCCATCCCCGTCAGTATGCTCGGCCGCGATGCGGATCGCCGTCGGCTCGGACCACGCCGGGTTCCCCCTGAAGGAGACGGTTCGCCTGATGCTGGAGGACGCCGGCCACGAGGTCGTCGACGTCGGCACCGACTCCGAGGAGTCCGCCGATTACCCGCACTTCGCCGCCGAGGCGGCGCGGCTGGTGGCCGGCGGCGAGGCCGAGCGGGCGATGATCGTCTGCGGCTCCGGGGTGGGCGTCTCGATCGTCGCCAACAAGGTCGACGGCGCTCGCGCCGTCAACGCCCACGATCCCGACGAGGCGGAGATCAGCCGCCGCCACAACGACGCCAACGTGCTCGCGCTCGCCGGCCGCCGCCTCGATGATGACGACGCCCGCGAGATCGTCGAGCGCTTCCTCGGCATCGAGTTCGAGGGCGCTCGCCACGGCCGTCGCGTCGACCAGATCGCCGCGGTCGAGCGCGGCGAGTGGCCTTAGGCTGCCTGCCGCTGCAGCGCGCGCACGGCGGAACGCCGGAAGAGCTCGCGCCCGCGCCGCAGCTCGGCGCTGTCGCCGGCCTCGACCCGCTCCAGCACCAGGCCCTCGACGCCAGTGTGGATGAACAGCGCCCCGGTGTCGGCAGCCGCGGCGCTCATTTCAGGGTCGGCCTCGCTCAGCATCGTCGCAAGGACCTGGCGCCAGCCGGCGCGGACCTCCTGCATCACCCGGCGCACGTTCGGCTCGACCACGGAAACGGCGGTGAGGTCGAAATAGACGCGGGCGATGCGGACGTCGCGGTCCATCACCGCCCAGACGCCGTCGATCACCCCCCGCACGACGCCGTCGATCGAGTGGGCGCGGCCGATCCCGGCCACCACCTCGTCGGTGATCGCGTCGCCCACCTGGCGCCCGACGGCCGCCACCAGGCCCTGCTTGGATCCGAAGTGGTATCCGATCAGGGCCTTGTTCTCCCCGGCCGCCGCGGCGACCTTGGCGATCGTCATCCCGGCGTAGCCCTCGGCCTTGAGGACCTCGATCCCAGCCTCCAGAATCCGCTCGCGGGCGCCGCTCGACGGGCGTCCGGGCCGTGCCCGCCCGGTGGCCGCGGGGGCGCTGCTCAAGCGGCGGCTCCCTCGGCGAGCATCGCCGGGTCCAGGCCCATCGCCGCCAGCTTCTTCGACAGCGCCTTGAGCGAGTAGGCGAAGATCTCGGACGAGTGGTAGAAGGGCGTCTGGAAGTCGTAGGGGTCGTCGATCCACGGCGGGACGAACACCAGCGAGGCCACTGGCAGGGTCTCCTTCAGCGTCGCCTCGACGATCTTCGCGTTCTCCGGGTCGTCCTTGATCGCGTCGGCGAGGAACTTGACGCCGAATCCAACATGGCGCGACTCGTCGCGGTTGACGGCGGTGAAGCCGGCGGTGAAGCCGGGGAACCAGCCGCGCTGCTTGAGGCTGCGGATGATGAACCGTGCCCCGGTGAGGGCGAGCGTGCCCTCGATCACGATCATGTACACGGTGATCCCCCGGACTAGGGCACCGAAGTCGCTCGGGTCCTTGCGCAGGCGCTCGGCGCAGTCGTGCAGGATCCCGTCGAACAGCGTCTCCCAGTCCTTGTTGACGTTGGAGCGCTGCTGATCGAGCATCTCGCCGATCCCGGAGGCGGTCATTCCCAGCACCTCGCGGTAGAAGCGGTCGAAGAAGACCATGTGCTTGGCCTCGTCGGAGATCTGCGTCGTCAGGAAGGCCTGGGCCTCGTGTGAGGGTGCGCCGAGGGCGAACGGCAACAGCTCCACCGTGACCCGCTCCTCGCCGAGGAAGAACTGCGAGAAGCCGAACAGCAGGAACTTGCGCTCCTCCTCGGTCATCGTCTCCGGGTCGGCCCACTGGCGGGCGTCCTCGGTGAAGTCGAAGTCCTCGGTCGACCACTGCTGGCGCTGCCAGCGCATGAACAGCTTCTCGTAGGAGGGGGAGGCCTCGATGATCCGGTCGAGACCCGACATCACCTTGTCGATGTCGGCGTCCATGAGCACGCTGAGCGCCTCATCCTCGGTCTTCAGCTCACCGTTGCTGCTGCCGTCCTCGGTCATCTCAGGAGCCTCCTGGGCTGGGGGGTCGCGGGTGAGGGCGTATTCTTAACCGTTCGATCAATAAATGTCAAGCGATCCGCCAAACAGGGCGCCGGCCGGGAGGTGCGGCTATTCCAGCGGCCCGTACCGGTCGGCCCGATAATCGAAACCGTATGTGCCCGCGGGGCAGTTGCTCGCGGTGGTCCACTTGATCTTCCCCCTCACCCGGGTCGACGTCACGAAGCGCCCGCTGACCTTGATCGTTTCGTTGGGGAAGGTCGAGGAGTCCTTCAGCACGAACCGCCCGTGGGCGTCGACGGTATCGCTGTCGAAGACCGCCGGCCCGTCGACGGCGCAGGTGCTCAGCTTCTCGCTGTCTATGCGCGCGAACGGGATCGTGCGATTGCTGACGTCGAAGAACACGAAGAGGCGCTTGCCCCCGCCCGCGTAGCGGCCGTCCTTGACGGGGGCGGACCCGCCCGCGCTGGCGGGGCCGGCAAGCGCGAGGGCCGCCACCGCTACCAGTGCTGTCAGCGAGCGCGCTCTCATGGACGGCCGTAGCGACGGGCGGCGTACTTGTAGACGTAGGTGCCAGGGTCGCCGCAGCTCGCGACCTGGGGGCGGGCAAGAACCAGTTTCCCCTTCACCTTCCCGGCCCCGACCCAGCGGCCCTTGAGCAGGTTGCTCTCGTCGTTGCCGCCCATGCTGGAGGTCTCGAACTTGTTCGCCCCGATCGCGGTCGCGGGAACCAAGGTGAAGCCGTTGCAGCCCGGGAAGCCGAAGCCGAGGATCCGCACGTCAACGGCGCCCGCCTTGAAAATGAAGCCGACCTGCATCCCGTAGGTGTTGGCGCCAACCATCGCGCCGGCGCCAGCGTAGGTTCCTGGCTTCGGGACCGTGGGCCCGCGCGCGTCGGCTCCAGGGGTCAGCGCGAGTGCCGCGATCACGGCCGCAGCCGTTCCCACGCTGCCTCGCCTCCCGAATCCTCTCAAGGATGCGAACGCTACTCCGCGCCGCGGGGTGTGTCAATCTTGCCGGGCCGCCGCGCCAGACCCGGAGAGAGACCCTTGACCGAACTTCCCGACGACTTCCAGACCGCCCCGCTTGGAGAGGTGGACCCCGAGATCGCGCGCGTGCTCGACCGCGAGCTCGCCCGCCAGCAGTCGACGCTGGAGATGATCGCCTCGGAGAACTTCGTCCCCCAGGCGGTGCTCGAGGCGACGGGGTCGGTGCTGACCAACAAGTACGCGGAGGGGTATCCGGGACGCCGCTACTACGGTGGTTGCGAGGACGTCGACGTCGCCGAGCAGCTGGCGATCGACCGGGCGAAGGCGCTGTTCGGCGCCGAGCACGCGAACGTGCAGCCGCACGCCGGGGCGCAGGCGAACAACGCCGCCTACATGGCGATGCTCGACCCGGGCGACACGATCATGGGGATGGCGCTCGACCACGGCGGCCACCTCACCCACGGGATGAAGCTGAACGTCTCCGGCAAGCTCTACGAGGTCGTCGCCTACCACGTGCGACGCGAGGACTTCCGGGTCGACATGGAGGAGGTCGCCCGGCTTGCGGCCGAGCACCGGCCGAAGCTGATCGTCGCCGGATGGTCGGCCTACCCGCGCCAGCTCGACTTCCCGGCGTTCCGCGAGATCGCGGATCGCGTCGGGGCGAAGCTGATGGTCGACATGGCCCACTTCGCCGGGCTGGTCGCCGCCGGCCTACACCCCAGCCCGGTGCCCCACGCCGACGTCGTCACGACGACGATCCACAAGACGCTGTGCGGCCCGCGCAGCGGCATGATCCTCTGCCGCTCCGAGCTGGCCAAGGACATCGACCGCTCGATCTTCCCCGGCCAGCAGGGCGGCCCGTTGATGCACGTCATCGCCGCCAAGGCGGTGGCGCTGCGGATCGCCCAGTCGGAGCCGTTCCGCGCTCGCCAGCGCCAGACGGTCGCCAACGCGCAGGCGTTCGCGGAGGCGCTGGTGGCCGACGGGGTCGAGGTGCTCACCGGCGGCACCGACGTCCACCTGGTGCTGGTCGACCTGACCCGTACCGGCCTCGACGGCAAGACCGCCGAGCAGCGGCTGGAGGAGGTCGGGATCACCGTCAACCGCAACGCCATCCCCTTCGACGAGCGCCCGCCGATGAACCCCTCCGGGCTGCGCATCGGCACCCCGGCGCTGACCACCAGGGGGCTCGACGAAGACGACATGCGCGGGATCGCCTCGGTGATCGCGGTGGCCCTCTCGGATCGCTTCGACTCCGAGCGCGACGCCCTCGCCGATCGCACCCGGGCGCTGATGGATCGCTATCCGCTCTACCCGCAGGTCGCGGCGGCCGCCGTCTAGCCGCGACCCGCGCGACCTGGGAGGGTTGTGCCCCAGATGGCGCGCGTCCTGTTCGTCTACAGCCGGCGGAACACCTTCACCCGCATCGACCGGGAGGCGCTGGAAGGGCGCTTCGAGGTCGAGGAGTACCTGCAGCAGGGCGCCCGCCCTCGCCTGCGCGAGCTGATCGCCAAGCTGCGTCGCTCCGATGTCGTCTTCGGCTGGTTCGCGTCGTGGCACACGCTTGCCGCGCTGCCGCTGGCGAGGATCCTGCGCAAGCCCACGGTGCTCGTGATCGGCGGCTTCGACACCGCCAGCGTGCCCGAGATCGACTACGGGAGCATGCAGGATCCGATCCGGCGCTGGCGCACCCGGCTGACCGCGCGCAAGGCAACCCGCCTGATCACGAACTCCAAGTATCTCGAGGGGGAGATCGAGCGCAACCTGGGGATAGGTGCCGAGCGCGTCCGGGTCGTTCATCACGGCCTCGCCGACCGTTTCGGGAGCGCCGAGCGTCCTGCGTACGAGCGGCCGGTCGCGCTGACCGTCGCCGTCGTTCACCGCTGGAACCTCGAGCGCAAGGGACTGCGTGCGTTCACGGAGGCCGGTGCCCTGGTACCCGAGGCCGACTTCGTGGTCGTGGGCAAGTGGGAGGACGACGCGATCGAGGAGCTGCGCGCGATCGCGGCGCCGAACGTGACATTCACCGGCTTTCTCTCCGACTCAGACCTGGATCGCGAGTTCGTGCGCGCCGACGCCTACGTCCTGGCGTCGTGGCACGAGGGCTTCGGGCTCGCGGCGGCGGAGGCGATGCTCGCCGGCTGCGTGCCCGTGGTCACCGCGGCGGGCGCCCTGCCGGAGGTCGTCGGCGACACCGGCGTGCAGATCGCCGCCGTGGATGCGGAGGAGATCGCGAGCGGCGTGCGTGCGGCGGTGGCGCTCGGCCCCGGCGACCGCGTCCGCGCCAGGGCGCGCGTGCTCGAGCGCTTCCCGCTGGAGGCGCGCGCCGACGGCATCTGCGACGAGGTCCAGGCGGCGCTCGACGCCTGACCGGCGGCCGCGTCAGGCTTCCCCGCGATGAGAGTCTGGGTTGACTGCACCGCCGCCGCCCACCCGCTGGTGCTGCGGCCGATCATCGAGCGCCTCGAAGCCGGTGGCCACGAGGTCGCGGTCACGGCGCGCGCCTACGGGCAGACGCTCGCCCTGCTGGAGCGCCTCGGGATTCCCTACGAGGCGGTGGGCGAGCACGGCGGAGCGGGAATCGTGGGCAAGGGAACGGCGCTGGCCCGGCGCAGCTCCAAGCTCTTGCGCTGGGCGCGACCGCGGCGCTTCGACCTCTCCCTTGCCCACGGCTCGGTGGACATCGCGGTCGTCTCCGGGCTGCTGCGGATCCCGCTGGTGCAGATGCAGGACTACGAGCACGCCGGCCTGCAGCGCCAGCTCGCCTTCCGTGCGGCCCGCAGGGTGCTCGTCCCGGACGCGATCCCGCCCGAGGCGATGCGCCGCGCCGGCGCCGCGCCTCGGAAGCTCTTCCGCTACCCGGGCCTGAAGGAGGACTACTACCTGTTCGACTTCACCCCGGACGGGGCGGTGTTGGGCGAGCTCGGGCTCGACCGCGAGCGGGTGCTGGCGGTGGTTCGCCCGCCGCCGGAGACCTCGGCATACCACCAGCGCAACACCCTCTACGCCGGGGTGATCGAGCGCCTCGCCGCGGATCCTCCCACCGTGGCCGTGGTGATTCCCAGGACGGAGGCCCAGGGCGCGGAGATCCGGGCTCGCAACGACCCCTCGCTGATCGTCCCGGACGAGGCCGTGGACGCGCAGAGCCTGATCGCCTTCGCCGACCTCGTGATCAGCGCGGGAGGGACGATGAACCGCGAGGCGGTCGCCCTGGGGACGCCGGTCTACACGATCTTCA
>JBDTSW010000057.1:0-14295 GCA_039930945.1 bacterium
CGCGGACATCCGCAACATCCTCGACTTCGAGCGCGACTATCCCGACGCCTCGGTCATCAAGCTCGAGCAGAACTACCGCTCCACCGGCACCATCCTCGACACCGCCAACGCGGTCATCGCCAACAACCGCGAGCAGAAGCCGAAGCGCCTGTGGACGGACGCCGGCCGCGGCGACCAGGTCCAGGTCGCCGAGCTCGAGGACGAGCACGCTGAGGCCCGCTACGTCGCCGCCGAGGTCAACCGCCTGTGCACCGAGGAGGGGATCGCCCGCGACGAGGTGGCGGTCTTCTATCGGGTCAACGCCCAGAGCCGGGTGCTCGAGGACACGCTGGTGCGTTTCGAGCTTCCCTACCAGGTGATCGGCGGGACCAAGTTCTACGACCGCGCCGAGATCAAGGACGCGGTTGCCTATCTGTCGCTGCTCTCGAATCCCGCCGACGCCGTCTCCTTCTCGCGGATCGTGAACTCGCCGCGGCGGGGGATCGGACAGCAGACCCAGGCGCGGCTGTTGTCGCACGCGAACACGACCGGGACCGACATCTGGGACGTGATCCGCGAGGTCGAGCGGGTGCCCGCGCTGGGGTCCGCCGCCAAGCGCTCGGTCCGCCGCTTCGCCGACACGATGGTCGCCCTGCGCGACCGCGCCGACGGCGCCAGCGTCGCCGAGCTCGTCGACGCCGTCCTCCGCGAGAGCGGCTATCTCGAGGCGCTCGAGGCCGAGCGCACGATCGAGGCCGAGGGCCGCGTCGAGAACCTGCTCGAGCTGGTCGGCGTCGCCGGAGAGTTCGACGCCAACCGCCAGGTCGAGGGCGAAAGCGACGTCCGCCCCGTGGACGAGTTCCTGGCGCAGATCTCGCTGCTGTCCGACCAGGACTCGCTGCGCGACGGCGAGAGCCTGATCACGCTGATGACGCTGCACAACGCGAAGGGCCTGGAGTACGAGGCCGTGTTCGTGATCGGCTGCGAGGAGGGCGTCTTCCCGCACTCGCGCTCGGTCGAGGAGGGCAACCTCGAGGAGGAACGGCGGCTGTGTTACGTCGGGCTGACCCGGGCCAAGCTGCGGCTCTACCTGACCTGCGCGCGCCGGCGCAACCTCTACGGCGGGCACGGCCACAACCTGCCCTCTCGCTTCCTCGCCGAGTTGCCGGAGGAGCTGATCGAGCGCCAGGTCAGCGCTCCGCGCACCGGCTGGTCGCAGGGTGGGCGCCAGCCCCTCGGCGGCGGCTTCGGCGCCGGCGGCATCGACCCCGCGGCCTCGCTGCGCAAGGATCCGAGCCCGCCGCTGGTCTCCTTCAACACCGGCGACGACGTCGTCCACGCCTCCTTCGGCGAGGGCGTGATCACCTCGGTCGAGCCGGGCTCGGTGGTGGTCGTCCGCTTCGCCGGCGACGGCGCCGAGCGCAAGCTGATGGCCGACTACGCCCCGCTGCGCAAGGCGAGCTAGTGCCCGCAACGGTCATCGACGGCAAGGCCGTCGCCGCCGAGGTGCGCGCCCGGGTGGCCTCCGGTGCCGAGGCCTTCGTCGCCGAGCACGGGCGCATGCCGGGGCTCGCCACGGTGCTGGTCGGCGGCGATCCCGCCTCGCACACCTACGTCGGCTCGAAGCGCAAGCTCACCGAGGAGGCGGGGATGGCGTCCATCCACCACGGCCTTGGGGCCGGGACCTCGCAGGCGGAGCTGGTGGCGCTGGTCGGCGAGCTTGGGGACGACGACGCCGTTGACGGCATCCTGGTGCAGCTGCCGCTGCCCGAAGGGCTCGACCAGGACGAGGTGATCGCGCGCATCGATCCCGCCAAGGACGTCGACGGACTGACCGCCGTCAGCGCCGGCCTGCTCGCGCAGGGGCGCCCCGGCTTCGTGCCATGCACGCCGATGGGGGTCGTCGAGCTGCTGCGTGCGGCCGGCACCCCGATCGAGGGCGCCGAGGTGGCGATCGTGGGGCGATCGATCCTCGTCGGCCGCCCCCTCGCGAGCCTGCTGGTCGGCGCCGACGCCACCGTGACCATCTGCCATTCGCGGACCCGCGATCTCGCCGGGGTCCTCAGCCGGGCGGACATCCTCGTCGCCGCGGCGGGCTCTCCGGGACTGGTCACGGCCGAGATGGTCAAGCCAGGCGCGACGGTGATCGACGTCGGCACGAACCGCACCGCCGCGGGACTCGTCGGCGACGTCGACTTCGACGCCGTCGCCGAGGTGGCGGGCGCGATCACGCCCGTTCCCGGCGGGGTCGGTCCGATGACGATCGCGATGCTGCTCGTCAACACCCTGCGCGCCGCCGAGGCCCGCGCATCCGACGGGTCGCCGGAGTAGGCTGCGCCTACGCTCCGCGGGAAACCGAGAACCCCCAGATGCAAGAGGGATCGGCCGCCGCGGGCAGAAAAGGTTCCGTATTCGAGTCCCTATCCCGAACGGGGGAGAGTAAATGGACGTAAGCAAGCTCAGCACGGGCGAGAAGATCGCTGGGATCTCCGGCGTCGCCCTGCTCCTGATCATGTTCATCTTCAATTGGTTCAGCTACGGCGAGGGCCCCTTGGCGGGAGGCCTCAACGCCTGGGACTCGATGGACCTGATCCGGTTCATCCTGTTCCTCGCTGCGATCTCCGGGATCGCCCTTGCGGCGACCGCGGCGTCGCAGAGCAACGTCGACCTGCCGGTGGCGCTCAGCGCAATCACCGCGGGGCTCGGCATCCTGGCGGTGGTGCTGGTGATTTTCCGAATTATCAGCCCGCCCGATTTCGGTCTCGGTGACGTAGCTGAGGCGTTTGGTGGTGCCAACGTCGATGTCGGCCGCAGCATCGGCGTGTTCCTGGGGCTGATCGCAGCCGGTGGAGTCGCCTACGGCGGCTGGGCGGCGATGCAGGAAGAGGGCAGCTCGATGAGTGGCCCGGCGGATCGTGTCGGCGGTGGCGACGACGCTCCGTCCCCACCGCCTCCGCCCCCACCGCCGGCGTCTCCGCCTCCGCCCTCGGGTGGGGCCCCGGGCGGCCCGGCCGTCTAGCACTCGACTCCGGGGCACCGCCCCGGGGAGAAGATGGTTCAGCGACGGCCGCCCTCGGGCGGCCGTCGCCAGTTCAGGCCGCCGTTTCCTCCTGTGGAACGCGTCAAGCCGCCGGGCGTCGATCGTCGATCGGGTCATCGGCCGCAGCGGACGCCCTTTGCGAGAGCATGATCGCGACGACGACGATCCACAGGAGCGCGGCGGTGAACGCCAGCAAGGAGGCGGGCGTGGCCGACGCGGCCCCGAGGATGACCGCTACCCAGCCGAGCCACGAAGGCAACGCCCCACCGCGGAGGATCGCAGCGCCCGCCGCGAGCATCAGCACCGATTGCCCGACAAGGAACGGGAGGATCCAGACGCGGTCACTGAGGAGGTTGACGGCCTGCGCTGCGCCGGGGGCCAGCGCCTCGCTGTCTTGGCTGAGCGCCAGGGTCGCGCCGGCGAGGATCAGGGTGCCCGCGGCCATCACCAGGCCGCCGCCGAACGCCAGCGTCGCCGGACCCTCGACGTCGTCTTGACCGCGGCGCAGCCCTGAGCGCAGCGCAGCCGCGAACAAGACCAGGAACAGCGAGCCGTACGTCAGCAGAATTGCGCCCGCGGTCTGCTCGGAGTCGTTGGCTGCGTAGAAGTCGAGGATCTTCCGGCCGCCGTCGCCGGCGTCGGGTGCGCCACTCCCGACCAGCAGGCCCGCGCTGAGAAGCACCACCGCCACGAGGCCCGTCAGCGGCGGGAGGGCCGAACCCTTCGAAGCACGCACGTGAACCAACCTTTCGTTGCCGCCGTTGCCAGGTGGAACCTAGTCGGCCGTTCGGGGGGGTCGCATCGCCGGGGTGGCCCGGTCAACTCAGCCTGTCGGCGAGCTGCCTCGCTACGCGGGAGGCCATGGCGATGATCGTCATCATCGGGTTGACGCCGATCGAGCTCGGCAGCAGCGAGCCGTCGGCGACATACAGGGAGTCGGCGCCGTGGACGGCGCCGTCGGTGCCGACGACGCCGCGCTCGGCCGAGGCGTTCATGCCCGCGGTGCCCATCGGGTGGAAGGCCTCGAGCCGCAGCCGGCGGGCGGCCACCGGCGATGCGTCGAGCTGGGCGGCGCCGGTGCGGGTGATCGTCGGGATCCCGGCGATCTGCGGGTAGACCTCGCGGGCGCCCGCGGCGTGGAAGAGCTCGGCGGCGCGGGCGATCCCGAAGACGAGCCTGCGGGCGTCGGCGTCGGTCAGCCGGTAGCCGATCCGAAGCGAGCCGTCGCGGGCCAGGCGGACCCTGCCGGTCGAGCGGTCGGAGAGGTGGACGCCGGCCGAGGCGATCCGGTCGTAGTTGAGGATCCGCTCCTGATGGGCGGATCCGGTCCCCGGAAGCCATTGCGCGCCGAAGGCCAGGGGCGTGAATGTCGCCTCGAGCAGGATTCCCTGGCTCTGCCACTCGTCGACGGCGTAGCTCTGCATCACCCCCTCCCAGCCGCGCACCTCCTGTTCGAAGCGCGCGCCGACCCAGCAGGCGGGGTGAATCCGCAGGTCGCGCCCGAGCCTGCCGCTGCGCGAGCGAAATCTCGAGCGCAGCAGCAGCTCCGGCGTGCCGAAGGCCCCGCCCGCCAGCACCACGGCCCGGCGGGCGCGCAGCGAATAGGGCCGGCCGGCGCCGTTGCCGACGGCCCGCTCGGCGAGCGTCGGGGCACCATTCTGGTGCCAGGCGACGCCGGAACGCCCCTCGACGCCGACCGCGCGTTCGCCCTCGAACACGATCCGCGAGGCCTCGACGCCGGCCCGCACCCGCGCCCCGGCGGCGACCGCCCGCGGCAGGTAGGAGACGTGGGCCGCGCGCTTGGCGTCGAGGCGGCACCCGTTCGGGCACGAGCTGCACTGGAAGCACCGGCCGGCGTTGCGCGCCAGCGGGTGGTGGCTGAGGCCGAGCGCGTCGGCCCCCTCGCGCAACAGCTGTCCGTTTCGCCCCATGCGCTCGGGGTCAACCGGCGTCACCTGCAGCATCCGCTCGGCCTCGGCGTAGTCGGGGTCGAGCTCGGAGGCCCACTCGATCCCGTGCTCGGACCGCCAGCGGGCGAGCACCTCGTCCGGTGCCCGCAAGCAGGTGCCCGAATTGATCACGGTCGTGCCGCCGACGGCGCGGCCGACCGGGGTCGGGATCGCCGGCCGGCCCTGGGCTACGGTCAGGCCCCCGTCGCGGTAGAGCGCCGACAGCGCCGCCAAGGGCTCGTCGGGGTAGGAGGTGCGGTCCATGTAGGGCCCTGCCTCGAGCACGACGACGTCGAGGCCGGCCTCGGCCAGCAGCGCAGCCGCCGCCGCTCCGCCCGCGCCCGAGCCGACGATCGCGACGTCGCACTCCTCGGCGCCCGCCTCGGGCTCCAGCCCGCCGAGCGCTGCCCGGCCCGGGGGAGGGGAGGGGCCCTGATCGGCGACCGCGCAGGTCATCTCGTAGCCGATCGAGGCCCCCACCCGGACGTCGTTGCCATACCCCAGCCCGGCGAGCACCTTGAGCAAGAGCAACAGCTCGCCCCGCAGCGGCCGGTCCGCGGCATCGAGGCGGGCGAGGAAGTCCTGCCGCGACTCGAGGCTCGCTCGGCTGAAGCGGCGGGGAAACGGCAGCAGGTCGAAGATCCGCAGCGCGGCCTTGACCAGCAGCAGCTGGCGCCGCGGCACCGTCGTCAGGTAGCGGTTGACGGCGCCGGCGACGTCGACCGCGCCGGCGGCGGGTCGGTTGTTACCCGCGGCCGCAGGAAGCGAGCTCTCGCCGGGCGCCATCGCCTCGGCGAACGCCCGCAGGACCCGCAGCTCGGCGGCTCCCAGCCCCGGTGCGCGCCTTCAGGACGGTGCGGCGGGATCGCCCACACGTCC
Source organism: bacterium (assembly GCA_039930945.1). Lineage (GTDB taxonomy): Bacteria > Actinomycetota > Thermoleophilia > Solirubrobacterales > 70-9 > JBDTSW01. The sequence goes on from JBDTSW010000057.1 coordinate 5,848, forward strand.
CACCAGCGACCACAACAACAGCGACACGCCGACGAGGAATCCGTCGACGAGGAAGTTGAGCAGGTAGGCGAAGACGTCGGCGTCGAACAGGTAGAAGCCCAGCGCCGCCAGCGAGGAGGCGGCCTTGCCGGCGGCCAAGACCAGCAGCAGCGGCCGGTAGCGGACGACGTCGGCCTGCACGACCAGGCAGATGCCGCTGATCACGACCATGTAGGCGAAGCCGAGGGCCAGCCACATCTGCTCCTGCGTCTCCGGGGCCGGCGAGAAGGTGCCGATCGCGTCGCCGAGGTCGTCGAGCGTTCCCAGCACGCCATCGGGGGCGGCGATGAACAGCAGCCCGACGACGGCGAACGACGCCGCCAGCAGGCGCAGGTTGATCACCACGAAGCGCTCGGCGGCCGGACCTCTCACGGCGGGCGATGCTACACGCGAGGAATACGGGGATGCTGCCCCTTCCTAGAATCACTGATGTGATCGACCGCGACCAGGTGCTCCACGTCGCCCGCCTCGCTCGGCTGCAGCTGAGCGAGGACGACCTCGAGATGATGGCGAGCGAGCTCTCCTCGATCCTGGACCACGTCGAACGCATCTCCGAGCTCGATCTCGACGGGGTCGAGCCGACCACGCACGTCGTCGCCTTGGAGAACGTCCTGCGCGCCGACGAGCCGCGGCCCAGCCTGCCTCGCGAGCGCGCTCTCGAGCCCGCGCCCGACCCCGCCGAGGGCGCCTTCCGCGTGCCCTCGCCGGTGGTGTGAATGAGGGGCCGTAGCCCCGAGACGGGCAGCTCAGGCGGCGGAGCCGCCGCAGGTGGTGCGTGAGCGAGATGCTCGAGCTCACGGCCGGCGAGGCGCTGGCCCGGATCGCCTCGGGCGAGCTCGACTCGCAGGAGTACTTCGACGCCTACGCCCACGCGGCCGCGGGCGACGAGCTCGGCGCCTATCTGTGGACCGCGGAGGCGGGGGGCAAGGGCAGTGGTGGGCAGCCACTCGGCGGCCTGCCGATCGCGGTCAAGGACATCTTCTGCACCGAGGGGATCGAGACCACGGCGGGATCGCGGATCCTCGAGGGCTACCGCCCCCCCTATACGGCGACGGCGGTGCGGCGCCTGCGCGAGGCCGGGGCACGGCTGCTGGGCAAGACCAACATGGACGAGTTCGCGATGGGCTCCTCGAACGAGAACTCCGCCTACGGGCCGGTGCGAAACCCGTGGGACGGCGATCGCGTTCCCGGCGGCTCCTCCGGCGGCTCGGCCGCCGCGGTCGCCGGCCGCCTGGCCCCATGGGCGATCGGCACCGACACCGGTGGCTCGATCCGCCAGCCCGCGGCGCTCTGCGGGATCGTCGGGCTGAAGCCGACCTACGGGGCGATCTCGCGCTACGGGATGATCGCCTTCGCCTCCTCGCTGGACCAGTGCGGGCCACTGACCCGCGACGTCGCCGACGCCGCCCTGCTGTTGCGCGAGATGCAGGGCCCCGACCCGTGCGACTCGACCAGCGTCGGAATCGAGGCGGGGGTCGAGCTGCCGTCGCGCGCCGACCTCGAGGGCCTGCGGGTCGGCGTCGCCCGCGACTTCTCGCACGAGGCCGAGGGGGTCGAGCCCGGCGTCGCCGAGGTCTTCGAGCGCAACCTCGCCCTGATCCGCGAGCTCGGCGCCGAGGTCGGGGAGTGCGAGCTGCCGCACGCCGGCCACGGCATCTCCGCCTACTACGTGCTCGCCCCCGCGGAAGCGTCGGCCAACCTCGCCCGCTACGACGGTGTCCGCTACGGGTTGCGGGTCGACGGCGCCGAGGACCTGGTCTCGATGTACGAGCGGACCCGCTCGGCCGGCTTCGGCGCCGAGGTCAAGCGCCGGATCATGCTCGGCACCTACGTGCTGTCCTCCGGCTACTACGACGCCTACTACGGGCGCGCCCAGCGCGTCCGCACCAAGATCGCGGAGGACTTCGCCGCTGTCTTCGAGCGCTTCGACCTGATCGTCACCCCGACCTCGCCCTCGGTCGCGTTCAAGCTCGGGGAGCGCACCAAGGACCCGCTGTCGATGTACCTCTCCGACTACTTCACGGTGCCGATGTCGCTCGCCGGGATTCCCGCGATCTCGATCCCGGGCGGCCTGGCCGAGCCCGCCGGGGGCGGCCCCGAGTTGCCCGTCGGCCTGCAGCTGACCGCGCCGGCCTTCGCCGAGACGCGGCTGCTCGATGCCGCTCACGCCCTCGAGGCAGCGATCGATTTCACCAACATGCCGCCCACCTCCTCCGCTTCGCGTCCGGGGGCGGGCGGGTCGGCGGCAGGCTCGTGATGGCTGCGTCTGACTGGGAGCCGGTGATCGGCCTCGAGATCCACGTGCAGCTGCGCACGCGGACGAAGATGTTCTGCGGCTGCGAGCTCTCCTTCGGCGATGAGCCCAACGTCCACACCTGCCCGGTATGCCTGGCGCACCCGGGGGTACTGCCGACGATCAACGGGCAGGCGGTCAGCTACGGCCTCGAGATTGCGCTGGCCCTCGACTGTGAGGTGGCGCCTCGGTCGATCTTCCACCGCAAGAACTACTTCTATCCCGACAGCCCGAAGGCCTACCAGATCAGCCAGTACGACACTCCGCTTGCCTCGGGGGGCAGCCTCGGCGACATCCGCATCCACCGCGTCCACCTGGAGGAGGACGCGGCGAAGCTGATCCACGTCGGCGAGTCCGGCCGGATCCACGGCTCGGGCGCCTCGCTGGTCGACTTCAACCGCGGCGGCACCCCGCTGGTCGAGATCGTCACCGAGCCCGACCTGCGCGAGCCCGCGCAGGCGCGCGAGTGGCTGCAACTGTTGCGGGCGACGATCAAGCAGATCGGGGCCTCGGACGTGAACATGGAGGAGGGGAGCCTGCGCTGCGACGCCAACATCTCCCTGCGCCCGGCCGGCTCGAGCGTGCTCGGCACGAAGACCGAGCTGAAGAACATGAACTCGTTTCGCTTCATCGAGCGCGGGGTCGCCGCCGAGCTCGAGCGCCAGCGCGCTCTGCTCGACTCCGGTGGCGAGGTCAGCCAGGAGACGCTGCACTTCGACCCGCGAAGCGGCGAGCTGACCTCGTTGCGGTCGAAGGAGTACGCACACGACTATCGCTACTTCCCCGAGCCCGACCTGGTGCCGCTGGCCCCGACCGAGGAGATGCTGAGCGCGGCGCGTGAGGCGCTGCCCGAGCTCCCCGCCGAGCGCCGCCGCCGTTACCTGGCCGAGCTCGGGCTGTCGCCGAAGCCGGCAAACCAGCTCGCGTTCTCGCCAGAGCTGGCGGAGTTCTACGAGCAGGCGGTCGACGCCGCCACCAGCGCCGACCCCGGCGCTGTCGCGAACTGGGTGATCGGCGATCTCACAGCGGCCCTGCGTGAGGCCGGCGTCGATGCCGCCGATCCCGCCGCCTCGAAGGTCTCACCCGCCGCGATCGCGGGCTTGGCCGACCTGGCGGCGGAGCGCAAGATCTCCAGCACCGCGGCCCGGCAGGTGCTGGCCGCCCTCGTCGCCGAGGGCGGCGATCCCGCCGAGGTCGCCGGGCGCGAAGGCCTGGGCCAGATGGAGGATCCGGATGAGCTCGAGTCTGTCGTCGAACGCGCGCTCGAGGCCGAGCCCGAGGCCGCTGCCAAGGTCCGGGAGGGGAACATGAGGGCGGTCGGGCCGCTGGTCGGGTTCGTCATGCGCGAGACCAACGGCCGCGCCGACGGCGGCGAGGTGACGCGGATCATCCGCGGGAAGCTGGGCCTTTGATGGCCTGGGACGTCGTCATCGCCGGCGGTGGTTTCGGGGGCGCGAGCGCGGCCCGCGAGCTGGAGCGGCTGCTGCCGAAGCAATCGGCGCGCCTGGTCTTGGTCAACGACGTCAACTTCCTGCTCTACACGCCCTTCCTCCCGGAGGCGGCCGCGGGGATGCTGGAGCCCCGCCACGTGGTCACGCCGCTGCGCGATCTGCTGCGGCGCACGAACCTCAGGCTGGGGGCGATCGCCGGCCACGACCCGGGGGCCCGGACGGTCCAGCTTCACACCCACGAGGGCCAGGTCGACGAGCTGCGCTACGACCAGCTGCTGCTGGCGGTGGGCTCGGTCTCGCGCCTGCTGCCGGTGCCCGGCCTCAACCAGCACGCGATCGGGTTCAAGAGCCTCGCCGACGCGATCTGGCTGCGAAACCACGTCGTCGACACCCTCGAGCAGGCGAACGCGACCGAGGATCTGAGCCGTCGCGACGAGCTTTTGACCTACGTCTTCGTCGGCGGCGGCTACGCCGGGCTCGAGGCGCTGGCCGAGCTTCAGGACTTCGCCGCCGACGCCATGGACTCCTATCCCCGGGCCCGCCTGCACGGGATGCGCTGGATCCTGGTAGAGGCGACCGACAGGGTGCTTCCGGAGATCGACCTGGAGCTGGCCAACTACGCGCTGCGTGAGCTGCGCGGGCGCGGCATCGACATCAGGCTGGGGACCCGCCTGGACGCGGTCACCGCCGACAGCGCGACGCTGTCGACCGGCGAGACGATCCCGACGAGGACCGTCGTCTGGACCACCGGCGTGGCTCCCCATCCGAGCCTGAAGAGCCTCGCGGTCCCCCTCGACGAGGGCGGCCGCGTGCCGGTGGACAGCCACCTGCGCGTCCCGGGGATGGACTCGGTCTGGGCGATCGGAGATTGCGCCGCGGTCCCGGATCCCGCCAGGCCCGAGGGCCGGCCATGCCCACCGACGGCTCAGCACGCGGTCCGGCAGGGGCCCGTGGCCGCGCGCAACATCGCCGCCGAGCTGGGTATCGGCAGCGCTCGCCCGTTCACCTACGAGGCCAAGGCGGCGTTCGTCAACCTCGGCCGCTACAAGGCGGTCGGCCGGCTCGGGCGACGCAAGTTCAGCGGCTTTCCGGCCTGGTGGCTGGCGCGGACCTACCACATGAGCCAGATCCCGAGCACGGTCCGCAAGGTTCGAGCGGTCGTCGACTGGACCGTGGGCCTGCCCTTCCGCCGCGACATCTCCGAGGTGGGCTCGATCGGTCACCCGCGCCCGCTGCGCGACCAGGCCGACGAGCGCGGCGGCTCGCACCGGCCGGTGCCCTAGTGCGGGTCCGCTAGATGCAGTACCTGTTGATCGCCGTCTGCTTCGGGCTCGCCACGGGAATCATCGGCCGCGCCAAGGGCAGCTCGTTTGCGATCTGGTTCGCCGTCGGGGCGGTCTTGCCGCTGCTCGGGCTGATCGCGGTGATCCTCTCCCGCTCCGAGAAGGATGAGCCCGAGCGTCGCTGCCCACGCTGCGGCGCCGTGCACAAGCTCTACGTGCAGGTCTGCAACGCCTGCGGGGAGGAGCTCTACCTGCCCGACCCCTCCCAGGTCCGCCACCCCGGCGTCCGCTAGCGCAGCCAGGTGCGGACGATCGCGTTCGCGAAGCCCATGCCGTAGCGGGCGACCGCGGGCTTCTTCGAGCTGCCGTGGAGGCGGCTGACGACGGTCACCGGGACCTCCTTGGCCGGGATCCCGCGCTTGATCGCCTCGATCATGAACTCGGAGGTGTGGAACTGCTCCTGGCGCAGGACCAGGGTGGGGAGGACGTCGGCGCGAACCGCCCGGTAGCCGTTCGAGCAGTCGCTGACCTTGGTCCGGGTGACGAAGGAGACGACGCGGTTGAAGAAGACGATCCCGAACTCGCGGGCGCGGTGGTTGGCCTCGGCGTCGCCCAGCACCCGCGAGCCGTGCGCCATCGCGACCTCGCCGGAGAGCACCGGCTCGACCAGGCGCGCCATCTCCGAGGGCAGATGCTGGCCGTCGGCGTCGAGGGTGACCACGATCGTGGCGCCGGAGTCGGCCAGCAGCCGATAGCCGGTGCGCAGCGCGGCGCCGCCGCCGCGGTTGATCACGTGCCGGGCGACCACCGCGCCGCCGGCGCGGGCGACGTCGCCGGTGCCGTCGCGCGAGCCGTCGTCGACGACGAGCACCGACGTCTGTGCGCCGCATACCTCGGCCGGGATCTTCGGCAGCACGTGGCCGATGTTGTCGGCCTCGTTGTAGGCGGGGATCAGGACCGCGATCCGGCCCTGGAAGCGCGCGGGGTTGCCGGCGGCCTTGAACTCCTCCCAGGCCAGCCCCTCGAGCACGGCCGACAGCTCGCGGGTGATGCGCGAGCCCTGCGAGAGCGCCCTCACCACCAACAGGAAGAGAATCAGGATCGCGAAGATGGCGACGCCGACGATGCGGGTGCCGTTGGAGCGCTCGAAGGAGAACGCCGAGAGGATCGCGTCCGGGGTCTCGGTGCCGGCGACCACGAGCAGGCCGGCCGAGATCAGCAGCAGGATGAGCACGTCGGCGTTTCGCAGCGAGCGGCGGCGGACGATCGCGAAGCCGCCGATCGCGACCGCCAGCACCAGGCCCGCCGCGCGAATCGCGGTCAGCTCGGGGGGGAAGAGGTCGGCAAAGGGGAGGGGCATCGGCAGGCAGGGCAGGATAGAACCAGCGCGACGATCGCTTGACGAGGCCGGTTGCACGGCGCCCTCCGCTACCCTCTCGCGACTCCTATGCGAATCCTGATCCTGGGTGGCGACGGGTATCTGGGATGGCCGACCGCGATGCGCTTCTCGGCGCGCGGGCACGACGTCTCGGTCGTCGACAACTTCTCCCGTCGCCGCTGGCTGAAAGAGAACTCCGCGGACTCGCTCACGCCGATCCGCACGCTCGACGAGCGCGTCGACGCCTGGGAGGACGTCTCGGGCAGGCAGATCAGGACCTTCGTCGGCTCGATCGAGGACGCCGAGTTCCTCGACGGAGTGGTCGCCGAGGCCCTGCCCGAGGCCGTGGTCCACTACGGCGAGCAGCCCTCGGCGCCCTACTCGATGAAGTCGCGCGAGGCCGCGGTCGAGACCCAGTACACGAACGTAATCGGCACGCTCAACCTGCTGTTCGCGATGCGCGACCAGGTCCCCGATTGCCACCTGGTGAAGCTGGGAACGATGGGCGAGTACGGAACTCCGAACATCGACATCGAGGAAGGGTTCATCGAGATCGAGCACAAGGGCCGCAAGGACACGCTGCCGTTCCCGAAGCTGCCGGGCTCGCTCTACCACCTGTCCAAGGTGCACGACTCCAACAACATCCACTTCGCCTGCCGGATCTGGGGGCTGCGGGCCACCGACCTCAACCAGGGCGTCGTCTACGGCATCGAGACGGAGGAGTCCGCGCAGGACGAGCGCCTGGTCACCCGCTTCGACTACGACGAGTACTTCGGGACGGTGCTCAACCGCTTCTGCGTCCAGGCGGTGATCGGACACCCGCTGACCGTCTACGGCGAGGGTGGGCAAACGCGCGGATTCCTCAACATCCGCGACACGTTGCAGTGCGTCGAGCTGGCGGCCGCCAACCCCGCGCAGCTGGGGGAGTACCGCGTCTTCAACCAGTTCACCGAGCAGTTCTCGGTGACCGAACTCGCCGAGCTCGTGCGAGAGAGCGCCGAGCACCTCGGCCTCGAGATCGAGGTCCGCAGCGTCCCGAACCCGCGAGTCGAGGCCGAGCACCACTACTACAACGCCACCCACACGAAGCTCCTCGACCTCGGCCTCGAGCCGCATCATCTCGGTGAGGAGCTGGTGCAGTCGATGCTGCGGATCATCGAGCGCTATCGCGATCGGGTGATCGAGCGCTCGATCCCGCCCCACACCACCTGGAGGTCCGGCGAGCTCCAGGGTGAGCTAGCCGAGCCCGGGTAGCCCCCGAGCGTGAGCGGGGCCGCCCTACGACGCACCTTGCGGCGGGCTTCGCCCGCCTGACATGCCGCTGCCGAGACACTCTGTGTCTCGGCTCTACAATCTCTGCCCATGCGCGCGGCGGACGCACTCATTCAGGCACTGGAGGCCGAGGGGGTCGAGCACGTCTTCGGCATCCCCGGAGGCGCCAACCTGCCCACCTACGACGCCATCTACGACGCGAAGTTCACGCACATCCAAGCGCGCCACGAACAGGGAGCCGGGCACGCGGCCGAGGGCTACGCGAAGGCATCGGGCCGAGTCGGGGTCGCCTTCGCCACCTCGGGACCGGGCGCCACGAACCTCGTCACCCCGATCGCCAACGCGATGATGGACTCGGTTCCGACCGTGTTCATCACCGGCCAGGTGCGGACCGAGATGATCGGCACCGACGGGTTCCAGGAGGCCGACGTCACCGGGATCACGCTGCCGATCGTCAAGCACTCGATGTTGGTCACCGATCCGCGCCACATCCCCGAGTACATCCACAGCGCCTTCCACCTCGCCTCCACCGGGCGCCCCGGCCCGGTGTTGGTCGATGTCCCCCAGGACCTCTCACGCGCCGACATCCACTACGAGCCCGCCGAGGGCGCACCCGATTTGCCGGGATACAGCCCGACCACCGAGGGCAACATCAAGCAGATCCGGATCGCGGCCAAGGCCCTGGCCAACTCGCAGCGGCCGGTGATCTACGCCGGCGGCGGCGTCGTCAAC
>JBDTSW010000058.1:0-14164 GCA_039930945.1 bacterium
CGTCCGAGATCGCGACCGTGTTGAACTCCATCGGCGTACCGCCGGCCGCCCGGATGCCCTCCTTGATCGGGGCGGCGAGCGCCCGCAGGTGGAAGTTGCAGGGCATCGCCTCGGTCCAGGTGTTGGCGACGCCGACGGTGGGCCTGCTGAGCGCGTCGTCGTCGTAGCCGATGCCCTTCATGTGGGCGCGGGCGGCGGCGCGCTCGGGCCCGTCGAAGACCGCCGCCGAGCGCGGGCGCGGGGCAGTCGAGGTGTCTGCTGAATCGCTCATCGGCGGGACCGGGAGTGTAGGGCCCGTGCGGGCTCCCGCTAGGCCCCGGCGCCGGCCCGCGCTGATCGCCAGATCAGCAGCGAGCGCAGGTCGCGGCGAACCTGCTGGGGGTCGAGCTGGCGACCGGGCAGGTGCATGTTCGCTCGGGCGATCAGGTTGCGCTCGCCGCCGCGGAGCGACATCCACTTGGCGAGCACGTCGTCGGCGTCGGGCAGGCGCGAGCCCAGGGCGGGCTCGGAGTCGTCGTGGAAGGCGACGCAGTACTCGTTCAGAAGCTCGCCGCCGGCGATCGCATAGGCGACGATCGGCCGGTGCGGGTAGAGCAGGTACGCGTAACCGCTGCCCTGCTCGCCCCCCTCGACGCTGATGAAGCCGAGCTCGGCGTACATCTCGTACTCGTCGGCGGAGACGATCGAGCGCAGCAGCTCCCGCGCCTTGCGCTCGGCGCGACGCTCGCGGCCGGGGTCATATCGCGGGCTCGACTCGGCGCGTCGGCGCCACCAGCGGCGGATCAACCGCCGGCCGCCGGCGGAAAGAAGACGACGCGCTCGGCGTCACGCGGCACCTCGGAGAAGTCGCGGACCATGGTCGCCTCGCGGCGCGAGCCCCCATTGGTCGGGACCGCCGCCCACATCCCCAGCTCGAGCTGGCGGCGAAACTCCTCGATCAGCCGCTCCTCATCCGAGCCCACCGCCGGATCTCCCTCGGCGAGCAGAAGGTCGCCGTGCCCCGGCTTCATGCGGACCAGCTTCATCGCCACGATTATGCCAGCGGCCCGGCCGCGCCCCGCGTCTCCGTCAGGGCGAAGACGTCGACCGGCCCCGGCCCGGCGCCGAGATCGGCCAGGCCGTTGCCGACGGCCTCGGCGGCGATCTCCTTCGCCCATCGGGCCGCGCCGGCGACCTCCTCGCCGCGGGCGAGGAAGGCCGCCAGCGCCGAGGAGTGGGTGCATCCGGAGCCGTGCGAGGCCCGGGGCGGGTAGCGGGGGCCCTCGATCCGCAGGACCCCGTCGCCGTCGAACAGCGTGTCCGCCCCGTCCTCGGTGTGCCCCCCGGTGACGATCACCGCCCGCGGCCCCAGGGCCTGCACCGCGGTGGCCAGCTCGGCCGCAGTGGCTCCCTCGCCCAGCGCGCACAGCGAGCGGGCCTCGGCGAGGTTCGGGGTGGCCACGGCGGCGCGGGGCAGGATCCGCTCGATCAGGGCCGCCTTGGCGTTCGGGTCGAGCAGGGTGGCGCCACTGGACGCGACCATCACGGGGTCGACGACAACGGGAGCGCCGGCAGTCAAGTCGAGCGCGGCGGCGACCGCCTCGATCGTCGCCTCGTCGCCGAGCATCCCGACCTTGACCACGTCGACGCCGATGTCATCGACCACGGCTCGGACCTGCGCCAGGATCATCTCCGGCGCGACCGGGGCGATCGCGTCGACTGAGACCGTGTTCTGGGCGGTGATCGCGGTGATCGCACAGGTCCCGTGCACGCCGCAGCGGGCAAACGCCTTGAGATCAGCCTGGATGCCGGCGCCGCCGCCGGAGTCCGACCCGGCGATCGCCAGCGCGACTGCAACGTCTCTGGGGGGCACCCCGCGCAGCTTAGGGAGGCTGCAGGCTCGTTCGCGCAAGGCGACCTGAGGCGTCGGCCCGCAGATAGCCGGCCAGCTCGAGCTGAGCCAGCCCCACGGCGGCCTCCCGCGCCCCCAGCCCGGCCTCGGCCGCGAGCTCGTCGGCCGTCGCGGTCCCGCGCTCGACCAGCTCCAGGACCGAGCGCAGCTCGGGCTCGATCGGCAGGCCGGTGGAGCGCACCGAGAGCGCGCCGACGCCGAGCAGCTCGTCGAGCACGTCCTGGGCGTCGCGGACGAGCAGGGCGCCGTCGCGCAGGAGCTCGTGGGGGCCGGCCGAGACGCGCGAGTGGATCTCGCCCGGGACCGCGGCAACCGTCCGCTGCAGTCCCAGCGCAGCGTCGCAGGTGTGGCGCGACCCCGACCGCCGCGCCGCTTCGACCACGACCGTGACCTTGCTCAGCGCGGCCATCAGCCGGTTGCGCGCGGGGAACTGCCACCGGGCAGGCCTCTGGCCGGGCGGCGCCTCGGAGACGCTTGCGCCGCCGCAGGCGAGGATTCGCCGGTGCAGGCCGGAAGCGCTCGGCGGATAGGCGACGTCGGGGCCGCCGGCGAGCACCGCCACGGTGGTCCCCTCGGCCTCGAGAGCGCCACGATGCGCGGCGGAGTCGATGCCGAAGGCCATCCCGCTGACCACCGTCACCCCCGCCGCGGCGAGCGCGGCGGCGAGCTCCTCCGCGACCCGGCGCCCGTAGGCGGTCGCCCGGCGAGCGCCGACGATGGTCACCGCCGAGCGGGGATCGAGGTCGGCGACCGCACCGCGATCGCCGACCCCGTAGAGGCGTCCCGGAGCGTCGTCGAGATCGCGCAGCCCGGGCGGATACGCCGGTTCACGGAGATCCATCGTCCACCCCGTGCGTGTCGCCTTCACGTGCCCGCCTCGGGCCCGCGCCGGCGCAGGGTCAGCGCCTCGATCACGTGCCGGGCGCCGATCGCGCGCAATCCATCGAGGTCGGCCAGGGTGCGAGCGACTCGAACCACGCGATCATGGCCGCGGCCGGTGAGGCCCAGGCGGCGATGGCCCGCATCGAGCGCGAGCCTCGCGCCCGCATCAAGCGGAGCGTGGCGGGTCAGCTCCGCGGAGGTCAGCTCCGCGTTGCAGCGCCCGGGGCCGAGGCGGGCCTCCTGGCGGCCGCGGGCCGCCGTCACCCTGCGGCGGACGATCTCCGAGCTCTCGCCGCGTCCGGCCGCCATCGCCCCCGGCGAGGGCTGCTGGACCGTGACCGAGATGTCGATGCGGTCGGCGAGCGGGCCGCTCAGGCGCGCGCGGTAGCGCCGCAGCGCCGCCGGCGCACAGTCGCAGTCCTCTGCTTCCGAGCGGCCGCCGCAGGGGCACGGGTTGGCCGCGGCGACGAGCATCAGGCGGCACGGCAACCGGGCGCTGTGGCGGGCGCGCGCGACGACGATCTCACCGTCCTCGAGCGGCTGGCGCAGGGCCTCGAGCGCGTCCCGGGAGAACTCCGCCAGCTCGTCGAGGAAGAGCAGGCCCCGGTGGGCCCGGGTGAGCTCGCCCGGTCGTAGCGGGGAGCCGCCACCGACCAGCCCGGCGGCGGAGATCGTGTGGTGCGGGTGGCGGAAGGGCCGACGGCGGGCCTCGTTCAGGCGCGGCGCGGCGCCACAGGCGCTCGCGACCCGCATCACCTCGACCACCTCCGTTGCCGCGAGCGGCGGCAGGATCGAGGGCAGACGCCTGGCGGCCATCGACTTGCCGGCCCCGGGTGGACCGGTCATCAGCAGGCTGTGCCCGCCCGAGGCCGCGACCTCGAGAACTCGCCGCAGGAAGGGTTGGCCCTTGATCTCGGCGAGGTCGGGCATCGGGTCGCCGGCCTCGGCCACCTCCAGCCGCGGCGCGGGCGTCGACTCCGGCTGGTTGCCGGTGCCAAGCGTGGCGAGCTGGCCCAGGTTCGCCAGCCCGAGCACCTCCACCCCGCCCTCGGCCCCGTCTCGCCCGCCGAGCTTGGCCAGGGCGGCCTCCTCGGCATTTGCCTCCGGGACGGCGATTCCCGCCAGACCGCAGCGGCGGGCCCGCTCGGCCATCGCCAGCGCCCCGGGCACCGAGCGGATCGACCCGTCCAGGGCCAGCTCCCCCACCAGCCCCAACCCGCGCAGACAATCCGGGGACAGCTGCTCCGAGGCGGCGAGGACCCCGGCGGCGATCGCCAGGTCGAAGCCGGGGCCCGCCTTGGGCAGGTTCGCCGGCGCCAGATTGACCGTGATCCGGCGCTGGGGGAACTCGAAGCCGGCGTTGGCCAGCGCCGCCCGCACCCGTTCGCGCGACTCGCGCACCGCTGCGTCGGGCAGGCCGACGATCGCGAACGACGGTAGCCCGCGGCGGACGTCGACCTCGACCCGGACCTGCCACGCCTCGACCCCGAGCAGGGCGAAGGTGCGGGCGGTGGCGAGCACCCGGCCAAGCTAGGCGGGGCCCGCGCGCGGGGGGCGCGGCGATCGTGCCGGGTGCGTCGCACACTCGCCACGATCGGCGAGCCCCGCGCGGGCAGCCGGCACCTAGCCTCGCCGCGATGACCGCGGCGCGCCAGAGCCTGGGCAGGGGGGCCGAGGAACTGGTCGCCACCAGCCTGCGCCGAGAGGGCTGGGAGTTGCTTGAGCGAAACGCCAGACCCGCCGCGGTCCGGGGGGAGATCGACATCGTCGCCCTCGACCGCGGCGCGCTTGTCTTCGTCGAGGTGAAGGCGATCCGCGAAGGCAACCTCGCCGGGCCGGAGGACCCCGTGCTGATGGTCGACCCCCGCAAGCAGGCCAAGCTCCGCTCGCTGGCGGCGGCGTGGATCCGCGAGGGCCGGTCCGGCGCCCCGGGCGGGGTGCGCTTCGATGTCGTCGGCGTGACCATCGCGGCCGACGGCTCGGTCGCCCGCTGGAATCACCTCGAGGGCGCGTTCTGATCTAGCCGAGCTGCAGCTGCGAGTAGGCGATCGACTGGAACGAGCGGCGGTGAAGGCCCGACGGGCCCGTGCGCAGGATCGCCTGGCGATGGCCCGCGGTCGAGTAGCCCACGTTGTCGGAGAATCCGAACCCGGGGTAGTCGGCGTCTGCCCGGTGCATGTAGCGGTCCCTCGTCACCTTGGCGATCACCGAGGCGGCCGCGATCGCGGCGCTGCGGGCATCACCCTCGATCACCTGACGATGCTCGACGGAGCAGCCCGGAAGGGCGAAACCGTCGACCAGGCAGATCGCCCCGGGGCGCGCCACGCGCTCGAGGCTGCGGCGCAGCGCGGCGAGGTTGGTCACGTGCAGGCCCCGGGAGTCGATCCCGCGAACGCAGCGGACCGTCACCGCGACGCGCTCGGCGGCCCGCACGACGATCGGGTACAGCGCTTCTCGCTGCTCGGTGGTGCGCTGCTTCGAGTCGTCGAGGTCACCGAGGGCACGACGGTCGCGGAGGCCGAGCCGCTCGTAGTCGATCAGGACCGCCGCCGCGACCAGTGGCCCGGCCAGCGATCCGCGACCGGCCTCATCGGCGCCGGCAACGTAGCGTGCGCCGAGCTCGCGGTCGAACCGGAATAGCTTTGCCGCGCGCCTTCGGCGACGCTTGGCGGCCGCCTTAGAGGAGGCCGATGCGGTCGACCGGCCAGTAGGTGAAGAAGGCCTGCCCGATGACCCAGTCGCGGGGGACGGGGCCCCAGTAACGGCTGTCGTCGCTCGACCCACGGTTGTCGCCCATCATGAAGTAATGATCGGGTGGAATCGTGATCTCACCTTCGAGGTTGCAGCTGCTCGAGCCCCCGCACGGTTTGATGAAGTCCTCGTCGTCCTGGATCTCGCCGTTGACGACGGGATGCCCGTCCTCGACGCTGAGGGTGTCGCCCGGCACCGCCACCACCCGCTTGATGAAGTTGGTCTCGGACTCCTTGTCGGTCGGCAGCGGGCACGCCTGGGTGCTGGGGTCATAGGTCGCATCATCGTCGTCGGTGGCGCCGTTGGTGGTGCGCTTCGCCCCGCACTGGTTCGTGTCCGCGCCCTTGGGCGGGTGGAAGACGACGATGTCGCCACGATCGGGATCGCTGAGGTGGTAGGTGACGCGGTTGACGAGGACCCGCTGGCCCACGTCCAGGGTGGGCTCCATCGACTCCGAGGGAATCTGGTAGGGCTTGACCACGAACGCCTGGATCACCAGCGCCAGGCCGATCGCCATCGCGACGATCAAGATCAGCTCGAGAAACGCACCCAGGCCCGTTGTCGGGCGCGGAATCAGCTTGGTTCCTCGGAGTCCGAGGCCTTGGCCTCGGGCTCCGGAATAACTCCGCCGACATCCTCCGGAATAACTCCGCCGACATCCTCAGCTTCGCTTCCGGTGTCGTCGGGTTCGGGCTCGGACGGGGCGGCAGGCTCGGCCTGGTCTTCCGCGACTTCGTCGCTAGCCTCGGCGGACGCGCCAGCAGCAGGCTCCTCGGCCTCCGGCGCGACCTCTTCGGCCTCGCTCTGGGCGACCCCCTCGGAGTCGAGCGCCTCACCCTCCTGCTCGGGCGCGATCACCAGCTCGTCCTCGATGCCCCAGCGGCGCTCCGCCACGCGGGCGCGCTTGCCGACCCTGCCGCGAAGGTAGTAGAGCTTGGCCCGGCGCACGTCACCGCGGCCGACGACCTCGAGCTTGGAGATCTTCGGCGAGTGCACCGGGAAGATCCGCTCGACGCCGACGCCGAAGGACTGCTTGCGGACGATGAACGTCTCGCGCGCGCCCGATCCCTGGCGGCCGATGACGATGCCCTCGAAGACCTGGGTGCGGCTGCGCGTGCCCTCGGTCACCTGGAAGTGGACGCGCACGCGATCGCCCGCGTCGAAGCGCGGTACCCGGCGAAGTTGCCGGCGCTCGATGCCCTCGATGATCGTGCTCATGGAAAACGCGCGTGCCTCGTTTGGGGCCCGCGCGGTCGGCGAATACTAGCGGTCGTCTCGCTCGCGGCTGCGGCTCAACCGCCACTCCCGGACGCGCTGGTGATCGCCGGACAAGAGCACGTCGGGGACCTCCCATCCGCGGTAGTTCGCGGGCCGCGTGTAGTGCGGATATTCGGGAGCCCCTCCGAGCGCCTCCGAGAACGATTCCTCGAGGGCGCTGTCCGCGTGTCCGAGAGCGCCGGGCAGCTTGCGAATGATCGCGTCGGCGACCACCATCGCCGCCGGCTCGCCGCCCGAGAGCACATAGGGGCCGATCGAGACCGCGTCGGTGGCCAGGTGCTCGCGGACGCGCTCGTCGACGCCCTCGTAGCGGCCACACAGCAGGGCGATCTCGGGCTCTGCGGCGAGCTCGCTCGCGAGCGCGTCGTCGAACTGGCGACCGGACGGCGTCAGCAGAACGACGCGGGATGGAAGCGGGCCATGCCCGTAGGCGACCGCGAGCGCGGCGTCGATAACGTCGACCCGCATCACCATCCCGGCGCCGCCGCCGTAGGGCGTGTCATCGACCTGCCCGGCATTCAGCGGGGTGGAATCGCGGTAGTTGAAGAAGCGCAGCTGGTTGCCTCGATCGCCGGCGTTGCGGACGTGGCGCTGGGAGCGGAACCACTCGAACCACTCGGGAAACAGGGTGAAGACGTCAGTCGTCAATGATCTCGACGAGGACCCGCCGGTCCTCGCGGGTGGCCGCGGCCTTGGCGACCGTGCGGATCGCGTTCGCCACGCGCCCGCTGCGACCGATCACCCGCCCGAGGTCGTCCTGGGCAACCCTTACCTCGAGCACGGTCTCGCCGTCGTCGTCTAGCTCGTCCACCCGCACCGAGTCGGGGTCGGCGACCAGCGCACGGGTGATGAACTCGACCAGCTCGCGCATCGCGGCCGGGGCCGGGGCTAGGAGCCCGCGGCCTTGATCCCCTTGGTCCGCAGCAGTCCGGCGACGGTGCGCGTCGGTCGCGCGCCGTGCTCGAGCCAATGGCGAGCGCGGCCCTCGTCGATCTCGATCAGCGAGGGCTCGTGCTGAGGGTTGTACTGGCCGATCGTCTCGATCGTGCGGCCGTCGCGCGGGGAGCGCCGGTCGGCGACGACGATGCGCCAGATCGGGTTCTTGCGCGAACCCACCCTTCTCAGTCTCATTCGAACCATGTCTGCGGCCGCGGAGGTTAGCGCCTAGCTCATGCCCCGCATCAGCTGCTGGGCGTCCGGCATCTTCCCCTTCGCCAGCTGGGCCATCATCTTCTTCATCTGGCCGAACTGCTTGACGAGCTGGTTGACGGCCTGGACCGTCGTCCCCGATCCCAGCGCGATGCGCTTGCGGCGCGAGCCGTCGATCAGCTCGGGCCGGGCGCGCTCGGTGGGGGTCATCGAGAGGATGATCGCCTCGAGGCGGTCGAGCTCGGCCTCATCCATGTTCGCCGACCGCAGCTCCTTCATCGCCTTGCCCATCCCGGGCACCATCCCGAGGACGTTGCTCAGCGGGCCCATCTTGCGCACCTGGCGCATCTGCTGGAGGAAGTCCTCGAGGGTGAACTGCTGCTTGCGGATCTTGCGCTCGAGCTCGGCGGCCTGATCGGCGTCGGAGACCTCCTCGGCCTTCTCGATCAGGGACATGACGTCTCCCATGCCAAGGATCCGCGAGGCCATCCGCTCCGGGTGGAAGCGCTCTAGCGCATCGAGCTTCTCGCCGGTGGAGGCAAACAGGATCGGCTTGCCGGTGACCGCCCTCACCGACAGCGCGGCGCCGCCGCGGGCGTCGCCGTCGAGCTTGGTCATGACCACGCCGTCGAACTCGGCGTGCTCGGCGAACTGCTCGGCGACGTTGACCGCGTCCTGACCGGTCATCGCGTCGACCGCCAGCAAGACGTCGTCGGCCTTGGTCTGCTTCTTGATCTCGGCCAGTTGCGCCATCAGCTCGGTGTCCACGTGCAGGCGCCCGGCGGTGTCAACGATCAGCACGTCCCTGCTCTCGGCGCGGGCCTGCCCCAGCGCCCAGGCGGCGATGTCCACCGGGTCGCGCTCGGTGCCCTGCTCATAGACCTTGGCCCCGGCGCGCTTGCCCAGGGTGACGAGCTGCTCGATCGCGGCTGGACGCTGGGTGTCGCAGGCGGCCAGGCCGACGCGCTTTCCGTCCTTGGCAAGCAGCTGCGCGAGCTTGGCGCAGGCCGTCGTCTTTCCCGAGCCCTGGAGGCCGGCCATCAGGACCACCGTCGTGCCCGTGGGAGCGAAGGCGATCTCGCTGCCCGAGCCGCCCATCAGCGCCGCCAGCTCCTCGTTGACGATCTTCACGACCTGCTGTCCCGGGTTGAGCGAATCGAGCACGCCGGCGCCGAGGCAGCGCTCCTTGACCTCGGCGGTGAACGACTTCACCACCTTGAAGTTGACGTCGGCCTCGAGCAGCGCCAGCCGGATCTCCCGCATGGCGGAGTCGACATCGGCCTCTGTCAGCTTGCCGCGGGAGCGAACGTCGGAGAGCGTCGCTTGCAGGCGGTCGGAGAGCTGGTCGAACACTCGCCCAGGTTAGTCGCCGACGAGGGCGGCGGCGAACTCGCCCGGGTCGAACGGCCGCAGGTCCTCGAGCCCCTCCCCCACGCCGATCAACTTCACCGGGATCTGAAGCTCGCGGGAGATGGCGAGGGCGATGCCGCCCTTGGCGGTGCCGTCGAGCTTGGTCAGCACGACCCCGGTCACCTCGACCGCCTCGGCGAACGCCTTCGCCTGGCGCAGCCCGTTCTGGCCCGTGGTCGCGTCGATCACGATCAGCGTCTCCTGCGGCGCACCGTCCATCCGCTTGGCAGCCACCCGGCGCACCTTCGCCAGCTCCTCCATCAGGTTGCCATGCGTGTGCAGGCGGCCGGCGGTGTCGGCGATGACCACGTCGATGCCGCGCGCCTCGGCGGCGCCGATCGCGTCGAAGACGACCGCCCCGGCGTCGCCGCCGGGCGTGCCCTTGACGATCTCGACCTCCGAGCGCTCGGCCCAGGCCTCGAGCTGCTCGATCGCCGCCGCCCGATAGGTGTCCGCGGCAGCCACCAGCACCGACAGGCCCAGCTCGCGGCGAAGATGCCACGCCAGCTTGCCGATCGTGGTCGTCTTGCCGGTGCCGTTGACGCCCACGACCATGATCACGGCCGGGCTCTGGGTCAGGTCGATGCGGGCGCCCGAGCTTGACGCCATCTCGGCCAGCAGCGCCACCAGGCGCTCGCGCACGTTGTCGCCTCCGCTGAGCTCGCCGGCCTCGACTCCAGCCTCCAGGCGCCCGACGACCTCGGCCGTGGTCGGCGCGCCCACGTCGGCGAGGAGCAGCGCCTCCTCGAGGCGCTCGAACGCCTCGGCGTCGAGCCTGTCGAAGACGCTCGACTCCAGCTCGGCCTGGAGCGCTTGGCGACTGCGCGAGAGGCTCTCGCGCAGGCGCTTGAAGCGGCCTTCGCCCGCCGGCTCGTCGCCGCCCCCGGCGATTGTCGAGGGGTCGTGCGCCCCGGCGCCGAGATCGAAGGCCTCTAGCCAGTCGCGGGCCACGACCGGCAGGCTAGATGGTTGACTAGGCCGCCTCGGCCGCGGCGGCCGACAGCTCGGCCTGCTCACCGTCTCCAGCCTGGGGCATCCGCCGCGAGACCACCTTGGTCACGCCGCCGCCTCCCATCGAGACTCCGTAGAGCACGTCGGCGGCGTCCATCGTCCGCTTCTGGTGGGTGACGATGATGAACTGGGCGCGGCCGGAGAAGCGTCGCACGAGCTGCAGGAAGCGGTCGATGTTGGCGTCGTCGAGCGCAGCCTCGACCTCGTCGAGGATGTAGAAGGGCGAGGGGCGGGCGAGGAAGACGGCGAAGACGAAGGCCAGGGCGACCAGCGACTTCTCTCCACCCGAGAGCAGCGACAGGCGGCGAGTCGCCTTGCCGGCCGGGGTGACCTCGATCTCGACACCCTGGACCACTCCCTCAGCCTGCTCCGCTCCCGCCAGAACATCTTGCCCTCGCCTTCGGCTCGGGCTTTCAGATTCTGCTCCCGCGTCCGCGCCTGAGGGGTCCGCTGAGTCCGCGTCCTCGAGACCGCCGAGGACTGGGCGGGGGCCCTTCTCGGTGACCAGGCGGAGCCGGCCGCGGCCGCCGGGGAAGAGGTGTGAGACCAGCTCGCCGAAGTTCCCCTGGGCCGCTTCGAAGGTCTCCTCGAAGGCCTCTTCGATGCGGCGGTCGGTCTCGCGGATCAGCCCCCCCAGCTCGCCCAGCGCGGCCTCGAGGTCGGCGCGCTGTTCCTCGAGCTCGGTCACGTGGGCGAGGGCCGCCTCGTACTCGCGCTCGGCCAGCGGGTTGACCGGCCCGAGCTGTTCGCGCCGCCGCGCCAGTCGCTCGAGCTTGCGCTCGATCTCCTCGCGCTGCTCCGCCGACAGCGGCTCGGTGGCCGCGTCCAGCTCGCGCTCCAGGCGGGCGGCGATCCGCTCGAGCTCCGCGGTGGTCTCGTCGCGGCGGTCGCGCAGGTGAGCCGCCCGGACCTCTGCCTCGGTCACCGCCTCGCCCGTCGCCCGCAACCGCGCTTGAAGCTCGGCCTCGGCGCGCGAGCACGCTCGCAGCTCGTCGGCGACGTCGTCGCCGGTGCTCTCGCCAAGCATCGAGCCCTCCAGAGCGGTCGCGCGCTCGCCGGCGGCGTCACGGGCGTCGGCCACCGCCTCGCACAGCTCACCCATCGCGGCGACGAGCTCGGCCTCAGCGTCAACGCTCGATCGCAGCGAGTCCTGGCGGCCACGGTCGAGGATGCCCTCCACCCGCCGCGCCTCCTTGACGGCACGCTCGGCCGCGTCGCGGACGGCGGCGACCCCGGCGGCCTGGTCGACGTCGCCCGAGCGAGCGCGAGCGAGCGCGGAGCCTGCCTCCGCGACCGCCGCCTCGATCCGTTCCAGGCCCGCCTCCACCGCAGCGCGCCCCTCGCCCCTGCTGAGGTCCTCGGCGAGGGCGCCCAGCGTCGCCCGCCGACGCTCGAGGGTCGCCGCCAGCTCGGCTCGGCGCGAGGCCAGAGCCTCCGCCCGGACCATCAGGCGCTCGTGGGCAGCCCTGAGCGCGGTCAGGCACCCCCAGGCCTCGGTGCGCTCGCGATCGCGCTCGGCCAGGCGAGCCTCGGCGGCGCCGCGGCGCTTGGACACGCCCGCCAGCTCTGCCTCGACTGAGTCGCGGGATTCCCGCGCCTTGACGGCGGCCGCCTCGGCGGCCGCGAGGTCGGCCGCGTGAGCGCGAAGCTCGGACGCGAGCAGGGAAGCGCGCAGCTCGTCGGCGTCGCGCTCGATCCGGGCATGGATGTCCGCCGCTTGCGCCTGGCGCTTCAGCGGGCGCAGCCTGCTGCGAGCCTCACGTTCGACGTCAAGGGCCCGGTCGAGGTTGTCCTGGGTGCGCTCGAGCTTGAGCTGGGCGCGGCGCCGGCGCTTGCGGTGCTTGCCGAGCCCGGCGGCCTCCTCGACCAGCAGGCGGCGCTCGCGAGGCTTGGAGTGGACGATCTGCTCCACCCTGCCCTGGCTGATCACCGAGTGCATCTCGCGGCCGAGGTTGGCGTCCGAGAGCGCCTCGACCACGTCGGTCAGCCGGCAGCGGGCGCCGTTGAGGCGGTACTCGCCCTCCCCCGAGCGGTCGTGGCGGCGGCGCACGGAGAGTTCGGAGAAGCCACCCCCCGGCTGCTCCGCGGCAGTGGGGTTCTCGGCCGGCTCGTCGCTTGCGAGCACGACCTCGACGTCGGCGTAGCGGCTGGGGCCGCGGCCCTCGCCGCCGGCGAAGACCATCTCCTGCATCGACTGGCCGCGCACGGCCAGCGGACTCTGCTCGCCCAGCGCCCAGAGGACGGCGTCGGTAATGTTCGACTTGCCGCACCCGTTCGGGCCGACGATCACACTCACCCCCGGCGAAAAGACCAGGTGGGTGCGGTCCGGAAAGGACTTGAAACCCTTGATCGTGATCGAGCTCAGGTGCATGCTTCGGGCGGCTGGGCCGAGGGTAGATTCGCTGCCGGCTCGGACGTGATCGGCGCTACCGAGGGTGCTCGTGCGGCGGGGCTCGGCTCCTACCGCTTCAGCTGCTTCAGCGCCTGCGCGGCGGCCTCCTGCTCGGCGGCCTTCTTGCTGCGACCCGAGCCCTGGCCGACGACCTCGGAGCCGACTCTGGCGTCGACCTCGAATAGGCGGTCATGAGGCGGTCCCGCCTCGCCGGTGACGTCATACGTTACGCGAGCCCCATCTCGCGCGAGCCGTTCCTGCAGCTCCGACTTGTGGTCCAGCAACGTTCCCCCGGCAATCTCGAGCTGCTCGGCGAAGGCCTCCACCGTCGCCGCCGACGTGGCCGCGAACCCGTGGTGCAGGTAGCAGGCCCCGATGGCTGCCTCGCAGACCGAGGCAAGCGCGCGCTCGGACGCCAGCAGCGCCTCGAGGTCGATGCCCCCCTCGAGGGTGGTCGCGGCATGCTCGGCGAGGCGGTCCGGGAGGCCGAGCTCGACCGCCACCACCGCGCAGGCCCTGCCGCTGACCGCCTGACCGTGGACCTTGGTCAGGCGGCCGATGTCCGACCGGGAGTTGCCGCGAAACAGATGCTCGGCGACGGTGAGCCCGAGGACGCTGTCGCCGAGGAAGGCCAGGCGACCGTAGGAGTCGGCGCGGTGTTGCGTCCAGGACGAGTGTGTGAAGGCCCGCGAGCGAAGCTCGTCGGGGAGCTGGTCGATCAGCTCGCGTAGGGCGTCCGCCATCGACCGCCGGCCGCGATCAGGCGGGTTGGCGCTGGAGCACGAACTCCACGGCGTCGCCCACCGTCTCGATCCTGGCCGCGTCCTCCTCGGTGACGCTGACGCCGTAGGTGTCCTCGAGCTCCATCACCAGCTCGTAGAGGTCGAGGGAGTCGGCGTCGAGATCCTCGCGGAAGCGGGCCTCGGGCTGGATCCGAGCCGCCTCGACCTCGAGCTCCCTGGAGAGGTGCTCGCGGACCTTGTCCATCACCTGTTCGCGGTCGAAGCTCATCGGGGGCTCACTCGTTGTTCCTATCACGCCGCAGCCCCGACCGGGTCGCCCCCGAGCTCGCCAGGAGCGCCGCCGTGCGCTCAACCGCTTCCTGCTCGACCGCCCGCGCGGCGAGACGGACGGCGTTGCAGATGCCCTCCGGGCCAGAGCTTCCGTGGGCGACGACGGCGACCCCGCGCAGGCCCAGCAGAATCGCCCCGCCGGTGTTGTCGGGGTCCATCTCGCGCCGCAGCCCACCCAGCGCGGGGCGCAGCAGCAATCCGCCGAGCGCGGAGATCGGGTTCGAGTGGGCGGCGTCTGAGAGCGCGACCGAGATCGATCGCGCCGTGCCCTCGAGCGTCTTCAGGGCGACGTTGCCGGTGAACCCGTCGGTGACGATCACGTCGGCC
>JBDTSW010000059.1:0-13819 GCA_039930945.1 bacterium
CTCGAAGTCGTCGGACGCCTCGAAGACGAGCCCGTCCTCCGACTAGCCCGGCGCGGCTAGCCCTGGGGGCAGTTGGGCTCGCGCGGGGGGTCGCCGCCGAGGAACTGCTTCGCCGCCTTGAGGCATTCCTCGGGCGAGACCACCAGGTTGCCGGCGGCCGTGGTGGCTGACGGCTTCAGCACCGCGCTGCCATCGTCGCCGCCGATCGCCGCGGCGAAGGCGAGCTGGGGCATCGTCAGCGCGCCCATCGAGGAGACCATCGCCCTGGGCGCGCTCCAGGCGATGATCGGCCCCTTGACGAAGTTGTAGGGGAGCCGGGTGATCGAGGTCATCCGGCCCTTGATCCCGTTCAGGATCAGCTGCTGGAACTGGGTGCGATCCACGTCGGACAGGGAGGGGTCGTCGGGAAGGCCGTCGCCGTTGCAGTCGCCGCTCGTCCGGGTGCGGGCGAGGGTGATCGCCTGGAAGCCGTTGAGGGTGTGCTCGCCCTTCTTCAGGTCAAGCGCAAAGGCCCCGCCGGAGATGCTCGAGCAGACGTCCGTCGGCAGGGTGACGTTGATCCCGCCGAGGGTGTCGATGAACCGCCGGAAGCCGTCGAAATCGAGGATTGCGACCTCGTCGACGTTGAGCCCGAGCAGGCCCTCGACCGTCTCGATGCTGAGCTTGGCCCCGCCGGTGGCGTAGGCCGAGTTGATCTTCTGCGGCCCCTGGCCGGGCACCTCGGCGAGGGTGTCGCGCGGGATCGAGAGCTTGCGGAAGGTGCCGCCACCGGCGCGGATCAGCATCAGCGTGTCCGAGCGAAACGGCCCCAGCGTGCAGCTCGGGGCTGTCGCCCGGCCACCGCCGACCTCGTCCAGGCACTTCTTCGGCTGCGCCTCCGCGGGCCCGGCGAAGGCGCCGGAGCGGATGTCGGTCCCCAAGACCAGGATCGTCTGCGGGTTGAAGGCCATGAACGGGTTGCCGTCGAGCACCTTCGAGACGCCCCCCGTGAGCTTGGACTTCTGGATCTGCGCCGAGAACATGAACGCCAGGATCGAGATCGCGAACCAGGCCAGGGCGGCGATCCCCACCCACTTCAGGACCCGGCGGGCGGTCGAGGTCTCGCCCGGGGCGCGCGGCTCGCGCTCGCTCTTCTTCGCGGCTGGGCGCTTGGGCCCGCCCACCTTGTCGCGCAGGGAGCCAAGCTCGGGTTTGCGGAAGCGGCTGAGCAGCCCGGGGCGCGAGCGATAGACCTTGTAGTCGGGCCGCTCGGGCGGCCCCCCCTCGTCTGCGGGCGACATCGAGTTCAATACTGCCGCATGAGCACTACGGTGGGAGTCGACCTTGGTGGTACGAAGATGCTGGTCGGGGTCGTCGACCCCGACGCGTCGGTGCTCTACCGCTCCACCGAGGCCAGCCAGGGCATCACCGTGGAGGCGATTGTCGACCGGCTCGAGACCGAGGTGCGGCTGGCCCTGGCCGAGCACCCTGATGCCGCCGCGGTGGGACTCGGCGTCCCCTGCACGATCGATCGCGCCCGGGGGCTCGCCGTCTCGTCGGTGAACCTTCCTCTCGTCGACGTGCCGGTCCGCGAGCTGATGCGAGAGCGGCTTCAGGTGCCGGTCTTCCTCGACAACGACGCCAACCTCCACGCGCTGGCCGAGCACCGCTTCGGCGCCGCCAGGGGCGCGCGCAACGTCGTCTTGCTGACGATCGGCACCGGCATCGGCGGAGGCCTGGTGCTCGACGGCGACCTCTTCCGGGGCTCCTCGGGCGCCGGCGCAGAGATGGGCCACGTCGTCGTCAAGTCCGATGGCCCGCGCTGCCAGGGCAACTGCCCAAGCCGCGGCTGCGTCGAGACGATGGCGTCGGGGACGGCGCTGGCGCGCGACGGCCGCGCCGTCGCCGCCGGCGCTCCCGGATCGGCTCTCGGCCGGCTCGCGGCCGCCGGCGAGCCGCTCGACGGCCGGGCGGTCGTGGACGCGGCGCTCGAAGGGGACGCGGCTGCACGAGGGGTCGTCGAGGCCGCCGGGCGCTATCTCGGGGTGGCGTTGGCGAGCCTCGCGAACACCTTCGATCCCGACGTGATCGTCCTCGGCGGTGGCGTCATCGCCGCCGGCGAGCTGCTGGTCAGCCCGGCGCGGAGCGAGCTGCGCGCGCGGGCGCTGCCGCCGATGAACCGGGTCGAGGTGGTCGCCGCCGAGCTCGGCCCGGAGGCGGGCATGATCGGCGCGGCGACGATGGCGCGCGAGGAATTCGAGGCTGTGGCGCCGACCCCGCAGCAGGCCGAGCGCTGATGGCCGGTCGGCTCACGGTCTGCCCGACCCCGATCGGCAACCTCGCCGACCTCAGCCCGCGGGCGCGCCAAGCGCTGACCGACGCGGACCTCGTCGCCTGCGAGGACACCCGCCGCGCGGGGCGTCTGTACGAGCGCCTCGAGATCTCGCGACCGCGCCTGGTCTCCAACCACGAGGGCAACGAGGCCGACCGCGCGGTGCAGATCGCCCAGCAGATCGAGCGCGGCTCCCGGGTCGTGCTGATCTCAGACGCCGGGACGCCGGTGATCTCCGATCCGGGCTTCCGCCTGATTCGCACCTGCGTCGAGCGCGGCCTCGAGATCGAGGTGCTGCCGGGGCCCGACGCCGTCACCACGGCGCTGGTGGCCTCGGCGCTGCCCGCCCACCGCTGGCGATTCGAGGGCTTTCTGCCGCGCCGAGCGGGCGAGCTCGAACGCGTGCTCGGCTCGGCCGAGACGGTGGTCGCCTTCGAGTCGCCGCGGCGACTCCCGGACTCGCTGGCGGCGCTCGCGGCGCTGGCCCCGGATCGCCCCGCGGCCGTCTGCCGCGAGTTGACCAAGCTCCACGAAGAGGTCTCGCGCGGATCGCTGGCCGAGCTCGCCCGCCACTACCGCGGCGAGGTCAAGGGCGAGATCGTGGTCGTGATCGCGGCCGCCGAGGCGGCCGCCTCCAGCCCCGACACGGCCTTCGCCGTGGACGCGCTGCGACGCCTCGTGCAGGCGGGCGCGCGGCCTCGCGCGGCGGCCGGCGTGGTCGCCGCCCTGACCGGCACCCGGGCCAACGATCTCTACCGCGGGCTGACCGGGCGGGAGCCCCGCGAGTAGCCCCGGCGCCGCTCGCTGCCGGCGCGGGCTTAATCCGCGCCCAATCTCCGCGACGCCCTGACGAGGAATTCAACGGCTAGGATCGGAATCTCAGATATGTGTCGGATGCCGGGGAATGGCCTCGGCCGGGACAGGGAAAGGGGTTTCCCCCGCGGGAGAGACCCTCGTGGAAGCCGGTGACGAAGAAGTCGCAGACCCGGAGGGGTCGATGAACCTGGGCCGCATCGCCGCGCTGGTCGGGCTGGCCGCGGCGTTCGTGCTCGTCCTCGTTGTCCTCTTGGGGGGCAGCAGCGGGCACAGCTACAAGGTCCTCTTCGACACCGGGGGCCAGCTGGTGCCCGGCAACCAGGTCCTGGTCGGCGGACAGTCGATCGGCACCGTGGACGACCTCGCGCTCACCGGCGACGGGGAGGCCGAGGTCGCGATCACCGTCTCCGAGCCGCTGCATGAGGGAACGACGGCGCTGGTGCGCTTGGCATCGCTGTCGGGGGTCGCCAACCGCTACGTCTCGATCCAGCCCGGGCCGAACAACGAGCCCGAGCTCGAGGACGGCGCCACGCTCAGCAGCGACGAGACGACGGCGCCCGTGGACCTCGACCAGCTGTTCGCCACGCTCGACGACGAGACCCGCAAGAGCCTCCAGGAAGTGATCCAGGGCTCGGCGGTGATCTACGCCGGCAACACCGAGGGCGCGCGCGCCACCTACAAGTACTTCGCCCCGGCGCTGCAGTCGACCCAGCGCCTGCTGGCCGAGATCAACCGCGACCAGCGCACGTTCAGCGAGTTCCTCGTCTCCGGGGCATCGACCGTCGGGGCCGTCGCCGAGCGCCGCAACGACCTCTCGGCGCTGACTCAGAACGCGAACGAGGCGCTGGGCGCGATCTCCGCCGAGAACGAGTCGCTCGACCGCTCGCTGTCGGCCCTGCCCCCGGCGATGCGCCAGGCGAACACCACCTTCGTCAACCTCCGAGCGGCGCTCGACGACCTCGACCCGCTGGTTGCGACCGCGAAGCCCGCGACCCGCGACCTGGCCCCGTTTCTCCGGGACCTCCGCCCGGTTGCCGAACGGGCCGTGCCGGTCGTCACCGACCTGCGCACGGCGGTGGCCACGCCCGGCCCCGGCAACGACCTCACCGACGTCCTCCGAGTCGCCCCCAAGCTCGAGCGCAAGGCGGCCAAGGCATCGAGCTCGGGAATCGATGCGATCAACGACTCCGGGCCGAATATCGAGCTGTTCCGCTCCTATTCGCCCGACCTGCTGGCGGCGGTCTCGAACCTGGGCCAGGTCACCGGCTACTACGACGGCAACGGCCACTATGCCCGCGTCCTGCCCGCCGGCCTCGGCGCCTTCTCCTACAACGCGGGCACCGAGGAGCTCGAGACAAGCTACGCCAATCCCTCCGCCCAGCTCGGCTTCTACTCGGCGGCCGGCGCGATCCCGACCCTCTCGCCGTCCGGCTTCGAGCGCTGCCCCGGGACCGGCTCACAGCAGGCGCAGGATCTCTCGACGCCGTTCCTCGATGACGTCGGCGGGCAGTGTGACGCCACTCAGATCGGCGTATACCCGGGAGCTGCACCGTGAGGCGGATCATCTCGATCGCCGCGACCCTCGCCGCGGCCGGCGCGCTGGTGGTGCTCGGCACCGGTGCTGGCGGCGAGGGCGAGACCTACGAGGTCAGGGCGATCTTCGACAACGGCGGCTTCCTCGTCACCGACGAGGAGGTGCGCGTCGCCGGCGCCAAGGTCGGCGTGATCAGCGAGGTCGACGTCACCGGCGCCGAGGAGGCCGTGCATGCCGACGGCAGCCCGGAGCCGGGCAAGGCCGTGGTCGTGATGCAGATCGACGACCCTGCCTTCCAGGACTTCCGCGAGGACGCCTCCTGCATCGTCCGCCCGCAGTCGCTGCTGGGGGAGCGCTTCGTCGAGTGCAAGCTGACAGAGCCGCGCGCTCCCGGCACCGAGCCGCCGCCCGCGATCGAGCCGATCGCCGACGGCGAGCCCGGCGCGGGCCAGTACCTGCTGCCGCTGGAACGAAACGGCAAGGCCGTCGACCTCGACCTGGTCAACAACATCATGCGCGAGCCCTATCCGGAGCGGTTCCGGCTGATCCTCAACGACCTCGGCGCCGGCCTTGCCGCCCGCGGCGATGACCTCGAGGCCGTGATCGAGCGCGCCAACCCGGCGCTGCAGCGCACCGACGAGGTGTTGGCGATCCTCGCCAAGCAGAACAAGCAGCTCGCCCAACTCGCCAAGGACTCCGACACCGCCCTGGGCCCGGTCGCGAGCGAGCGCAAGCGCGTCTCCGGCTTCATCAACAACGCCAACGTCGCCGCCGAGGCCACGGCCGAGCGCCGCGCCGACCTCGAGGCGAGCCTGCAGAAGCTGCCCGGGTTCCTGACCGAGCTGCGGCTGACGATGACCAAGCTCGACCGCTTCGCCGAGGCCTCGACGCCGGTGGTCTCCGACCTCGGCGACGCCGCTCCGGCGCTGACCCGGATGACGGAGGCGCTGGGGCCGTTCTCGCGCGGCGGCAGCGTCGCGCTGACCTCCCTCGGCGACGCGGCCGAGGAGGCCGGGCCGTCGCTCGTCGCCGCGGACCCGGTGCTGATCCGGATCCGCCAGGTGGCCGAGGCCTCGGGCCCCCTGGGCAAGGTCCTCTCCGAGCTGCTCGCCAGCCTGCGCCGCAACGACGGCTACGACAACCTGATGGGCTTCCTCTTCAACGCCGCCGGCGCGACCAACAGCTACGACTCCTTCGGGCGGTTCGCGCGCCTGCTGATCCCGCTCAACAACTGCGTCGACTACGAGGCCTTCCCCGAGTCGGGCTGCGAGTCGTTCTTCTCGAGCACGAGCAAGCAGAAGGCGGCCACCGTCGAACGCGACCTCGGCCCTGCCCAGCGGGCGGGCGCCCGAGCGCCGCGGGCGCGCTCCGGTGGTTCGACCGGTGACGGCCTCGACTCCCTCGACGCGCTGCCCGAGGCGCCGCAGGACGGCGGGCCGGGAGCGGGCGAGCCCCCCGCCGGTGAGCCGGCGACGAAGATGCGCGACGCCCGCATCCTGCTCGACTACCTGATCGGCAGCGAGGGCAGGGGCGAGGGCGGCCGCAAGCGTGGGAAGGGCCGCCGATGAGGGGCGGAGCCGCCAGCAGGCTCGCGGCCAGCCCGACGATGGTCGGCGCGGTCACCGTGCTGATCTCGATCCTCGCGGTCTTCCTCGCCTACAACGCCAACAACGGGCTGCCGTTCGTGCCGACATACCGGATCTCGGCCCAGGTACCGGACGCCAACACCCTGCTTCCCGGCAACGAGGTCCGGATCGGCGGCGTCCGCGTCGGCGTCGTCGAGGACGTGACCCCGGTCCAGGACGAGGACGGCGACCTCAGCGCCACGCTCGACCTCGCGCTCGACGCCGGAGTCGAGCCCCTGCCCGTCGACTCCACCTTGCTGATCCGCGCCCGCTCGGCGCTCGGGCTCAAGTACCTCGAGATCGGCCGTGGCACCTCGGACGAGGGCTATGAGCCCGGCTCCACGCTGCCGCTCTCGGCGGCAAAGGTCGAGCCGGTGGACATCGACCAGGTGCTGAACACCTTCGACGATCCCACCAGGGTCGCGATCCAGGCCAACCTGGTCGAGTTCGGCAACGCCCTGGCCGGCCGCGGCCCGGCGCTGAACACCGCGATCGGCCGGCTGCGGCCGCTGCTGCCGCGCTTGCAGAGCGTGATGAAGAACCTCGGCGCCCGGCGCACCCATCTCGCCCGCTTCTTCGACGCCCTCGCCGCGACCGCCGCCGAGGTCGCCCCGGTCGCGCGTCAGCAGGCCGAGATGTTCGCCGGGCTCGACACCACCTTCGCCGCCTTCGCCGCGGTCGCGCGCCCGTTCATCCAGGAGACGATCTCCGAGAGCCCGCCGACGCTGGACGTCGCCACCCGCACCCTGCCGCGCCTGCGTCCGTTCCTCGACCACTCGGCGGCGCTGTTCACCGACCTCCGGCCCGGAGTCGAGTCGCTGCGGGTGAACGCGCCGACGATCGCCACCGCGCTCGAGGTCGGCGCGCCGGTGCTCGAGCGTACGCCCGTGCTCAACGACCAACTCGCCCCGACGGCCCAGGCGCTCGAGGACTTCTCCGACGACCCGGGAGTCAACGCCGGGCTCGACCGCCTCGAGCAGACCGCCGACATCCTCACCCCGGCGCTGCGCTTCATCGCCCCGGCCCAGACCGTGTGCGGATACGGGGGGATCCTGCTGAACAACCTCCGCAGCCTGACCAGCCAGGGCGACGACAAGGGCACCTGGCAGCGTTTCGAGGTGTTCGAGCCCGCCCTGGGGCCGAACAGCGAGGGCAGCCCCTCCGACGCCCCCGCGGACACGGCCGCCGACGACAACGAGCTGCACTACAACCCCTACCCGAACACCGCCTCCCCCGGCCAGACGCCGACCGAGTGCGAGGCCGGCAAGGAGGGCTTCCTCCTGCAGCAGACGATCGGCAACGTCCCCGGCGACCAGGGCATCGTCACCGACCCGGCGTTCCAGCGATGACTCGCAACCCCCGCCACGCCGCCTCGAGGCCCGCCTGGATGGTCGGCCTGGCGCTGGTGGTCGTGATCGTGATCGGCAGCTTCCTCGCCTACACCAAGGACCTGCCCTTCAACAGCGAGGGCTACCGGCTCAGCGCCACCTTCGAGAATGCCGCGACGCTGCGCCCGACCTCGCCGGTACGGATCGCCGGGGTCACGGTGGGCGAGGTCACCGAGGTGACCTCGCAGGGCGATCTGGCCGAGGTCACCTTCACCGTCGACGAGGCCGGCCGGCCGATCCACGAGGACGCCGAGGCCGAGATCCGCCCGCGGCTCTTCCTCGAGGGCAACTTCTTCATCGACCTCAGGCCCGGCAGCCCCAGCGCGCCCGAGCTGCCGAGCGAGGGCGAGATTCCGCTGACGCGAACGGCCACCGCGGTCCAGCTCGACGAGATCCTGACCTCGCTGCAGTCGGACTCGCGGGCAAACCTCCAGGACCTGCTGGAGGGCTACGGCACGGCGCTCACCGTCGAGCCCACCGCGGCCGACGACGCCGAGCAGGATCCCGACGTCCAGGGCGAGACCGCCGCCGAGGCGATCAACGACTCCTTCGCCTACGGCGGCAAGGCGGGCAAGGGCACGGCGATCGTCACCGAGGCCCTGCAGGGAACCAAGCCCCACGACCTCTCGAAGCTGATCGCCGCCAGCGGTGGCGTGTTCGAGACGCTGGGCCGGCGCGAGGCATCGCTGAAGGGCCTGATCACCAACCTCAACATCACCACCGGCGCCCTGGCGGCGGAGCAGTCGAACCTCTCGGCCTCGATCCACGAGCTGGCGCCGACGCTGGAGCAGGCCGACCTGTCGTTGCGCCACCTCTCCGACGCGCTGCCACCGCTGCGTGCCTGGGCCCGGGCGCTGGAGCCGAGCCTGCACGAGCTGCCCGCCACGATCCAGGCATCGGGCCCGTGGCTCGACCAGACGGCACTGTTGCTGCGCGACCGGGAGCTGGGCACGCTCGCCCGGCTGCTCGGCGACTCGGCGCGCCCGCTGGCGAAGACGGCGGACCAGTCGCTGAAGCTGCTGCCGCAGGTGACCCGGCTCAGCCGCTGCGTCACCGACGTGCTCGACCCCGCCGCCGACACGGCGATCACGGTCGATCCGAACGACCCCACAAACACCTCGACCGTCTGGCAGGAGTTCTTCTACGGAGCGGTCAACCTGGGCGGGGCCGCCGGCAACTTCGACGGCAACGGCCACTACCTGCGCGCCAACGCCGGCGGTGGGGACACCCTCGCCGAGGCCCCGAACCCCGGCGGCGGCTTCCAGAACACGAAGAACTTCGGCACCGCCCAGGATGGCTCCGCCTTCCCCACCCGCGGCGTGCAGCCGGACCTGCCCGCGAGCGCCCCCGCGTTCCGCACCGACGTCGCCTGCCAGACGAACGCGCTGCCCGACCTCAACGGCCCCGCCGCCGACCCGGTGGCCTCCGACCTGGTGCCGACGCCATGAAACGCGCGATCCGAGAGCACCTCACCGACTTCGTCGCGATCTTCCTGCTGATCGTCGCCGGGCTCGCGACCACGATCTTCATCCTCTCGCGCCAGCAGGCCCCTTATCCGTCCTGGATACCGATCCTCGGCGACGATACCCTCGAGCTCAAGGGCGAGTTCCGCTCCTCGCAAGCGGTCAGCCCCGGCCAGGGGCAGACGGTCAACATCGCCGGGATCAAGGTCGGCGACATCACCGAGGTCGATCTCGAAGACGGCAACGCGGTGGTGACGATGCTGGTCGACGACACCTACGCGCCGCTGATCCACACCGACGCCTCGATGCTGCTGCGACCCCGCACCGGCCTCCAGGACATGGTGGTCGAGCTCGACCCGGGCTCTCCGGAGGCCAAGCCGGTCCAGGAGGGAGCGACGATCCCGCTGACCCAGACCCAGTCGCAGGTCCAGTCCGACGAGATCCTCGCCTCGCTCGACGGCGACACCCGCGACTACCTGCAGCTCCTGCTCGAGGGCGGCGGCCGTGGCCTCGGCGGCAACGGCGAGGAGCTGGCGGCGGTGCTGAAGCGCTTCGAGCCCACCGCTCGCGACCTGGCGAAGATCAACGGCAAGCTCTCCCAGCGGCGCGCCAACATCGCCCGCGCGATCACCAGCTTCCGCCTGCTCACCCAGGAGCTGGGCTCGCGCGACACCCGGCTCGGCGAGTTCGTCGACTCCTCGAACGCGGTGATGGAGTCGTTCGCCAGCCAGGAGGCCTCGATCCGGGCCACCCTGCAGGAGCTGCCCTCGGCGCTGGCGGCGACCCGCGGCGCGCTCGACAGCGGCGACAAGCTGGCACTCGAGCTGGGCCCCACCTCCGAGGCGCTGATCCCCTCGGCGAAGGCGCTGGGCCCTGCCCTGCGCGAGACGCGCCCCTTCCTGCGCGACACCGTCGAGCCGATCCGCGAGCAGATCCGTCCCTTCACGCGTCAGGTCCAGACCCCCGTCCGCCACCTGACCCAGGCGGCGCGGGCGCTCAACGACGCCACCCCGGCCCTCGATCGCTCCTTCACCGACGTCAACCGCCTGTTCAACTCGCTCGCCTACAACCCGCCCGGCGCCGAGGAGGGCTACCTGTTCTGGTCGAGCTGGTTCGCCCACAACACCAACGGCCTGTTCACGCTCCAGGACGCCCAGGGGCCGATTCTGCGCGGGCTGGTGCTGCAGTCCTGCCAGACCGCCACCAACGCCGAGGCGCTGACGAACGACGTCGGCACCCCGCGCCCGTTCCTGAAGACCCTGCAGCAGCTCACCCGGGTGCCGACGGCGACCGCGGCCGCCCCCTACGACCCGACGCAACCGGCGATCTGCACACTGGACCCGTGATGACTCTCCCAGCCGACATCCTTCCGGGCGAGGCGAGCCGCTGATGGCGACCCGCCCGCCGACAGTCACCCGGATCCTGATCGCGGTCGGCTTCACGCTGTCGTGCTTCGGCCTGGCGCTGTTCTTGTGGATCGCCTTCGGCGGCCCGTCGCCGCTGAAGCCCCAGAGCTACCGGGTAACGGTTCCGTTCGACGAGGCGACCACGCTGGCGCAGGAATCCGACGTCCGCATCTCCGGCGTCTCGGTCGGCAAGGTGAAGTCGATCGAGCTCGCCGACGACGGGCTGGCCTCGGCCGAGCTCGAGCTGCAGCCGGCATACGCGCCGCTGCCGGTGGACTCCCGGGCGACCCTGAGACAGAAGACGCTGCTCGGCGAAACCTACGTCGAGCTGACGCCGGGACACGACCAGGCCGGGACGATCGACGAGGGCGGCGAGCTGGACACCGCGCAGGTGGCCGACTCGGTCCAGCTCGACGAGATCTTCCGCGCCTTCGACCAGCCGACGCGCGACGCGTTCCAGGCCTGGATGCAGGGCCAGGCCGCGGCGCTGCGGGGCCGCGGCGACGACCTCTCGCTGGCGATCGCCAGCCTCGACCCCTTCGCCGAGGAGGCAGACCGGACGCTGCGGGTGCTCGACACCCAGCGCCTCGCCGTGCGCCGGCTCGTCCGCGATGGTGGCGAGGTCTTCAACGCGCTCTCCGAGCGCCAGGGCCAGCTCCGCGGCCTGATCACCAACTCCGACGAGGTCTTCACGACGACCGCCGCGCGCGACGCCGAGCTGGAGCAGGCCTTCCAGATCTTCCCCACCTTCCTGCGTGAGACGCGGGCCACGCTCACCCGTCTCGACCGCTTCGCCCAGGACACCGACCCGCTGGTCCAGCAGCTGCGGCCCGCTGCGCGCGAGCTCAGCCCGACGCTGATCGACCTCGGCCGGCTGGCGCCGGAGCTGGAGGGCTTCTTGCGCGGGCTTCGCGGCACGATCTCGGCCGCCGTCCCGGGCTTGCCCGCGACGCGCCGCCTGCTCTCGGCCGACCTGACGCCGCTGCTCACCGCGCTCGACCCCTTCCTCGCCGACTTCAACTCGATCTTCGAGGTGGTCCGGCTCTACCGCCGCGAGGTCACCGCCCTGCTGGGCAACACCACCGCCTCGACGCTCGCCGCCCAAAACGACGCCGGCGCCCGCCGGCAGCTTCTGCGCACCTCGTCCCCGCTTCACCCGGAGACGCTGGCCTCGGGCTATCCGCGGCGGCTCGAGATCAACCGCGCCAACCCCTACACGCTGTTCGGCCAGTTCCTCAGCATCGACCCGGTCGGTGGGCAGGGCTACTTCGACTCCTATGAGACCCGCCACTGCCCGGCGGGGGCGACGCCCGGGATCAACGCCCAGCTCGACCCCGCCGACCGCGACCTGCTGATCCCCACCGACGTGCCCGAGTCCCGGGAGCTGTTCGACCGGATCCGGCGCTTCTCCTTCAACGACGTCGCCGCCGGGCTGGACGGCATGTACAACACCGACGACCTGCCCGCGCCGCCGTGCGACCAGCAACTCGACTACGACTCGATCGGGGTCTCGCCGGAGCAGACCCAGTACCTGCACGTGCGGGAGCAGCCCTGATCTGTAGTTTTTCCCGTAACCTAAGGGGGGCAAACCCGTTACAAGAGCAGGGGTTGATCCCGGTCACGGGCTCAGGCGAGCCCTTGATCATCGGCAAGACCATCCGCAGACTTGAAACTCAAACGCGCGGACTGACCGCGCACACTCCAAGGAGGAGAACGTGAGAAGCATCCCACGCAAGACCATCGTCGCCGGGTTGGCGTCCGTGATCGCCCTCGCGGCGGCCGGCAACGCCTTCGCCGCCGGCGCCGACGACAACCGGTTCGACCTGTCCGCCTCGACCAGCCTGAACACCCAGGACTCAGCAAAGTTGGGGAAGGCCAATCTGTTCCTGCAGGTAACCAACCTGGACAACGACAACGCGCCCATTACCCCGGCCGAGAACTTCGAGGAGGCGCGGATCGACATCGACGACGACATCGTGCTCAACTCGAAGAAGGCGGGCACGTGCGACGCGGATGTGGTTCCGCTTGGAGCGGCAAACACCCAGGATGCGGTCGATCTCTGCGGCAAGAAGAGCCAGATCGGCTCGGGTAACGGCAAGGCCCGGTTCGCCGGCTTCGCGGGCCTCGATCCCGTCAGTCAGGAAATTGATCTCACGGTGACGACGTTCAACGGCCCGGTGTCGACCGCCGGTCCGACGGAGTGCGCGGCCACGTCCGGAGGCGGCCCGGTCAACTGCGAGTGGGTCGGCGGCAACCCGACGGTCTACCTGCACGCCCGCAACGATGCCACGGGGCAGACGACGCTCGCCCAGGGTGAGATCCAGGACGCAACCGACACCCTGCCGGGTACGGGCACGCCCCCGATCGCAGCCGGGTTCGGTTCGCGCCTCCTGGTCTCCGACGCCAGCGACGTGGCCGGCGACGCCGGCGCGATCACGCTGTTCAACTCGGTGATCGGCAAGACGACCACGTACAAGAAGAAGGGCAAGAAGAAGAAGGTCCACTACATCTCGGCTCGCTGCAACCCGGCCGACGATATCGACCCGCTCGCGGGCGGCACCCAGCCCGGGTTCAAGTTCAAGGGCGAGTTGGTCTATGACGACGACACCACCCACGGTGGTGGCGGCGCCAGCATCGACACGGACACCAACATCGCGTACTGCGCCACCCCGTAGTTCCAATCGCAGTCTCTGGCTGAAGCCAAGAGGGGCGGCCTTCGGGCCGCCCCTCTTTTTTCTGCGCCGCCGCGCCGCCGGGCCGGGTAGGTTTGCGGTGTGACCGGATGCCTCGCAGCCCTGCTCCCGGCGCTTTTGGCCCTGATCGCGCTGGCCGGTTGCGGCGAGTCCGAGCAGTTCTCCGACGGCAAGATCGCGGACGCGATCGCGCTCGACGACGGCGCCGTCGGCGGCGACCCCTTCTGCATCGTCAAGGACTTCCTCAACGACGCCGGCGAGGTCGACAGGGCCGACCGCAAGGACGGCCCGGCGATCTCCAGCGCCCAGGGCGACGTCGGCGTGATCGTCCAGCAGCCGTTCCCGGGAGACTGCGAGCAGGAGGTCCGCGCCGGCCTCAACAAGCTCAATCCGAAGCAGGACAAGGAAGGCGACTGACTGAGAGCGGGCGCGCCTCGCCCGCGCCGAGGCCGGGCGGCATAGTCTCCGTCGCCGCCGATGTCCTTCTACATAACCACCCCGATCTACTACGTCAACGCCGAGCCGCAGGAAGCTCAATGCATGAGCTCAGCCCTTGAGACAGCTGCGAAAAGCCTCTAGCTCC
>JBDTSW010000060.1:0-13411 GCA_039930945.1 bacterium
GGGATGCCGATGCTCGGGATCGCCAAGCAGCGGCTCGCCGAGACCCTCGGATCCTCAGCGACTCACGGCGAGGGGGCGCAGAACCTGCTCTGCGCATACCTGGCGGGCGCCGTCTTCCTCGGGCTCGCCGGCAATGCCCTATACGGCTGGTGGTGGCTCGACCCGATCGCAGCGCTGCTGATCGCGGGCGTCGCCATCAAGGAAGGCCTTGAAACCTGGCGCGGCGAGGGGTGCTGCACGGGGCCCGGGCTAGACCCGGCCGCGGCCGACCGCCAGTCCGACGGCTGCGCTCACGACCATGCTTAAGCGCGCGCTCCCGGATGGATGGGCCATCGGGACTGCAACACGATGCTTATCTACGCCGACTACGAGCGAGCGCAGGTGGGGCCTGGTCGAGCGCGCCTTCGGCCAAGGTGCCAAACGAGGTGCCAAACTGAGCGAAAGTTGCGACCACCTCAGACGAGGTGACACCGCCTGATCAAGCGGAAACGGACCTGAGGCTGACCCCCTATCCTCCTGGTTGTGGTCCAGGTGGTCGCGGGTTCGAGTCCCGTCGCTCACCCTCCTGATTAGCAGGGATTTCACATCCAAGGCCGCTCGCGTGCCGCGCGGCTCGTCTTGAGCTGTGCACCGAGCACCCGATGCCGCGCAGGCTTCCGCGCTCATCGCCCGATCCTCGCACGGGGGGGATGTCGACGGCCAGTAAAGTGGAGCCGATCCGGATGAGCCCATGCGCCGATCAGCTCTAGCTCTGCCGTTGGTCACTTTCGCGCTCGGCCTCGCCGCGTGCGGCGGCGATGACGACGAGGGCACGACCGCCGACTCGACCACAGCGGTGCAGTCGGAGACCGACTCCGAGCAGCCGCAGCCGACGAACGGAGGCAGGAGCGGCGGTGGCGGCGAGCCCGCCGGCCTCGCGATCAGCGCCAGTGAGTCGCAGTTCGGGACGATCCTCTTCGACGAGGACGACCGTGCGATCTACCTGTTCGACAAGGAGACGACCTCCAAGAGCGAGTGCTATGGGCAGTGCGCGGCGGCGTGGCCCCCGGTGCTCACCAAGGGCGGCCCGCAGGCGGCCGGCGGAGCTGAGGCGAAGCTGCTCGGGACGACCGAGCGCGACGACGGCACCACCCAGGTGACCTACGCGGGTCAGCCGCTCTACTACTACGTCGACGACCCGCCGGGCGAGGTGCTCTGCCACAACGTCGACGAGTTCGGCGGTCTCTGGCTGGTCGTGCAGCCGGACGGCGAGCCCGCGGCGTAGGCCTCGGCCGGCCGCTCAGCCGTCGCGGTCGCAAACCATCCCCAGGATCAGGTTCTCGATCGGCCCGCCGCTCTCGTTGCGCCAGTAGAAGGCCCAACGGCGAAAGCCCGCCGGCGATGAGCCCTGGTCGCTGAGCCCGAAGCCGTCGAATATCTGGTCGATGTACCAGTAGCCGTTGGTGGCGATCGACCCCTTCGGGCACTTCTTGACGATCATCCCGCCAGGTCCGTCGGGCACCGTCAGCGGCGTCGATGTCTCGTAGTAGAAGACCCGCGGGCCCTTGGCCGTGCTCGGTCGCCCGCCGGGCGGATCGCCCTGCACGCGATCGGCGTCGACGACCTGCTCAAAGCCCGGCGGGGGCGGGTTGCCGGGGGCCTGGCTTTTGTCCTCGCCGCCGATCACGGTCGCCGCGAGGGCGCCGAGGGCCACGAGTGTGATTGCTCCGATCGCGGCCGTCCTGGCGCGAACCATCCCCGTCTCCTTCGCTCGAACCGGCAGGGACCTCTATCAGTACACACAGATCACGCCGGGATTGATCACGCTTGTCGGCAACGTGCCCCTGGCCCCTACCCTGAAGCGATGAGCCTTCGGGCGGGCCCCTACACCTTCATGCACGTCACCTACGATGCCCCCAGCGACGTGCTCTACGCGGCGATCGCCTCGCCGCGGCCCGGCACTCGCGCGGAGACGCCCGAGGCCCACCTGCTGCGCTTCGACGAGCGCGGCCGGTTCTTCGGGATCACCCTCGTCAACCCGCGCCAACAGCTCGCCCGCGAGGGGGCCGTCTACGTCAGCCTTCCCAGCGGCGAGCGGGTGCGGGTGCAGGGCGCCGAGGCGGCGATGAGGCCTGGGTGATGCCGGGCGGCGATCCTATCCTCACGATCGGCCCGCCAGGAGCGTTCCAAGGGCGTAACCGGTATGGCGAAGACGCTACCCCCCTTCCAGAGCTTCCTCGACGAGCACCGAGCCCCGGTGCTGTCGTTTCTGCGCTCGATGGTCGGGCCGGCCGACGCCGACGACTGCTTCCAGGAGACCTTCATCGCCGCCATGCGCGCCTACGAGCAACTCGACGGCCGATACCCTCGAGCCTGGGTGATGACGATCGCCCGCCGCAAGGCGATCGATCACCATCGCGCCCGCAAGCGCCGACCCGAGCCCCGGGCCGAGTTGCCAGAGCAGCCGACCCACGACCGGATTGACTCGGGTGGCGACCCCGAGCTGTGGACGGCGGTCGCCGCACTTGCGCCCAAGCAGCGGGCGGCGGTCGCCATGCGCTTCGCGGCGGACATGTCCTACGCCGACGTCGCCGAGGCGCTCGCGTGCTCACAGGAGGCCGCGCGCCGAAGCGTCCATGAGGGCCTCAAGCGCCTGCGCGAGACCGCGCCCATATCCGACAGGAGCGACCATGACTGATCCCGAGCTGAGTTCGATCGAGCGCGCGCTGCGCGACCAGGCCCCGAGGGCGGCAGAGCCCGAGGCCGAGCGCGCCGCCGCGAGGCTGGCCGAGCGCGCCGACGAGGCGGGCCTGGTGGAGGTTGCCTACGACACCGTCGATACGCCCGTGGGGCGGATGCTGGTGGCGACGACGCCGCGGGGTCTGGTCCGGCTCGAGTTGCCGGGTCAGAGCTTCGAGCAGGTCCTCGAGGACCTCGCGGCCAGGGTCTCGCCGCGCCTGCTCGAGCTTGCGCGCCGCACCGACGACGTCCGGCGCCAGCTCGACGAGTACTTCGCCGGCAGCCGTCGCGAGTTCGACCTGCCGCTGGACTGGCGTCTCGTCCGCGGCGAGTTCGCCCGCCGGCTGCTGGGCAACATGACGCGGGTCCCCTATGGCGAGGCGATCACCTACACGCAGGCGGCGGCGCAGGCGGGCAGCCCGCGAGGCTCGCGCGCCGCGGGCAACGCCCTCGGCTCGAACCCGATTCCGGTGATCGTGCCGTGCCATCGGGTCGTCCGCACGGGCGGCGCGATCGGCGGGTACGGGGGAGGGCCGGAGACGAAGCGCTTCCTCCTCCGTCACGAGGGTTGGCTCGACTGAGATCGGGGCTGCCGCGCCGGGTGCGGACGCACCCGGCCCAGACCTAGTAGAACATCGTCGCTGTCATCAACCCGAGGAGATCCCTGTCATGACCACTGTCCTCATCGTCGTCGGAGTCGTACTTCTCCTCGGCCTGATCTTCATGCTGATCCGCAACTCGATGATCGGCTCGCGCAACCGCGTTGACGAGTCGTGGTCCGGGATCGACGTCCAGCTCAAGCGCCGTCACGACCTGGTCCCCAACCTGGTCGAGTCGGTCAAGGGCTACGCCCAGCACGAGCAGAAGACATTCGAGAACGTCACCCAGGCCCGCGCGAACGCGATGTCCGCCCAGGGTCCCGAGCAGGCCAGCCAAGCGGAGGGACAGCTCAACCGGGCGCTCGCCGACCTGCGGGCCGTGGCCGAGCAGTACCCCGACCTGCGCGCCACCGAGAACTTCCAACAGCTCTCGCGGAACCTGAGCGAGCTCGAAGACGAGATCCAGGCCTCGCGCCGGATCTACAACTCCAACGTCCAGGCCTACAACACGAAGATCCAGATCTTCCCGAACTCGATCATCGCCAACCAGGGCGGCTTTGAGGCCCGTGAGTTCTTCGAGATCTCCGACGCCGCCGAGCGGGAGCCGGTCGCGGTCAGCTTCACCCAGCCCCCGCCGCCGGCGACCAGCTAGACGGCTGAGTCAGCAGGGCGTCGTCACCGGCGCCTGCGATCCGGCCAAGTCGGTCGCCGGGTCAATCCTCGCCGCCCGCAGGTGGAGGCGGCCGGGTGAGCTCCATCGTCGTCCACACCGGGCGGAAGCCGAGCCTGGCGTAGAGCTTCTTCGCACGGTCGTCGTCGTCGGCGACGATCCAGAGATCCTCGACGTCTCCGGCCGCCTCGATCGCGGCGCGGGTCATCGCCGTTCCGCGGCCGGCGCCGCGGTACTCGGGGAGGACGTAGACCTGGGTGATTTCGGCGGCCGCGCCCTCACGCTCGAGCTGGGCGTAGGCGATGGGCGCACCGCTCTCGCTGACGGTCAGCACCCGGGGGTCCCAGAGCATCGAGACCGCGCGGGCCTGAGAGAGGAGCCGCCCCGCACGCTGGCGCTCGGCTTCGCGGGAGCTGGGGTCCGCGGCCGGGAAGTTCTCGTTGTGCCAGGCGGTTCGCAGTTCCAGCACCGCGTCGTAGCGGACCTCTTCGACTGAGATCCCGAGTCCGGCAGGGAGTGGGGCCTGGTGGCGCATCCAGAGCAGACGCTCGGCCGTCCAGCCCTTGGCCTCGAATCCGGCTCGCAATGCATCCGCGGGCTCGACCACGTCGAAGTCGAGGCGGCGGTGCTCGAGCCCGGCTAGCGCCTCGTCCGCAAGGGCCTCCAGTTCCTCGACGCTCATCGCCGGGTCCTCCTCGACACGGACGACGTTGAAGCCCCAGTAGTCCGGGTAGTCCGTCGCCCGCGCGATCGTGCCGTGCGCCCAGGGTTCGAGTACGTCGCAAACCGCTGCATGCGCGCCGTCGCGCCAGGCTCGCGCACGGTCCGTCGCGCTCTCGCCACCGAGTCCAGCGGAGGTCACGCGGCCAGACTACGGTCAAGCAGCCTCTCCAGGAGAGCCGGTGACGGGGTACGAAATGCCTGGACGCGCCCGCGGGCAGGAAGGCCGCCCTCGGGATGGAACCCAAGGTCGGATGATCGTCGATTGCGCGCACTATCGCGACGGGCGGCGGCAGCAGGAGGCGCCGCTTGACATCGAGCACGCTGCCGAGGAGGCGAAGGGCGACGGGGATTTCGTCTGGCTGGGCATGCACGAGCCGACCGACTCCGAGCTCCAGCGGGCGGCGCAGGCGTTCGGCCTGCATGAGCTGGCCGTCGAGGACGCCAGTGGCCCCCATCAGCGCCCCAAGATCGAGGACTACCGGGGCAACAGCTTCTTCATCGTCCTGCGCACCGCCCGCTACGACGACGATCGCGAGGAGGTCGAGTTCGGCGAGATCCACATCTTCGCCGGCCCGGGCTATGTGATTGCGGTCCGCCACGGCGGGGCGAGCGAGTTGCGGACCGCGCGCGAGCACCTCGAGGGACACCCGGACCTGCTCCGCACCGGCCCGGCGGCCGTCGTCTGGGCGATCATCGACCAGGTGGTCGACGACTACGCGCCGGTCGTCGCCGGGATCGATGACGACATCGAGGAGGTCGAGGAGGAGATCTTCCAGC
This sequence comes from bacterium, assembly GCA_039930945.1. GTDB lineage: Bacteria > Actinomycetota > Thermoleophilia > Solirubrobacterales > 70-9 > JBDTSW01. The sequence continues at coordinate 5,488 of JBDTSW010000060.1, forward strand.
AGCGGGCCGACTCGACCGAGCGCATCTACTTCCTCAAGCGGGAGGTGATCGAGTTCCATCGCTCCGTCGCCCCGCTCCTGGCGCCACTCGAAGCGCTGGCCCGGGGCGCCTACGCCAACGTCGACGAGCAGCTGCGCCACTACTTCCGCGACATCGCCGACCACGCCCGCCGGGTCGACGAGCAGATCAGCTCGCAGCGCGAGTTGCTGACCTCGATCCTGGAGGCCAACCTGGCGCTGCTCGGCGTCAGGCAGAACGAGGTGATCCGCGGCATCTCCGCCTGGGCTGCGATCATCGCGGTGCCCACCTTCATGGCCAGCATCTGGGGCATGAACTTCCAGTACATGCCCGAGCTCGACAAGCGCACCGGCTATCCGCTGGCGCTGGCGATCATGGTGGTGGCCGTGCTCTTCCTCTACCGGTTCTTCCGGCGCATCGAGTGGCTCTAGCCGGCTAGGAGCCCCCGCTAGGCTCCGGCCGATGGCAATCGACGTCATCGCCCCGCTCCTGCTCGCGCTGGTGGCGTTCGGGTACTTCCGGCGCTGCGCGACGCTGTCCCGGCGTGGCCGCCCGGTGGCGACCTGGCGGCAGGCCTGTTTCGCCGGGTCGGTGCTGCTGCTGGCCGGAGCCGACGTGCCGCCGGTCTCGACGATCGCCGAGGAGATCGTCGTCGCCCACATGGCCCAGCACCTGCTGATCGCCGATCTCGCCGGCCTGCTGTTCGTCCTCGGCCTCACCGGGCCGCTGCTGCAGCCGGTCCTCTCGATCCCGTGGCTGGGGTGGCTGCGGGCGCTCGGCAACCCGCTGGTGGCGCTGCCGCTGTGGCTGCTCAACCTCTATCTCTGGCACCTGGCGGCGCTCTATCAGGGAGTCCTCGACAGCCCGCTGCTGCACCTCGCTCAGCACGGCGGGTTCTTCACCTTCGGCCTGGCGATGTGGCTGCCGCTGGTCGGGCCGCTGCCGGCCCCGAGCTGGTTCGGCGACGGCGCCAAGCTGATCTACATCGTCGCCGTGCGCTTCTCGGGGGCTGTGCTGGCCAACATCCTCATCTGGTCGGGCTCGCCGCTTTATCCGGACTACGCTCCGGGTGCCCGTGAGCGGGGGATCAACCCGCTCGCCGACCAGGGGACGGCCGGCAATCTGATGATGATCGAGACCGGGGTGGTGACCCTGGTCCTGTTCAGCTGGCTGTTTTTCCGGGCGGCGAACCGCAGCACGGAGAAGCAGGAGCTGCTCGACCTGGCCGAACGCCACGGAGTCGCCCTGGAGGAATCCCGCGCCCGGCGCGCCGTTGCCGCCGGGCAGGGCGGCCGCCTGCGCGAGCGCATCCTCAGCGGTGACGGCGGGCGCGAGGCCGCGGGCAGCGCGTGAGCGGAACCGACTCCGAGCGCGAAGCTCGACCAGAGAGCTCGGTTTCGGGGGGAGCGCGAGGCAACTTGTTCCTCTACACGCTGGTCTTCACGGTCGGCATGGCCAGCCTGGGCGCGGAGATCGCCGCCGTTCGCCTGATGGCGCCATTCTTCGGGGCCTCGACGATCGTCTGGGCGAACACGATCGGGGTCGTGCTGGTGGCGCTCTCGCTCGGCTACTGGCTCGGAGGCCGCCTCGGCGACCGCCATCCGCAGGTGCGTGGCCTCTGCCTGACCGTGCTCGCGGCCGCGGCGCTGCTGGCGCTGGTGCCGTTCGTCGCCCAGCCGTTCTTCGACATCTCCGTCGACGCCCTGGACGAGATCCGGGCCGGCGCCTTCGTCGGCTCGCTGATCGGGGTCCTGTTCTTGATCGCGGTCCCGGTGGTGATGCTCGGAACCTGCTCACCGTGGGCGATCCGGCTGGCCGTGTCGGACATCGAGCACGCGGGACGAGTCGCGGGCCGGCTGTACGCGATCTCGACCGTGGGTTCGCTGCTGGGGACGTTGCTCGCGGCCCTCGTCTTGATCCCGCTGCTGGGCACGCAGCGCACCTTCCTGGTGTTCGCGGTGGCGACCGCGCTGACGGCCGCCGCCGGCCTCGGCCGGCGCTTCGTCGCGGTGCCCGTGATCCTCGCCGCGGCGATTGCCCTCCCGGTCGGGACGGTCAAGGCCACCAACGACGGCGAGGTGATCTACGAGACCGAGACCGAGAACCAGTACGTGCGCGTGGTCGAGGAGACCGACGGCGACCGCCTGCTCGAGCTCAACGAGGGACAGGCGGTGCACTCGCTCTACCGGCCGGGCAGCTACCTGACCGACAACGTCTGGGACGGCTATCTGGTGCTGCCGTTCGTGGGCCTGCGCGAGCCTCCGCGGCGGATCGCGATCCTCGGCAACGCCGCGGGGACCACGGCGCGCGCTTACGGTCACTACTTCCCCGAGACCGAGATCGACGGCGTCGAGATCGACCCCGAGCTGGAGGAGGTCGGCCGCCGCTTCTTCGACATGGGCTCCGCCACCAACCTGACCGTGCACAACGAGGACGCCCGCCCCTGGCTGCGCCGCTCCGCCGGTGGATACGACGTGATCCTGGTCGACGCCTACCGCCAGCCCTACATCCCGTTCTACCTCGCGACCCGCGAGTTCTTCGAGCTGGCCCGCGAACGGCTGGCGCCGGGCGGAGTATTGATCGTCAACGCCGGCCACCCGGAGGGCAACGACGACCTTGAAACGGTGCTCGGGTCGACCCTGGCCGACGTCTTTCCCGAGGTGTTGCGTGATCCGATCGAGGACACGAACACGCTGCTGGTCGCGAGTCAGGGCCCGATCTCGGCGAGGACGCTGCTGGAGGGCATCCGGCGGCTGCCCGCAGACCTGCAGCGGATCGCCGCGGTCGAGGGCGCCAAGATCGGGCCGCGCCTACCGGGCGCCGAGGTCTACACCGACGACCGGGCGCCGGTCGAGTGGCTGATCGACCGCTCGATCCTGGGCTATGCCGCCGGAGACTGAGCGGCCGCCGCCTGCCGGCGGGCGCGATCGCGCGCTGGCGTGGCTGCTGACCGGCCCGCTGGGGCGCGTGGCGGCCTTCGCCGGCGATCTCGGCGCGGCCTTGGCTCGATGGGCGGCGGGTAAGGTGCGCGGCTCGTGAAGACCGCGGTCACACAGCTTGAGCAGTCCCGGGTGCGGATCGAGGCGGCGATCCCCGCGGCCGAGGTCGCCAAGCGGATGGACGCCGCCGCCCGCGAGCTGGCGGGCGAGATGCGCCTGCCCGGCTTTCGCAAGGGCAAGGTCCCGACCGAGCTGGTCGTGCAGCGGATCGGCCGCGACGCCGTGCTCGAACAGGCGCTTCGCAGCGCCCTCGGGGAGTGGTACGAGCGGGCGCTGATCGACGCCGGCGTGGCGCCGGTCGGCGAGCCCAAGCTCGACGTCGCCGAGCTGCCGGGCCCCGGCGAGGACCTGGCCTTCTCGATCGAGGTCGGGGTGACGCCCACCGCCACCCTGGGCGAGTACAAGGGCCTGGAGGTCGGCAAGGGCGAGCCGGAGGTGTCGGAGGAAGCGATCCAGGGCGAGCTCGACCGCCTGCGCGAGGGGTTCGCCTCGCTCGAGCCCGTCGATCGCGCGGCTGCCGAGGGCGACCTGGTCTCGATCGACTTCAAGGGGGTCGTCGACGGCGAGGCCTTCGACGGCGGCGAGGGCCGCGACCAGCTCGTCGAGCTCGGCTCCGGCAGCCTGGTGGAGGGGTTCGAGGCGGGCCTGATCGGCGCCTCCGGCGGTGAGGAGCACGAGATCGAGGCGACCTTCCCCGACGACTACCGCGCGCAGGAGCTGGCGGGCAAGCAGGCGACCTTCGCGGTCACGGTCAACGAGGTGCGCGAGAAGAGTCTCCCCGACCTCGACGATTCCTTTGCCGCCGAGGCCTCCGAGTTCGAGACGCTGGACGAGCTTCGCGGCGAGATCAGCGGCAGGATCGCGCACGCGCTCTCCCATCGCGTCGAGGACGAGTTCCGCGAGGCAGCGGTGAACGCCGCCGCCGACGCCGCCCAGGTCGAGATCCCCGAGGAGATCGTGCGCGCCCGCGCCGCCGATACCTGGGAGCGGGTCGAGCGCCAGCTCGCGGCTCGCGGGGTCAGCCCCGACGCCTACCTGCAGATGCAGGGCAAGACCCGCGACGAGCTCGTCGCCGAGGCCGAGCCCGAGGCGGAGCGCTCGCTGCGGCGCGAGGCGACGCTCGCCGCCGTCGCCGAGGCCGAGGAGATCGAGGTCTCCGACTCCGACCTGCTGGCCGCGCTCGGCCCCGGCGAGGGCGACGAGGATCCCGCCAAGCTGCTCGCGCGCCTGCGCGAGGGTGGCCGCGACCAGCTCTTGCGCGAGGACGTCAGGCTGCGCAAGGCGGCCGACGTGATCGTCGAGTCGGCGAAGCCGATCCCGGTCTCACAGGCGGCCGCCCGCGAGGCGATCTGGACGCCCGAGAAGGGGCCCGCCGAGGAGGGGTCGCAGGTGGCGGAGCCCGAGGGCGAACCCGGAAGGATCTGGACCCCCGGCTCCTGAGGTGGTTCATCAGCAGCAAGCAGTCGCCGTCGCCTGGCGTTGCCGGAAAAGCCCGCCGAACGCCTTCTATAGACTGCCCGCTCGATGAGCGAGCGCGAGCCGATCCGCAACAGCCCGCTGGTCCCGATGGTGGTCGAGCAGACCTCCCGGGGCGAGCGTGCCTTCGACATCTACTCGAGGCTGCTGAACGAGCGGATCGTCTTCCTCGGCACCCCCGTGACCGAGGACATCGCCAACCTGATCGTCGCCCAGCTGATCCACCTCGAGTCCGAGGATCCCGACAAGGACATCTCGATGTACGTCAACTCGCCGGGCGGGTCGGTCTACGCGGGCCTGGCGATCTACGACACGATGCAGTACATCAAGCCCGACGTGCAGACCATCTGCGTCGGGGTGGCGATGAGCATGGGCGCGCTGCTGCTCGCCGGCGGGGCAGCCGAGAAGCGGATGTCGCTGCCCAACTCGAAGATCCTCATCCACCAGGTCTCCGGCGGGTTCTCCGGGCAGGCGACCGACATCGAGATCCACGCCAAGGAGATCATCGACGTCCGCCGCCGCCTCGACGAGATCATCTCCCACCACACCGGCCAGCCGTTCGAGAAGGTCGCCAAGGACACCGAGCGCGACTACTTCATGAGCGCCGAGGAGGCCAAGGAGTACAAGATCGTCGACCGGGTGATCGAGCACCACTAGGCGCTCGGCCGACCGTTCCGCCCCCTTGAACGACAAACGGCCCCCGGGGGATGACCCCGAGGCCGTTCGGTCGTTGCTGGAGCCTTACTTAGCCGTGTAGTCCTTTTGGCCGTGGCAGCCGGTGAAGTCCCCGCCGCCGCCGTCATTGTCGAAGGTCCCGTTGGCTTCCACCGAGCCCTCCACCTTTGTCGCCTTCTTATTGAACTTGCCGTAGACGTCGACTTGTCCGTCGCCGTCCACAAACGCTCCACCGAATTCGTCGTTCGTGACGGGCATATCCGGGAAGCCCTTGGCGTTAAGCAGAACCTTGCCCTGGTCGCACTGCATCCTCAGGCGCTTGAACTTGAACTTGTACACGTTGACTGGCTCGCCGCCGTTGAAGGTGACTCTGAACCCGACCTTGAAGCCTTTCCTCGCCTTGCCGGCCTTGGCGAAGGAGCTAGGCGCGGCCTGGGTGTCGACAGCAATCGCGCTGGCTGGCACCGCAAGTGCGGAAACGAGCAGTAATGAAACAAACAGACGTCGCAAGATACGACCCCCCTGGGTTGATGACGTGTCCAGCCTATCGCCGGTCCTCGCCATTGCAAGTCCGCCGGGCTGGGTCATGGTGGTCGAACTTTCTACCGGGGGCCGGGAAGAAGATCGACCAGGCGGAGGGGCGGATGGGTCGGGCGCAAGTCGGCGACCGCTTGAAGGGACGGGGACCGCGGGCGAGTAACAAGCAGGCGTCAAGTCGAGGCCACGCGTGTCGTAACCTGATTGGGGGACGGCAGAGCCGGCCATCGAAGGGAGAAACCGCTGGCACGCCCAACCGATTCCAACGAGCAGCTCCTCTGCTCCTTCTGCGGCAAGTCGCAGCGCCAGGTGAAGAAGCTGATCGCCGGGCCAGGTGTCTACATCTGCGACGAATGCATCGATCTCTGTAACGAGATCATCGACGAGGAGCTGACCGCTCCGCCCACCTTCCGGCTCGAGAACCTGCCCAAGCCCCAGGAGATCGACGCCGTCCTCAACGAGTACGTGGTCGGCCAGGAGGGCGCCAAGCGGGCGCTCTCGGTGGCCGTCTACAACCACTACAAGCGCGTCCAGATGACGCAGAGCAGTGGCGAGGACGACGTCGAGCTGGAGAAGTCGAACATCCTCCTGCTCGGCCCGACCGGATGCGGGAAGACGCTGCTGGCGCAGACGCTGGCGCGAATCCTCAACGTCCCCTTCGCGATCGCCGACGCGACCGCCCTGACCGAGGCCGGCTATGTCGGCGAGGACGTCGAGAACATCCTGCTGAAGCTGATCCAGGCCGCCGACTTCGACGTGAAGAAGGCCGAGACCGGAATCATCTACATCGACGAGATCGACAAGATCGCGCGCAAGGCCGACAACCCGTCGATCACCCGCGACGTCTCCGGCGAGGGCGTGCAGCAGGCGCTGCTGAAGATCCTCGAGGGCACGAGCGCGTCGGTGCCGCCGCAGGGCGGGCGCAAGCACCCCCATCAGGAGTTCCTGACGATCGACACCACCAACATCCTCTTCGTCTGCGGTGGCTCGTTCGCGAACCTCGATCACCTGATCGAGCGCCGGATCGGCCACAAGGGGGTCGGCTTCGGCTCCTCGATCAGCTCCAAGGCGCAAAAGGACACGGGCCGGTTGTTCGAGCAGGTGCTCCCGGAGGACCTGATCGAGTACGGCTTCATCCCGGAGTTCATCGGCCGCCTGCCGGTTGTCGGGGCGATCCACCAGCTGACGCGGTCGGATCTGATCACGATCCTGACCGAGCCCCGCCATGCCCTGACCAAGCAGTTCGAGCGCTTCTTCGAGTTCGACGACATCGAGCTCGTCTTCGCCGAGGACTCACTCGCCGCGATCGCCGACAAGGCGCTCGAGCGCGAGACCGGGGCTCGAGGCCTGCGCTCGATCCTCGAGGAGACGCTGCTCGACGTCCAGTTCGAGCTGCCCTCGCGCCGCGACGTCTCCAAGTGCGTGGTGACCAGGGAAACGATCGAGCGCTCACAGCCGCCGACGCTGGTGACCCAGGCGGTCCCCGACGAGGCCGACGCCGGCGAGGAGCTGCGCGAGGAGTCAGCCTAGGCGGATCCAGCGAAGGGCGCACGCCCGCGTCCGCAAGGGGGGGTGACCAGCAAAACCACCCGCCATGGGGGCGAAACGTAGGTCACCCCTCGAAACGGGCGCTTAGGAGGAGGAGGGCGCCATCGGCCCCAGCGCCTAGGGTGAAGCCGATGGACCGAGACGAGCTAGAGCGAGAGCATGCCCATCTCGTTGAACGCTACGCCGCGATAGAGCACCGGGCCGAGGAAGAGCACATCGCCTACATCGTGCGCGAGACAGCCGCGGTGTGGGAACGCCATGCGGAAATCAAGCACGGAAGGCCAGAGACGCACCTCGTCCTTGAGGTAACGATCGAGGGCGAGTATCCCCAGACGCGAATTCGGATTCGAGTCTTCGATCGTAGCCAGGACAAAGCACTCACCCTGGGGTATCCCGTCTGGGACGAAGGCTGGCTGAACCCTGACGGTAGCCGCTGGTCGCAGCGAAAGATCGCTGGGGACATGCTGATGATGGCCCGCGGTGGGTAGGCGCCTTGGACAAAGCACTCACCCTGGGGTATCCCGTCTGGGACGAAGGCTGGCTGAACCCTGACGGTAGCCGCTGGTCGCAGCGAAAGATCGCTGGGGACATGCTGATGATGGCCCGCGGTGGGTAGGCGCCTTGGACTGCCATGAAGAAGGGCCCCCTCAGGTGACACGCTCAGTCGTGAT
>JBDTSW010000061.1:0-13331 GCA_039930945.1 bacterium
TGTTCTAGACATCGAGGAACCTGACCTCCTTGGCGTGGCGCTCGATGAAGATCTTGCGCGGCTCCACCTTGTCGCCCATCAGGTCGGCGAAGATCCGCTCGGCGGCCGCGGCGTCCTCGATCGTCACTCGCTGCAGGGTGCGGCTGGCCGGGTCCATCGTCGTCTCGCGAAGCTGATCGGCGTTCATCTCGCCGAGCCCCTTGAAGCGCTGCATCGTCACGCCCTGGCGGGCCAGCTCGAGGGCCCCGCGGCGAAGCTCCGCAAACGACGTCGCGTCGCGATTGCGCTCCCCGAGAACGATCCGGAACGGCGGTCGGCCCACCTGCTTGAGCAGGTCGGCGTGAACCTCGACCAGCCGCCGGTACTCGGTCGATGCAAACAGCGCCGAGGGGAGCTTGTGGAAGCGGGCGAGGCCGTCTCGGCGGTGGATCGCCTTCACCTCGAGCGCCTCGTCCGCGGACGAGATCAGCTCGGTCTCGAACGGCTCCTCGGAGGGATCCTTGGCCTCGATCAGCTTCTTCACCGCCGCGATCGTGGTGGCGCCGGCGTCGAGGATCTGCGACTCGGAGAGGAAGCGGACGGCCTCGTGGCCGAAGGCCGCCTGCAGCGAGTCGGCCCAGCCCTCGTACTCGTTCAGCCTGCGGTTGAAGCGCTGCCAGCGGGCCTCGGTGAGCTTGTGCCGTGAGCCCGCGGCGTCGGTCAGCTCGAACTGCTCGAGCTTGTCGCGCAGCAGCAGCGCCTCCAGCGCGGACTCCTTCTCGATGTAGGTCTCCTGCTTGCCGCTCTTCACCCGGTAAAGCGGCGGCTTCGCGATGTAGACGAAGCCGGCGTCGATCAGGTGCGGCATCTGCCGGTAGATGAAGGTCAGCGCCAGGGTGCGGATGTGGGCGCCGTCGACGTCGGCGTCTGTGGCCAGAATCACCTTGTGGTAGCGGGCGTCGTCGAGGTTGAACTCCTCGGCGCCGACGCCGGTGCCGATCGCCGTGATCAGCGCCTGGATCTCGATGTTGGAGAGGACCTTGTCGATCCGGCTCTTCTCGACGTTGATGATCTTGCCGCGGAGAGGCAACACGGCCTGGGTGTTGCGGTCGCGCGCCTGCTTGGCAGAGCCGCCGGCCGAGTCGCCCTCGACGATGAACAGCTCGGCGAGGGCAGGGTCGCGGACCGTGCAGTCGGCGAGCTTGCCCGGCAAGGTCGAGTTCTCCAGCGCCGACTTGCGGCGGGTGAGGTCGCGGGCCTTGCGCGCGGCCTGTCGTGCCCGCGCCGCCTCCACCGCCTTGGTCAGGATCCGCCGTCCCTCCGTCGGGTGTTCCTCGAGGAACTCCCCCAGCTTGCGGTTGACGGTCTCCTTCACCAGGCCCTCGACAGGCGGGTTGCCGAGCTTGGTCTTCGTCTGGCCCTCGAACTGGGGGTCGGCGAGCTTGACCGAGATCACCGCCGTCAGCCCCTCGCGGACGTCGTCGCCGGTGAGGTTCTCGTCCTTCTCCTTCAACAGGCCCTTGCTGCGCGCGTAGGCGTTGAGGGTGCGCGTCAGCGCCGAGCGGAACCCGGACAGGTGCGAGCCGCCCTCGTGGGTGTTGATGTTGTTGGCGAACGAGAACACCGACTCCTGGTAGGTGGAGTTCCACTGCATCGCGACCTCGACCTGGCCGTCGTCGGTCTCGTTCTCGAAGAACACGGTCTTGCGGTGCAGCGGATCCTTGTTCTCGTTCAGGAAGGCGACGAAGTCGACGATCCCGCCCTCGTAGTGGAAGACGACGCGCTGCCCGCTGGCGCGCTCGTCGATCAGCTCGATCTTCAGCCCGCGGGTGAGGAAGGCCGTCTCCCGCATCCGCTCGGAGAGCGTCTCGAAATCCAGCTCGAGCGTCTCGAACACCTCGGCGTCGGGCAGGAAGGTGATCGTCGTCCCGGTGCCCTTGACCTTCTCGCCGCGCTCGAGCGAGCCCTGCGGCTCGCCGCGGGAAAACTCCTCGGTCCACTTGTGGCCGTCGCGGTGGATCTCCAGGTGAAGGTGCTCGGAGAGCGCGTTGACGACCGAGACGCCGACGCCGTGCAGGCCTCCGGAGACCTTGTAGCCGCCGCCGTCGCCGAACTTGCCGCCGGCGTGAAGCGTCGTCAGCACGACCTCGGCCGCGGGCTTCTTCTCCTCCTCATGCTCTTCCACCGGGATGCCGCGGCCGTCGTCGACGACGGTGACGCTGTTGTCGGGGTGGATCGTCACCGTGATCTCGTCGCAATGGCCGGCGAGTGCCTCGTCGACGGAGTTGTCGACCACCTCATAGACGAGGTGGTGCAGGCCGCGCGGGCCGGTCGAGCCGATGTACATGCCGGGGCGCTTGCGCACCGGGTCGAGACCGCGCAGGACGGTGATCTCGCTCGAGCCGTAGTCGGCGTTGGCCGCAGCCTCGGCCTCGGCTTGCTTGTTCGCGGACGCCGCCTCGGCGTCGGCAGCATTCGTGCTGTCTGCCACTAAATCCCTTTCGCTCATGAGCCGAAATCAGCCCCATCGGCGGCCTCTGATGAAGCCCCCACGCGCTCAAAGGACGCCCCCACGCGACGGCCCCGGAAGACCCCGGTTCCAGACGGTGCAAGGCGTCCGTCCAAGTTCACATAAGTCTATCAGCTTCGGCCCGCGGAAAGCCTGCGCCTTCGCGCTAAAAGTCCTGCAAAACATGCACGAATCTGAGCGCCCAGATGAGCGGGTTCAGGAGAGATCGTGGCGAGCGGCGTCGGCGGTGAACCGCAGTCGCTGCAGGGTCGCCTCAAAAGAGCGCTCGGCGACGGCTGTGCGCAGCCGCTCGAGCAGGTCCGGGGCCAACAGGTCGAGCTCCTGCGCCCAGGTCGCCGAGCGGCAGGCGATCGTCACCACCCCGTCGCGCTCGGCGACCGGCTCGGCCTGGGCCGACACCGCGGCGCCGGCGACCGCCGGCCAGGCCTCCTGGACCGCCGCCAGCAGCGTCGCCGGGGCCGCCTCGGAGCGCACGCGCTGGAGCGCGTCGCCGAGCCGGCGGGGTCCGTGGCGCCCGCTCACGCGGCCTCGGCCGAGCCATCCGCGGCGTCCTCCACCCCGGCGATCACCCGCCCCTCTCGCAGCGCCAGCTCGCGCCGGGGACAGCTCGCCGGCAGCTGCGCCGACTCGGTCGCCGTGATCAGCGCCTGCCCTCCCCCGGCGATCAGGCGCTCACACAGCAGCGCCCGGCGCCCGGCGTCGAGCTCGGAGGTGACGTCGTCGAGCAGCATCATCGGCGGCGGGCGGTCCTCGCTCAGCAGCACCTCGCGCTCGGCGAACAGCAGCGCCAGCAGCGTCAGACGGTGCTCGCCCTGAGAGCCGTAACGGCGCAGCGAGCGGCCGCCGCGGTCGAGCGCGACCTCGTCCAGGTGCGGGCCGTGCGTGGTGAACCCGCGGGCCAGATCGGAGTCGTGGCGCTCGGCCAGCTCCGCCGCCAGCTGCTCCGCAGAAGAGGCATCGCTGCGAGGGCGATAGGTGATCACGGCCTCGCCCTCCAGGCCGAGATCGCCGGCGGCGGTCTCGAACGGCTCCGAGAGCGCGCTCAGCGCCTCGGCCCGGATCGCGGCCAGCTCGGCCCCGGCGATCGACAGCTCGGCGTCCCAGGCCTGGAGCGAGTCGCGGCCGGCGGACCCGGCGCGGATCCGCCCGAGCAGGGCGTTTCGCTGCGCCAGCGCCCGCGAGTATCGCCGCCGGGCCTCGGTGCGGGCCGGCCACAGCGCCGCACAGAAGCGGTCCAGATGCGCCCGCCGGCCCGCCGGCGGGCCCTTGACCAAGACCAGGCGGTCCGGCATGAACACCGACAGCGCCGGGCGCAGCTCGGCGTGCGCGGGACCGGCTGGCTGGCCGTCGACCTGGTGGCGGCGCTCATCGCCGCGCTCGATCGAGCAGAGGAACGTGCGCCGGTCCGGCCCGCGCGGCGTGCTCGCCTGGCGCGAGTCCTCGACGTCCACCTCGACTCGCCCCAGCGGCCGGCCGAAGGCGATCGTCTCACGGTCGTTTGAAGTCCGCGGCGAGCGGCCCGCCAGGCCCACGTAGATGGCCTCGAGCAGGTTCGTCTTGCCGGCCCCGTTGGGGCCCCGGACCAGGGTGACTCCTTCGCCGAGCTCGACCTCGGCGTCGGCGAGGTTGCGGACTCCAAGCGTGCGCAGGCGGCGAACCAGCACGGCCTGCAGCCCCTCAGTCGCCCATCTCAGACGTTGAGGCGGATCGGCATCACGAGGTAGGAGTAGTCCTCGGAGCCAACCGGGCGCAGCAGGCCCGGGCGCAGGGCGGAGGAGACCTGGAGGGAGATCTCGTCGTCGCTGATGCTGTCGACGCCCTCGATGAAGAACTGCGGGTTGAAGGCGATCTCCATCGGCTCCCCGGAATACGGCGCCGGCATCGACTCGCTGGCATCGCCGATGTCGGGCGTCTCGGCGGCGACGGTGAGCTCGCCCTCGGCCAGCGCCAGGCGCAGCGGCGCGTTGCGCTGCGCGAGTTGGCTGACGCGGCGCGTCACCTCGAGCAGCTCCAGTCGCGGCAGGCGGATGTCGTGGTCGAACGACTCCGGTACCAGCTGCCGCCAGCTCGGAAACTGGCCCTCGATCAGGCGCGAGCTGAGGGTGACCCCGCCGGCCCGGAAGATCGCTTGGTTTCGCGGCATCGCGATCTCCACCTCGTCGGCTCCCTCCGAGGCGATCACCCGCGCCAGCTCGCGCAGGGCTCGGGCAGGCACGTTTGCCTCCAGCGGCTCGGACAGGGTGCCGCCCTCGAGCTTGGTGTGCTTGACCGCTAGCCGATAGGAGTCGGTGGCGACCATCGTCAGGGTCGATCCCTCCGTCTGCACCAGCACGCCGGTGAGGATCGGGCGGACCTCGTCACGCGAGGCGGCGCGAGCGACACGCTCGATCGTCTCCGCCAGGGGCGCCGAGGGAAGCTTCGCCAGCTCGCCTTCGGCCTCCGGCAGCCGCGGGAAGTCCTCGACCGGCAGCGTGCGCAGGTGAAAGCGCGCTCCGCCGGAGGTCAGCTCGACATCGCGTTGTTCGCTGCGCAGCCCAATCGTCAGCTCGCCGTCGGGAAGGCTGCGAACGACGTCGACCAACAGCCGGCCGGGCAGCAGGATGTTGCCCTCCTGCTCGATCTTGACCTCGGTGAGCGAGAGCGTCAGGCCGAGCTCCATGTCGGTGGCGCGGACGGTCAGCTTGCCGTCAGCCGCGAGCAGAAGGATGCCGCCGAGGGACGGCAGCGTACTTCGGCTGGAAACGGCGCGGCCGGCAAGCTGCAGGGCGTCGAAGAGATGATCACGTGAGATTGAGAGCTTCATAGAGCGGGATTTCCCATCTTCCTGTCTGGTTCAGATGTATTCACGGTGTGGATGATGGTGGAAGGTAGTGGCGCGCGGCTTAAACCCGCGGGATTGGCCGGTGGATCAGGGTTGTGGATCGGCGTCGTCGTCGTGTACGGGATGGTCGGGAGCAGACGAGCCGGGCTCGGTTGTCCCCAGGCTCGCACGGATCCGGTGGAGGGCGTCGGTGGTCTCCGAACCGGGCTCGAGCCGTTGCGAGACGGCGCGGATCGCGTGCAGGACGGTGGAGTGATCGCGATCGAACTCACGTGCGATCTGGGCCAGCGACAGCGGCGTCAACTCGCGAGTCAGATACATCGCCAACTGGCGAGCTCGAGCGACGCGGGGAGTGCGCCGGGTGGACAGCAGCTCGCCGCGCGGCACGCCGAGGACGGAGGAGACGCCCTCCTGGATCGTGACCACGCTGGGGCCGTCGGGATCGCAAGCAGCGCCCTCGGTGCCGCCTGACCGCAGCGCCCTGTGAACCAGCGGGGTGGTGATCGGCTCGCTCAGGACCGAGGCCAGGGCGACGACGCGGGTCATCGCCCCCTCAAGCAGCCGCACGTTTCCCTGGACCTGCCCGGCGATCTCCTGCAGCACCCGCGGCTCGGGCAGCTCGGGGGCAGACCGCGCCGCCATCCGCCATAGGAGCGCCGTGCGGGTGCGCAGGTCGGGCGGCTCCAGCTCGACCTCCAGGCCCCATTGGAAGCGATCGCGCAGGCGCTCGGCGAGCCGGGCGAGGGCCGCGGGCGGGCGATCGCTGGAAAGGACGATCTGCTTGCCGGCGCCGAAGAGGGTGTTGAAGGTGTGGACGAATTCCTCCTCGGTCCGAGGCTTGCCCTCGAGCACCTGGACGTCATCGATCAGCAACGCGTCGAGCTCGCGGTAGCGCTGCTTGAAGCGCTCGGGGCCCTCGGTTCGCAGCGCCGTCACGAACTCGGTCGTGAATCGCTCGGCGGTGGTCAGGTGGAGTTGCATCTCGGGGCGGTTGCGCCGCAGATAGCCGGCGATCGCCCCCAGCAGGTGGGACTTGCCCAGGCCCGGAGGGCCGTGCAGGAAGAGGGGGTTGTAGGCCTCGCCGGGCAGCTCGGCCACGGCGAGCGCAGCGGCGTGGGCGAGCCGGTTGCCGGGCCCGATCACGAAGCTGTCGAAGGTGTGAGCGCAATCGACCGGCAGCGACGCCGGCACCCGGGGGTCGGTCTCGGCCCGATCACCTTCACCCGGCTCGACGAAGACGACGTCGGTGAGCGCGCCGGCCTGGTTTGAGACCGCGTCGGCTACCCGCGCCGCATAGCGCCGCTCGACCCAGGAGCGCACCGTGGACGGTGCGCTCAACAGCAGCGTCGTCCCCTGGACCCCGATCGCCTCGATCGGCTCCAGCCAGAGATCGAAGGTCGCCGCCGGCAGCGACGTCCGCAGCTCTTCGCGGGCAGCCCCCCAGATCGCTTCGAGTTGTTCGGAGGGCGTTCGTCCCGGCACGGCGAGCGACTATAGGTCCGGCTCTACGGCCCGCCGCGAGCATTCGCCGCATTTCGCGTGAAAAGAAAACGCGCGTGCTGCTCGCCTCCTATACTGCCGTCGCCCGCGCCCGATCCGCCGGACCCACCGGCGCCGCGGAGAACCACTTTGAAGCGGACCTACCAGCCGAAGAAGCGCAAGCGCGCGAAGACCCACGGGTTTCGCGCGCGCATGCGGACCAAGTCCGGCCGGCAGATCCTCAAGCGCCGCCGGCGCAAGGGCCGGAAGCGGCTCACCCCCTGAGCCATGCCGCGATCGTCGGGTGAGGGGCGCAAGCGAGGGCGCCTGTCGCGCAGCGGCGACTTCGACCGCGTCTACCGCGAGGGTCGCTCCCACGGCAACCGCTTTCTGGTGCTCTACGCCTTCCCCCGTCCCGCCGGCGACGCCGGCTCCGACGTCCGCCTCGGGATCTCGGTCAGCCGCAAGGTCGGCAACGCGGTCGACCGCAACGCCGTCAAGCGCTCGCTCAAGGAGGCCTTCTGGCAGCTCGGCGATCGCCTTCCCCCGGCGCACGACTTCGTCTTGGTCGCCCGCCCCGACGTCGCCGGCCTGGTCGAGCGTGACGGCACCGGCGGAGTCGTCGAGGCGCTGCGCGGGCTCTTCACCGAGGCCGGCACCGAGGGCAAGGCGTAAAACGTGAAACGGTCCGCTCAGCTTCTCGCTCGCCTGCGCTCGGCGCTGGTCTGGGTGTTCCTCTTGCCGCTGCGCGCCTATTCACGCCTGATCTCGCCGGCGCTTCCCGCCCGCTGCAGGTACTACCCGACCTGTTCGGCCTACGCCGAGCAGGCGGTCCGCACCCACGGGATCGTCCGCGGCAGCGGCCTCGCCGCCTGGCGCCTGGCGCGCTGCAACCCGTTCAGCCGCGGCGGCGTCGACGAGGTCCCGCCGCGCCGCCCGCGTCGGCGCCACTCGCACGGAGCCCACGCCTGATGCCGGCGCTCGCCGACATCGCGCTCCCGCTCGCCAACATCCTGCAGCCGCTGATCGACGTCGCCGACTCGGTCCTCCAGTTCTTCGCCGAGGACATGAACCTCGGCTACGGGGTCGCGATCATCCTCCTGACCTTCGTCACCAGGATCGCAATCCTGCCGCTGTCGCTGAAGCAGATCAAGTCGATGCGGGCGCTGCAGGCCTTCGCGCCGCAGATCAAGGAGCTGAACGAGCGCTACAAGGACGACCCCCAGCGCAAGCAGCGCGAGCTGATGGCCTTCTACAAGAAGAACAACATCAACCCGCTGGCCTCGTGCGTGCCGCTGTTGCTCCAGCTGCCGGTCTTCTTCGCCCTCTTCTCGCTGCTGCGAAGCGAGGCGTTCAAGGAGCAGCTCTACGCCTACGGCGACCCCGGCTTCCTCTTCATCCCCAACCTCGCCGAGAAGGCGACCGGGGCCGTGCTCGTGGTCCTGCTCGGCCTCTACTTCGTCACCATGGTCGCTTCGATGGCGGTGTCGGCGGCCCAGGCCGAGGGCGCGCAGCGGATGATCATGTTCGCGCTGCCGGTGATCTTCACCCCCTTCATCATCAGCTTCCCGGCCGGGCTGATCCTCTACTGGATCACGACCAACATCTGGACGATCGGCCAGCAATACGGGGTCAAGGCGCTGTTCCCGGTGCCTGGGGCGGGGCCGGCGGCGCCCGAGATGGCCAAGGCCGCAAGGCCGCCGCCGAAGCCTCCGCGCAAGCGCAAGAAGCGCAACTAGCGCCGGCTCTCAAATAGACTCGCCGCGTGGCGGACGAGGGGACCACCGGGGCGCTTCCGGCCGAGCCGGCCGAGCGCGTGCGCGTGATCCTCGAGCAGGTCGTGGGCGCTCTCGACGTCAAGGGCGAGATCGGCGTCGACGAGAACGACGAGCGCATCCTCGGGACGATCGACGCCGAGGACGTGGGGCTGCTGATCGGCCGCCGCGGCCAGACCATCGACGCCGTGCAACTGCTCTGCTATCGGGCCGCTTTCCGCGGCCTGCAGGAGCGAAAGCGGGTCGTCGTCGACGCCGCCGGCTATCGCCAGCGCCGACGCGACACGGTCGAACGCCAGGCCGAGCGCGCCGCCGAGCGGGCGTTGCACACCGGCAAGGAGATCGAGCTCGAGCCGATGACTGCGACCGAGCGCAAGATCGTCCACGATCACCTGGCCGAGCGCTCCGGGGTCGAGACCTTCAGCGAGGGCGACGAGCCCGAGCGCTGCGTGATCGTCGCCCCGCTAGTCGCCGAGTGAGCGAGGGCCGCCCCGCGGCCCCCTCGGATCCGCTGGAGATCCTCGGCGACGAGGGAGCCCGGCGCCTGCGCGCGGTGGTTGACCTGTTGGCCGGCGACGACCGGGCGCCGACCACCGTCCGTGATCGCGACGAGGGCTGGCGGACCCACGTGCTCGACTCGCTCAGCGGCTTGTGCGTGCCCGAGCTGGCAGCCGCTCGCCGGATCGCCGACGTCGGCGCCGGGGCGGGCTTTCCCGGGATCGCCCTCGCCGCGGCGCTGCGCGGCGCCCACCTGGACCTGATCGAGGCGACCGCGCGCAAGTGCGAGTTCATCCGCTCGGCGCTCGAGCGCGCGGGGATCGCCAACGCCGCGGTGGTCTGCGAGCGAGCGGAGACCTGGGCTCAGACGCCGCCGCCCGCCGGAGGCCGCGAGTCCTATCAGGCCGTCACCGCGCGCGCCGTCGGCAGGCTCTCGACCCTGGCCGAGCTCGCCTCGCCGCTGCTTCGCGACGGCGGCACCCTGGTCGCCTGGAAGGGAAGGCGCGACCCTGGCGAGGAGATCGAGGCCCAGCGCGCCGAGGCGCGCCTGGGGATGGTCGCCGGCTCCGTCTTGGAGATCGGCGCCTTCGCCGGCTTCGAGCATCGCCATCTCCACGTCTTTGAGAAGCGCGGACCGACGCCGGAGGGGCTGCCGCGCCGGCCGGGGATGGCCCGCAAGCGGCCGTTCGGCGACGGCTGACGCCTGCCCGGTGGTTATCGTCGCCGCCGATGGGACTCGTCTACGCGATCGCGAACCAAAAGGGCGGAGTGGGGAAGACGACGACCGCCGTCAACATCGCCACCTGCGTCGCCGACGCCGGCCACCAGGTGCTGTTGGTCGACCTCGACCAGCAGTGCAACGCGACGGTCGCGCTCGGCGGCGACCGCGAAGCGACCCCGTCTGCCTATGACTGCCTCACCGGCTCGACCTCGGTCGCGGAGGCGGCCCGCCCGGCGGGCCCGGACAACCTCTGGCTGGTGCCCGCCAGCCGCGCCCTCGCCGGGGCCGCGGTGGAGCTGCCGCGAATCGAGGGCTCCGAGTCCCAGCTGCGCGACTCGTTGGGCCCGGTGCGCGAGCGCTTCGGCGTCACCCTGCTGGACTGCCCGCCGTCGCTGGGCCCGGTCACGGTCAACGCCCTGGTCGCCGCCGACCGGGTGATCGTCCCGGTCCAGGCCGAGTATTTGGCCCTCGAGGGGCTGGTCCAGTTCCTCGACACGCTCGACCTGCTGCGCCGCGAGCTCAACCCTTCGCTGCTTCTGACCGGGCTGGTGATCACCATGCACGACGAGCGGACCCGGCTCGCCCAGGACGTCGAGCGCGAGCTGCGCGACCATTTTCCCGACCTGGTCTTCGACACCGTGATCCCCCGCAGCGTCAGAGTCGCCGAGGCCCCGAGCTTCGGCGTGCCGGTGACCACGCACGCGCCATCGTCGCGAGGCTCGATCGCCTACAGGGAGTTGGCGCAGGAGCTGGGCAGGCGCGAGCGCAGCGACTGGATCGCAGTCGAGGATAACCCTCAAGCAGAGGTTGAGCTATCAAGGAGCGAAGATGGGAGCGATGGCCGTGGCTGAGAAGGGAATGGGTCGGGGATTGGCGGCGATCCTGCCGTCGAGCGGGATCGGCGAGCCCTCCTACCGGGAGATCCCCACCGAGATGATCCAGGCCAACCCCGACCAGCCGCGCAAGCGCTTTAACCAAGAGTCGATCGAGGCGCTGGCGCGCTCGCTCGCCGACGCCGGCATCGTCCAGCCGCTGATCGTCCGCCCGCTCGACGACGGTCGCTACGAGCTGATCGCCGGGGAGCGCCGCTGGCGGGCGGCGACCCACGCCGGGATCGAGACCGTGCCGGCGCTGATCCGCAGCGACGACGAGATGCAGCGCCTGCAGACGGCGCTGATCGAGAACGTCGCCCGCGAGAACCTGAGCCCGGTCGAGGAGGGCCGCGCCTGCGCCGCCTTGGTCGAGGAGCTGGGCGTCTCCAAGGAGGAGCTCGGGCGCCGCCTGGGGCGCAGCCGGGTGGCGATCTCGAACCTGATCCGCCTGCTCGACCTGCCCGACGAGGCGCTGTTGCTGCTGGAGACGAACGACCTAACCGAAGGCCATGGCCGGGCGATCCTGCAGGCGCGAGACGACGACGTTCGCCGCCGCCTCGCCCGCGCCGCCGTCGACGGCGGCTGGTCGGTGCGCGAGACCGAGCGCCGCGCCAAGCAGGGCTTCGCCGACCCGGCTCCCAAGCCCGCGCCGGACCCCGACCTCGCCGACGCCCTCGCCCGCGCCGAGGACGAGCTCGAGGCGGCGCTGGGCACCGGCGTCCGGGTCAAGGCCGCCGGGAAGACGATCCGCGCCGAGCTGTGCTTCGACGACCTCGACGCGCTGCTCGACTTCGCCCGCCGCCGCCGTTAGGGCGCGAGGCGCTCGATCCGCCAGCCGGAGCCGTCGCGGGCGTAGCGGAAGCGGTCGTGCAGGCGGCCAACCTGGCCCTGCCAGAACTCGATCGAGTCGGGCCGCAACAGATAGCCGCCCCAGTGGGGGGGCCGGGGGACCTCGCCGTCGGCGAAGCGCGCCTCGGCCTCACGCACGGCGTCGTCGAGCTGTGCGCGGTCTGAGATCGCCGAGCTCTGCGGCGAGGCCCAGGCTCCGAGCTGCGAGTCGCGCGGGCGGGTGGCGAAGTAGGCGTCGGACTCCTCGGCCGAAAGCCGCTCGATCGGCCCTCGGGCGCGAACCTGGCGATCGAGCTCGCGCCAGTAGACGACGACCGCCGCGTGACCGCAGGCGTCGAGCTGGGATGCCTTGGCCGAGCCGTAGTTGCTGAAGAAGCGAAGCCCGTCGGCGTCGAAGCCCTTGAGCAGGACCACGCGGGCGTCCGGGCGGCCTTCAGCATCCACGGTGGCCAGGGTCATTGCCTCCGCCAGCGGCACCTCGGCCAGCGCCCGCTCGTACCACGCCGCGAACTGCGCGGCCGGGTCCTCGTGCAGCTCGGAGCGGCGCAAGGGGGGCAGGTCGGGGCGGCGGGGCATCGGCGCCGCGCAGCGTAGTCGGCGGCCCGCCCCGCCCGCCCCGCGCCGGGTTCCTACAATGCCCGTCGCGGGCGATTAGCTCAGTCGGTCAGAGCGCCTCTCTGATAAGGAGGAGGTCCCTGGTTCGAGTCCAGGATCGCCCACTCGTCGTGAGCCCGCGGCCGCCTCGCTCAACGACTCCAGCGTCTGCCGCAGCCAGCCGCGGAAGTAGCGCTTGCCGGCGACCATGTCGAAGACCTTCAACTGGAAGCCCTGCGGCTCCATCCCAACGACCCCGTCGACGAAGGTGCCGCCCCGAGCCTCGGCCAGCTCCATACGGATGAAGGTACCCGTGTTGAGGCAGTGGATCGAGAGGTTGCGGCACTCGTCGAGGCGATCGACGTAGAGCGCCATCTCGTCGCGGCCGAACGGGGTCTGCGTCACCTGCCGGTAGGTGCAGCCCTGCTCGAGGCCGTCGCAGTGGACCTCGACCACCCGCGGCCACCATTCCGGATGGCGATCGACGTCGCTGACCAGCCGCCAGACCACGTCCACCGGCGCGTCGATGAAGGTCTGCTGTTGGGCCAGGGACATCGGCGCCAATCTTCCCACTACGAGGCCACCGGCGGCGGTGACAGCGGGCCGCGGCGGCGGCGGAACCCGTCTATACAATTGAGCCAGTGCCCGGCCGGCGAGGACGAGCCGGCCGCAGCTACGAATCGGAGGCTCTCGGACCGTGCAGCAGATGCAGATCTATGGCGTCAGCTTCGACATGGTCGGAAAGCAGCCGATCGTCTTGCTGAAGACGGTCGACGGCAACCGTTTCCTGCCGATCTGGATCGGCCACCCCGAGGCGGCGGCGATCCTGATGAAGCTGCAGGGAGCCTCGACCCCGCGGCCGATGACCCACGACCTGCTCTCCGACCTGCTCGAGCAGTTCGAGGCCAAGTGCGAGCGGATCTCGGTGACCGAGCTTCGCGACAACACCTTCTACGCGACGATCACGATCTCGGTCAACGGCTCCGAGATGGAGATCGACTCGCGCCCCTCCGACGCGATCGCCCTCGCCGTCCGCACCCAGGCCCCGATCTTCGCCGCCGAGGACGTGATCGAGGAGTCGTCGATCGAGTTCGAGCACGAGGTCGAAGACCAGGAGGAGGTCGTGGAGAAGTTCAAGGACTTCCTCGACGAGGTCTCGCCGGAGGATTTCGCCGAAGGCGAGGGATAGCCGCCCCGCCGCCCAGGGTCCGGC
>JBDTSW010000062.1:0-13232 GCA_039930945.1 bacterium
CGCAGGCCGAGGGCGAGGGTCAGGTCGATTGGCAGCGGTCCGGGCCAGGGCTGCCGTACGAGGAATAACTCCGGCGGAACAACTCCGCCGCCTCCTCCGCTTCGGAACAACTCCGCCGGGATGCTCCGCTTCGCGTCCGCTCCCGGCGGGTTCGGGCGCGAAGCCTTACCCGGCAGGCTCATGCGCGTGACCCGGGACTTCGTCCCTAGCCCAGACCAACCCCCCTTGGGCGGTCGCTCGGGCTAGCGACGGAGTCGCGGTAGACGACAGCCACCCTGCCGGGCAAGGCCTGGGCCCGCGCCCGGCCAGACCGGACGCGAAGCGGAGGATCTGGCCGGAGTTATGCCGAAGCGGAGGATGTCGGCGGAGTGTTTGCAGCCAACTGCCCGCAGGCGGCGTCTATGTCCTGGCCGCGGGTGAGGCGCACGGTGGTGCGCAGGCCGTGCTCTTCGAGCGCTGCCCGAAAGGCTTCGGTGGCGCTGCGGCTCGACCCCACATAGCGGGAGTCGGTGGGGTTGAACGGGATCAGGTTGACCTTGTAGACGGCGGGGTCGAGGAGGCCGGCGAGGGCGACCGCCTGCTCGTAGCGGTCGTTGACGCCGCCGAGCATCACGTACTCGACGAAGATGAGCCGGCGCTTGCGCGCGTGGTGGCGCTCGCAGGCGGCCAGCACCTCGGCGATCGGATAACGGTCGTTGACCGGCATCAGCTGCGAGCGCAGCGCGTCGTCGGGCGCATGCAGCGAGAGCGCCAGCCGGATCGGCATCTCGGACTCCGCCAGGCGGTCGATCCCCGGCGTCCAGCCCACGGTCGAGATCGCCGTGCGCCGGTGGGTGATCCCGAGGTCCGGCAACCGCTCGCAGGCGGCGAGCACGGCGTCGAGGTTCATCATCGGCTCGCCCATGCCCATGAAGACGCAGTGGTTGACGGGCCCGAGGCGGAGGAAGTGCAGGGCCTGGTCGACGATCTCGCCGGCGGTCAGGTTGCGGCCGAACCGCATCGACCCGGTGGCGCAGAAGGTGCAGGTGAGCGGGCACCCCGACTGCGAGGAGACGCAGATCGAGCGCCGGCCGTCGCGGTAGGACATCAGCACCGCCTCCAGCGGGCGCTCGTCGGAGGTCGCGAACAGCGCCTTCACGGTGCCGTCAACCGAGCGGGCCTGGTGGTCGACGCGCAGGGTGGAGAAGGGGACCCGCTCGGCCAGCGCCTCGCGCAGCTGGAGCGGCAGGTTCGTCATCTCGGCGTAGCCGCCGGCTCCTCGCGCCGCCCACTCCCACACCTGCTGGGCGCGGTAGGCGGGCTCACCGCGCTCGGCCAGGGTGCTTTGCACGAGCTCGAGGTCCACGCTCCCAGGGTACGTCAGGCGCCGTCCTAGAATGGGTCGGCCGGTCCCCATGGGCCGGTCTTCGGCCGGACCCGGCGTCCGGTCGTTCTGCGTGTCGTGTCGCTGAGACCACTGCTTCAGATAGCCACCGAAAACGAGCGCTTCGCGCAGCTCGCCGACTCATCGCGCGCCGGCGCCGAGGCCGGTGCGCCCGCGGCGAAGGCCCTGCTCTCGGGGCCGATCCGGCCCTACCTGCTCGCGGCGCTGGTCGATTCCGCCCAGGGCCTTGGCGGGCGCCCGGCGCTGATCGTCGCCGCCGACGACATCGGCGCGCGTGACCTCGCGCGCGAGCTGGCCGCCTACCTCGCGCCCCGGGCCGTGCGCCTGTACCCCTCCCGCGGGACCGGCTATGAGTCGCACCTGGCGCCGCCTCCCCATCTGGTCGGCCTGCGGATCGCCGCGCTCGACGCGCTCACCGGGTGGGAAGCCACGGGCGACGATCCGCCCCCGGTCGTCGTCGCCAGCGCCGTCGCCCTCGCGGAGGCGGTCCCCGATGCATCCCTGCGGCCCGCCGGCTTCGAGCTTCGTTGCGGCGAGGAGGTCGATCTCGGCGACGTCGCCGAGCTCCTGGTCGAGGCCGGCTACGAGCGCACCGACCAGGTCTCCGACCGCGGCCAGTTCTCCGTGCGGGGCGACATCCTCGACGTCTTCCCAGCGACCTCCGAGCGTGCCGCCCGGCTGGAGCTGTTCGGCGACGAGATCGAGTCGATCCGCTGGTTCTCGACCTTCACCCAGCGCTCGCTGGGAGAGGCACAGGAGCTGCAGCTGGAGCCGGCGGCCGAGCTGTCGCTGGAGCGGCGCGAGCTGGCCGAGGCGGCCCTCGAGGAGCTGCGAGATGGCGCCGAGGAGACCGCGGCGGAGGCGAAGCGGAGCACGCTGTCGGTGGTGGACGTGCTGCCGCTGGCCGCCCTGCGCGCCGCGCTGGAGCTGCTCGGCGACGAGGCGGCGGTGGTCGTCGCCGGCTCGGACGAGATCGAGCCGGCGCTGCGCGATCACTGGGAGGACGTGACCACGGCGATGCACGCCGACGATGCCCGGCACCTGTACGTCGAGGTCGCGGGCCCGCTCGCCGACCGCGCCGCGCTGACGATCTCTGGCGCGGAGTCGGGCCAAGAGCTGGAGTTCCGCGCCCAAGCACCAAGCTCCCCCGCTCGCAGCATCGCCGAGGCCGAGTCCCAGCTCGAGCGCGAGCTGCGCTCGGGCTACGCCGTGGTCGTCGCCTTCGAGCACCAGGGTGAGGCCGAGCGCACCCGCTACAACCTCGACCGGCTCCAAGCGCACACGCTCGTGGCGACGCCTGCCAAGGACGAATCGCAGCTGTTCTTCGCGGAGGCGCGGCTGAACGAGGGGTTCGCGTCTCCCGATCTGAAGCTGGCGGTGATCCCCTTCCGCCGGCTGGTCCATCGCCGCCGCGCCGCCGCGCCGCCGGCGGTGCGAGGCCGCTTCGCCGCCGCGGTCGATCTCAGGGTGGGCGATCACGTCGTCCACGAAGACCACGGGATCGCGCGCTTCGCCGGGTTCGAGACCAAGACCGTCGCCGGCGTCACCCGCGACTACCTCGACTTGGAGTACCGCGGCGAGGACCGCGTCTTCGCGCCGACCGACCAGCTGACGAAGATCACCCGCTACGTCGGCGCTGGAACGGATGCGCCACAGCTCTCGGCGCTCGGGTCCAAGCGCTGGGAGGCCGTCAAGTCGCGAGCCCGGCGCGCCGCGCGCGAGCTGGCCGGCGAGCTGCTGACCCTGTACGCCGAGCGCAAGGCCCGCAAGGGCCACCCCTTCGCGGCCGACTCGGAGTGGGAGGTCGAGCTCGAGCGCTCGTTCCCGTTCCGCGAGACGGCCGACCAGCTCGAGGCGATCGAGGCGGTGCGCGAGGACATGGAGGCCGAGCGCCCGATGGACCGCCTGATCTGCGGTGACGTCGGCTACGGCAAGACCGAGGTGGCGATGCGGGCGGCGCTGAAGGCGGTCGCCGGCTCGAAGCAGGTGATGGTGCTGGTGCCGACGACGATCCTCGCCCAGCAGCACCTCGGCACCTTCAGCGAGCGCCTGCGCGAGTTCCCGGTCGAGGTGGAGATGGTCTCGCGGCTGCGCAAGCCCGCCGAGGTCCGCGACACCCTCGCCCGCTTCACGGAGGGCAAGGTGGACATCCTGATCGGGACCCATCGCCTGCTCAGCAGGGACGTGCGCGCCCCCGATCTGGGCTTGCTGGTGGTGGACGAGGAGCAGCGCTTCGGCGTTCGCCAGAAGGAGCTCCTGCGCCAGCTGAAGCTGAGGGTTGACGTGCTCTCGCTGTCGGCGACGCCGATCCCGCGGACCCTGCAGATGAGCCTGGCGGGGCTGCGCGACGTCTCGGTGATCGAGACGCCGCCCGAGGGCCGCAGGCCGATTCGCACCTACGTCGGCCCCTTCGACGAGGACCTGGTCGCGCGGGCGATCAGGCGCGAGGCCGAGCGCGGGGGGCAGGCCTTCTTTCTCCACAACCGGATCGACTCCCTGCACGGGACCACAGAGCGGCTGCGGGCGCTGTGCCCGAAGGTCAGCTTCGGCGAGGCCCACGGGCAGATGGACGAGAACGACCTGGAGGAGGCGATGATGGGCTTCCTGCGCGGCGAGCAGGACTGCCTGGTGGCGACGACGATCATCGAGTCGGGTCTCGACATCCCCCAGGCGAACACGCTGATCGTCGAACGGGCCGATCAGCTGGGCCTTGCCCAGGCGTACCAGATCCGCGGCCGGGTGGGCCGATCCCGGGAGCGAGCCTTCGCCTACATGCTCTACCCCTCGGCCGAGGGGCTGGCGCCCGACGCCGCGGCCCGGCTGGCGACGCTCTCGGACCACACCGAGCTGGGCTCGGGGTTCGCGATCGCGATGCGCGACCTCGAGCTGCGCGGCGCCGGCGACCTGCTCGGCGACGAGCAGTCCGGGCACGTCGCCGCCGTCGGCTTCGAGCTCTACGTCGGCCTGCTCGACGAGGCCGTCGCAGAGGTGCAGGCCGAGGAGGAGGCCGGCGTGCCCGCGTCCGAGGCGCGGGTCCGCCTCGACGTCGAGGTGGACGCCTACCTGCCCGCCTCCTACATCCCCTTCGAGGCGGCGAAGATCGATATCCACCGGCGGGTGGCGGCCTCGCGCGAGCCGGGCGAGCTGCGGGCCCTGCGCGACGAGCTGCGCGACCGCTTCGGCCCGCCGCCCGACCCGGTCTCCAACCTGCTCGAGCTGCAGCGCGCGCGGGTCGAGCTTGGCCGCCTCGGAGCGCGCTCGGTCGAGTTCCGCTCCGGGCGCCTTTCAATCACCCCGCTCGAGCTCGACGCCGCCGCCGTCGGGCGCCTTCGCGAGCGGGTTCGGGAGGCGATCTACGAGTCGCGGACGAAGACGCTGGGCCTGCGTGTTGACGACGACCCAGCGGCGCGGCTGAAGGCCGTATCCGACCTCGCCGCCGCGGTCGCCAAGACCCTGGCGGCGGCGAGCGACAGCGCCAAGGTGGGTTCCCGGTAGGGTTCCGCGCTCGTGCGTTCGGCTGAGCAGAAGAAGCGGCTCGTTGCCCTCGTCCTGGGGGCGGCGCTGGTGGTGGCCCTCGGGGCCTTCGCGATCGCCGGCGACATCGGCGAGCCCTCGCTGGCCGACGACGAGGTGGCCGTAGTCGAGGGGGCTCCCGACCCGGCGATAACGGACGAGGAGCTGCAGACCAACCTCGAGCAGGCCGCCTTCAACCTCAACCTTCGCGAGATCCCGCCCCCGGAGGATCCGCAGTTCGAGCAGGTCCAGCAGGCGGCGATCTCGAACGCGATCCAGGGTCGCTGGGTGGGCGGCGAGGCGGCGGAGCGCGGCATCACCGTCACCGACCGCGACGTCGACCAGGCCCTGGACTCGATCATCAACGACCAGCTCGGCGGCAAGCAGGGCTATGAGAAGTTCCTCGACGAGTCCCCGTTCGACGAGGAGGCCGTGCGCGCCGTGGCCGAGCTGACCGCGCTCAGCGAGCGGCTGCAGGCCGACGCGATCTCCCCCGAGCCGCCGACCGTCTCCGACGCCGAGGTGCAGGAGTTCTACGACGCCAACCTCGTTCAGTTCGAGACTCCCGAGACGCGCGACGTGCGGGTGATCCTGAACCCCGACGAGGCGGAGATCGAGCAGGCGCAGGCCCTGCTCGACCAGGACGACTCGCCCTCCGGTTGGGAGAAGGCGGCGAAGCAGTACTCGACCGACGAGGCGACCCGCAACGACGGCGGCCTGCGCGAGAACGTCTCCCAGGGACAGAACGAGCCGGCGCTGGACGATGCGATCTTCTCGGCGGCGCCCGGGTCCCCGGTCGGCCCGATAACGGGGGAAAGCGGCAGCTACCTGATCCAGGTTGAGAAGGTCAACCCCGGCCAGACCGCGCCGCTGGACGACGTCTCAGACCAGATCCGCCAGACGCTCCAGCAGGGCATCCAGGCCCAGGACGTCGAGCAGTTCCGCTCGGACTTCATCGCCAAGTGGACCTCGCGCACCTTCTGTCAGGAGGAGATCGCCGTCGCGCTCTGCGCCAACGCGCCCCCCGCCGCCGACCCCTGCCCGATCGACGACGAGGCCGAGCGCGAGCAGGCCGATCCGGCGATCCTCGACGCGGGTTGTCCCGCGCCGGCGCTGCCCCGCAACGTGGTCAACCCGGGCACCGGTGCCGTCTTTCCCGGCGAGCAGCTCCCGGTCTTGCCCCAGGGACCGCTGAAGCCGATCCAGCCGCCTGCCGCCGGCCTGCCGCCGGGCGCCGCGCCGCTCGGCCCCGGCGGCGCTCCGCCGGCGGGCGCACAGGGTGCTCCGCCGGCCGGCGCGCAGAGCGCCCCGCCCGCCGCCGCGCCGTAGCCGCAAACGACGAAACCCTGCGCGCGCTGGCGCGCCTCGACGAGATCACCCGCCGCCTGCGCCGTGAGTGCCCCTGGGACCGCGAGCAGGATGAGCGCTCGATCGTCCCCCACACCGTCGAGGAGGCCTACGAGCTCGCCGACGCGGCCGAGCGTGGCGACGACGAAAAGCTCCTCGACGAGCTCGGCGACGTGCTCTTCCAGGTCCACTTCCTGGCGCTGCTGCTGGAGGAGCGGGGGGCCGGGAGCCTCGCCCGGGTGGCCGAGGGGATGACGGCGAAGTTGATCCGCCGCCACCCCCACGTGTTCGAGCAGAGCGAGGCTCGGGAGCTGCTCGCCTCGGACCCCGCGACCGCCGCCGACGTCCTCTCCAACTGGGACCGGATCAAGAGCGAGGTCGAGGGCCGCGGCGCCGAGGGCCCGTTCTCCGACGTCCCCGAGAACCTGCCGGCGCTGCTGTATGCCCGCAAGCTGCAGCGCCGGGCCGCCTCGGCGGGGCTCGGCGATCTCGAGGCGGCCTCCGAGCCCGCGGACTCCGGCAAGCGCACCAGCGAGGAGCGCCGTTTCGGCCAGGACCTGTTCGCGCTCGTCGACGAGGCACGCCGCCTGGGCGTCGACCCGGAGCTGGCGCTGCGGGCCGAGGCCGAACGCTTCCGCCAGCGGCTCTCGGCCGGCAGTCCCCCGGAGTAGGCTGCGGCGATGAGCGGCCCGATGCTCTTCGTTCACCTGCTCGGCGCCGCGATCTGGGCGGGCGGTGTGATCGTGCTGGGGCTGGTCGCCTTCGGCGCCCGGCGCACCCTGCCCGACGCCCAGCGGGTCGAGCTCTTCCGGGTGATCGGTACCGGCTTCCTGATCCTCTCGGGCGTCGCCGCGGCGATGCTGCTGATCTCCGGTAACTCCATGGTCGAGGACCTGTTCGGCGGCTGGGACGGGCTCGGGGACTCCCACCCGGGAAGGACGGTGATCTGGAAATCGGTGCTTTTCCTCGTGGTTCTGGCGCTGGCGCTGATCCACGGCCTCGTCCTTGGCCCCCGCGTCCGCCGGGCCCGCGAGCGGATCGAGGCCGGCCCGCCGCGCGAGGGCGCCGAGGCGACCCGGAGGCGGCTCGCCGTGGCCTCGGGCGTCACCCAGGTGCTGCTGCTTTTGGGGACGCTGGCGATCCTCGCCCTGGCCGCCGATCTGGGCAGCTAGATAGATTCCGTCTTCGTGCAGAGCTCGAGCCGGCGCACCCAGCTTCTAGTCCTCGCCGCCTTCGCCGCAACGGCGGTGGTGGCCCTGGTGTTGGTCAGCGCGCTCGGCGGCGACGACTCGTCTGAGCCGGGGGGCTCGGGGCCCTCGCTGGAGGGGATCCCCCAGCAGGGCACGGTGCTCGGCGAGCCCGGGGCTCCGGCGACCCTGACCGAGTTCGCCGACCTGCAGTGTCCCTTCTGCGCGGAGTTCGCGACCGGGGCGGTGCCCAGCCTGATCGACGACTACGTCCGCCCGGGCAAGCTCAAGCTCGACTTCGCGGTGCTCGCCTTCCTCGGCCCGGATTCAGAGGAGGCGGCGCGGATGGCGGCCGCCGCGAGCCTGCAGGACCGCCTTTGGAACTTCGTCGAGGCCTTCTACCGCAACCAGGGCACGGAGAACTCGGGCTATGTGGACGAGGCCTTCCTCAGCGATATCGCCGAGCAGGCCGGCGTCGACGTCGAGCAGGCGCTGGCCGAGCTGGACTCGCCGGAGGTGCAGCGGGTCCTTGATCTCAGCGCCGCGGCTGCGGAGCGCCTCGGGGTGAACTCGACGCCGTCGTTCGCACTCGGCGGCGCGGGCTCGCCGCCGCGCCTTGTTCAGGTGCAGGCCCTGGAGGCCGGCTCCCTGGACGCCGACATCGACGAGTTTCTCGATCAGGCGCGATGACACCCGCCACGCGCCGCTGGTGGCTGGCGGCGCTGTTGCTCGCCGTCGCCGGGATCGGCGTAGCCGGCTACCTCACCTGGGTCCACTACGCCGAGCTCGAGCCCTTCTGCGTCGGTGGCGGCTGTGAGCGGGTGCAGGCCTCCAGGTACGCGGAGCTGGCCGGGATCCCGGTCGCGCTGATCGGCCTGCTCAGCTACTGCGCGATCGTGACCGCGCTGGCGACGCGCCGCGAGGCGGGCCTGATGCTTGCGACCGGCCTGGCGCTGGTCGGCTTCGGCTTCAGCGCCTACCTCACCTATCTGGAGCTGTTCGTGATCGAGGCGGTCTGCCAGTGGTGCGCGGTGAACGCGGTGATCGCGACCGCCCTCGCCGCGGCGACGGTCGGGCTCGTCGTGCGCGAGGGCTGATCCCGGCCGACGCGATCCTCAGGGCGTGCGGCGGCGCAGCGTCGCCGCGCCGAGCGCCAGCGCCAGCAGGGTGACGCCGAGGGTGACCGCGACGTCGACCGCCCCGGCGGTCCCCAGCGAGCCGTCGACCGAGACCCGCTCGAGGGCGTCGTACGCGTAGGTCATCGGCAGGGCGTAGGAGGCGGCTTCGAGAACCGGCGCCATCTGGTCGCGGGCGACGAACAGCCCGCAGAGCAGCAGCTGGGGAAAGATGAAGGCGGGCATGAACTGAACGGCCTGGAACTCGGTCGTGGCGAAGGCGCTGGCGAACAGGCCCAGCGACATCCCCAGGAGCGCGTTGGCGATCGCCAGCAGGGCGACCGCCAGGGTCGAGCCGGCGACGTCGAGGCCGAGCAGGCCGAAGGAGACCAGCGAGACCACGCCGGCCTGCACCGCGGCCACCAGGGAGAAGGCGAGCCCGTAGCCCAGCAGCAGGTCGAGCTTGGCCAGCGGCAGCGTCATCAGCCGCTCGAGCGTGCCGGTGGTGCGCTCGCGGAGCATCGTGATCGAGGTCACGAGGAACATCGTGATCAGCGGGAAGAGGCCGACCAACGGGCCGCCGATGCGGTCGAACGTCTCGGGCTGGCCCTCGAAGGCGTACCTGAGCAGCGTCAGCAGCAGCGACGGCACCACGATCAGCAGGGCGATCGTCCGCGGGTCGTGCCGCAGCTGGAGCAGCACCCGCAGAGCGGTCGCGCCGGTGGCGCGGGCGCTCATCGGCCGCCCTCCTGGATCAGCCTGAGGAAGGCCTGCTCCAGGTCCCTGGCGCCGGTCCGCTCGAGCAACTCGCTCGGGCTCGCCGAGGCGAGGATGTCGCCGTCGCGCATCAGCAGCAGCCGGTCGCAGTGGATCGCCTCGTCCATCACGTGGCTCGAGACCAACAGCGTGGTCCCGGCCGCGGCGAAACTCGCGAACAGCTCCCACAGCTCGACCCGCAGCACCGGGTCCAGCCCGACCGTCGGCTCGTCGAGCACCAGCAGCTCGGGCCGCGCCAGCAGGGCGCTGGCGAGCGAGACGCGGGCCCGCTGGCCCCCGGAGAGGTTGCGGACCAGCCGGCCGGCGTTATCGGCGAGGTGGACGTCGTCGATCGCCTGGTCGACCCGGGCGGGATCGGCTGCGGCCACCCGGGCGAAGTACTCCAGGTTCTCGCGCACGCTGAGATCCGCGTAGACCGAGGGCGCCTGGGTGACGTAGCCGACCCGGCTTCGCAGCGCCGCGCAGCCGGCCGGCTCTCCCAGCACCGTCACCTCGCCGGACTCGATCACCTGGACCCCGACGATCGCCCTGATCAGCGTCGACTTGCCCGTGCCGCTGGGCCCGAGCAGGCCGGTGACGGTGCCTGCCTCGACCTCGACCGAGACCCCGGGGAGCACGTCGCGGCCGCCGCGCACCACCCGCAGGTCGTCGGTCTCGATCGCCGTCGCCCGCCTCATCCGCCGCGAGCGTAGCGAGCGCGCGGGGGGCCCAGACGGCCGCCGGGCGCACCCTTCACCCGCGATTGAGCCGACCCTGGCAGAATTGCCCGCCTGCGCGGGCGCCCACGGCGTCTCGCGTCTTCGCTTCACATGGGCGCGATAGACCGCATACATGCCCGCCAGATCCTCGACTCGCGCGGAAACCCGACGGTCGAGGTGGAGGTGGACCTCGACTCCGGAGCGACCGGGCGCGCTGCCGTGCCCTCGGGGGCCTCGACCGGGGAGTTCGAGGCGACCGAGCTGCGCGACGGTGAGCAGGCCTGGGGCGGCAAGGGTGTCTCCAAGGCCGTCGCCAACGTCAACGGCGAGATCCGGGTCGCCCTCGTCGGCGCCCGTGCCGACGATCAGCCCGCGATCGATCGCGCGCTGATCGAGCTCGACGGCACCCCGAATAAGTCGCGCCTGGGCGCGAACGCGATCCTCGGGGTCTCGCTGGCGGTGGCGAAGGCGGCCGCGGCCGAGGCCGGCGAGCCCCTCTACCGCTTCCTCGGGGGCACCGGGGCAAAGGTGCTGCCGGTGCCGATGATGAACGTGCTCAATGGCGGCGTCCACGCCGACAACAAGGTGGACTTCCAGGAGTTCATGGTGGTGCCGACGCGGGCGTCCGGCTTCTCGCAGGCGCTACGGGTTGGGGTCGAGGTCTTCTACGCCCTGAAGCGGACCCTCCACGAGCGCGGCCTGGCGACCTCGGTCGGCGACGAGGGGGGCTTCGCCCCCGACCTGGAGTCGAACCAGGCGGCGCTGGAGGCCGTTCTCGCCGGCGTCGAGGCCGCCGGGTATGAACCCGGCTCGGACGTGCAGATCGCCCTCGACCCGGCCACCAGCGAGATCTACCGCAAGGCCGACTCGCGCTACGTGCTCGAGCACGAGGGGCGGGAGCTGAGCGCGGAGGAGATGGCCGCCTACTGGGCGCAGACGGTGGAGCGTTACCCGGTGGTCTCGATCGAGGACGGCATGGACGAGTCCGACTGGGACGGCTGGGGGCTTCTCACCGAGCGCATCGGCGACCGCTGTCAGCTCGTCGGCGACGACCTCTTCGTCACCAACCCCGAGCGCCTGCGCCGGGGGATCGATGCCGGGGTGGCCAACTCGATCCTGATCAAGGTCAACCAGATCGGCACCCTCACCGAGACCCTCGAGGCGATCTCGATCGCGCGCGAAGCCGGCTACACCGCGGTGATCTCACATCGCTCCGGCGAGACCGAGGACACGACGATCGCCGACCTGGCGGTGGCGACCGGAGTCGGTCAGATCAAGACCGGCGCCCCCTCCAGGTCCGATCGGGTGGCCAAGTACAACCAGCTCCTGCGGATCGAGGAGGAGCTGGGGGATGCCGCGATCTACCCAGGGCTCGGCGCATTCGAGCGTGGCTGACCCGGCGGCTCGCGGCTCGGGTGACGCCCGCGAGCATGACGTCGCCCATGGGCAGGACGCCCACCGCATGCGTCGAACCTCCGGATATGACGGCACGCGCCCAGGCTGCTCGTGGGTATCGCGCGCGACCGGCTCGGCGGCGCGGGGGACAGCGCTCCAGCCGCATCCGCTGGGACAGGCTTGGCCGGGTCCTGCTCGTGCTCGTCTTCTTCGCGATCCTCGCCTCCTACGTCGGACCGGCGATCAAGTTCGTCGACGCCTGGCGCGACTCGGGCGCGGAGAAGGCCCAGCTGCAGGAGTTGCAGCGAGAGAACGCGCAGCTGCGCTCGCGCGCCGGCAGCCTCGACGGCTCCGCCGCGGCCGATCGCGCGGCCCGCAGGCTCGGCATGATCGCCGAGGGCGAGCGCCCGTACGTGATCAAGTAGCCCCCACGACAGGGCCACGGTGAGTCCCGCCTTCGCCTTCACAACCACCCCCGAGAGCGAGCGGGTGCTGGATGCGGGCGCCTACGTCCTCAGCTTCGCGGAGTTGGCGCTGATCGTCGCTGCGCTCGCGATCGCCGCTCGCCGGGTGCGCTCGCTGATCCTGCCGGGATGGCGAGGGGCTCCCGCTTGGCTTGCCGAGATCGTCCTCGGGGTCGCCGCCGTGATCCTGATCTCGGAGGTGCTCGGCACCCTCGGCGCCTTCGGCGAGGTCGAGATGATCGTCGCCGCGCTCGTCGTCGCCGGGATCGCCGTGGTGGCCTGCGGGCATCTTGCCCGCGGTCGCGAGCCCGACCCCGGCGCGCCGCCCGCCCCGGCGCCGGGAACGCTCGCGGTCACCCTGGCGGTGGCGGCGTGCGCGGCGGTCGTCGCCGGCTGGATGGTGCCGACCCTGGGAAGCCTCGCCGGTGGCATGGACCGCGCCGACACCCTCTGGTACCACATGCCGCTCGCCGCGAAGTTCGTGCAGACCGGCTCGCTCGGCGACATCTTCTTCTTCGACCCGATCTTCTTCGCCTCGTTCTACCCCTCGAACTCCGAGGTCCTGCACGCGGTCCCGATCCTCGCCTTCGGCCGCGACATCGTCTCGCCGGTCCTCAACCTGGGGTTCCTCTCGCTTGGCCTGCTGGCCTGCTGGTGCATCGGGCGCCCCTACGGCGTCGCTCCGCAGGCGCTGATCGGCGGCGCGGTCGCGCTCGGGGCCCAGATGCTGGTCGAGTTCCAGGCGGGCGAGGCCCTCAACGACATCACCGGCGTGGCCTTCGTGCTCACGGCGGCAGCGCTGTTGGTCAACGGCTATGCGGCCCGCCGCCCGGGCCGGGACGACTCGCCCGACGCCCCGGTCAGCGGGCGCGGGATCGCCGCCTCGGCGCTGGCGGTGGCCGGCCTCGCCGCCGGGATCGCCGTCGGGGTCAAGCTCTCCTTCCTCGCCCCCGTGGCGGCGCTGACGATCGGCGTGATCGTGATCGCGCCGGCGGGCGCGAGGCGGGTTGCCGCGCTGGCGTGGACGCTGCCGGTGGTCGCCGCGGGCATTTACTGGTATGCCCGCAACGCGATCGCGACCGGCAACCCGATCCCCTTCGTGCACTCGGTCGGCCCGATCGACCTCCCCGCGCCCGAGCGGGCGTTCGAGCTGCGTCCCGGCTTCGCGGTGGCGCACTACTGGAACGACACCCAGGTCTGGTGGGACTGGTTCATCCCCGGGCTCGAGGAGTCGTTCGGGGCGCTGTGGCCGCTGACCCTGCTGGTGATGAGCGCCGGCGCGGCGCTCGCGGTCTGGCGCGGCCGCGAGCCCGTCCTCAGGCTGTTGGGCGCGATGGCGCTGTTCACCGCGA
>JBDTSW010000063.1:0-12861 GCA_039930945.1 bacterium
TCGCCCGCCGACCACGACCGGCTCGGTCCCGCGCGCCCCCGCGCACGCGCTGCCGCGGAATCAACCATCTAGGCTTCGGCGGGCGCCATGTCAGACCGTTTCGACGCGATCGCCAAGCGGATCAGCATCGGCCCCCTGGGCCCGGTCACCGACGTCCCCTTCAACCTTCGCACCCTGGCCGGGGCCGGCGTCCTGCGGCCCCTGCGGCCGGACAAGCTCGCCCGGACGGTGCGCGAGCTGCTGCGCTGGGGCGCGTCGCCGGCCGCCGGGATCGCCGGGGCCGCGATCAACCACCCACACCAGGTCGCGCTCTGCGACGACGCCGGCGAGCTCACCTTCTCGGATCTCGACCGGCGCTCGAACGCGCTCGCCAACGCGCTCGCCGGCAAGGGCGTCGGCGAGGGCGACGGCGTCGCGATCATGTGCCGCAACCACCGCGGCTTCATCGACGCCACGCTCGCGGTCTCCAAGCTCGGCGCGCAGGGCCTTTACCTGAACACGGCCTTCTCGGGCCCGCAGCTCGAGGGGGTGATGGAGCGCGAGCGGCCGGGCGCCCTGATCTACGACGAGGAGTTCGCCGAGCTGCTCGGCGACGCTGACGCCGAGACGAACGCGAAGCGGTTCGTGGCCTGGCCCGAGCAGCAGGGCCCGGGCTCGCACACGGCCCTCGACGAGTTGATCTCGTCCGCGCCCGACACGCGGCCCGCGCCGCCAGACGAGTCGGCCCGCTTCGTCATCCTCACCTCGGGGACGACGGGGACTCCGAAGGGCGCCCAGCGCGGCCAGCCCGACACCCTGGGCCCGCTGGCGGCGATGTTCTCGCGGATCCCGCTGCATGCGCGCGAGACGACGGTGATCGCCGCCCCGCTGTTCCACTCCTGGGGATTCGCCCACTTCATGCTGGGGCTTGCGCTCAACTCCACCTACGTGATCCAGCGCAAGTTCGACCCGGAGCAGACGCTGCAGGCGATCGCCTCACACGAGGCGGCGGCGCTGGTGGTGGTGCCGGTGATGATGCAGCGGATCCTGCAGTTGCCCGACCAGACCCTCTCCGCCTACGAGCTGCCCTCGCTGCGAGTCACCGCGGCCAGCGGCTCAGCGCTGCCGGGCCCGCTGGCGGAGGAGTGGATGGACCGCTTCGGCGACAACCTCTACAACCTCTACGGCTCGACCGAGGTCGCCTGGGCGACGATCGCGACGCCGGACGAGCTGCGCGCCGCGCCCGGGACCGCCGGCCAGCCCCCCCGCGGCACCGTGATCAAGATCGTCGACCAGGATGGCGAGCGCGAGCTGCCCAGGGGCGGCACGGGCCGTGTCTTCGTCGGCAACGAGATGGCCTTCGAGGGATACACGGGCGGCGGCGGCAAGGACACCTACCAGGGCCTGCTGTCGTCGGGGGATGTCGGGCATTTCGACGCCGCCGGCCGCCTCTTCATCGACGGGCGCGCCGACGAGATGATCGTCTCGGGCGGCGAGAACGTCTTTCCGCGCGAGGTGGAGGACCTGATCGCCGGCCTCGGCGCCGTCAAGGAGGTCGCCGTGATCGGCGTTGACGACGAGGAGTTCGGCCAGCGCCTGAAGGCGTTCGTGGTCGTCGTCGACGATGAGGACCTCGGCGAGGACGAGGTCCGGGCCTATGTGAGGAAGAACCTTGCCCGCTACAAGGTCCCGCGCGAGGTCGAGTTTCTCGACTCGCTGCCGCGCAGCGCCACCGGCAAGGTCCTCAAGCGCGAGCTGACCTAGCCCGCTGACGTAGTCCGGCGGCGGCGCAATACGATCGAGGCGTGCGCGAGGTGCGGATCAGGGACACGCTCAGCGGCGAGGTGCGTCCGCTCGACCCCGGGCACCCGCCCGAGGTCGGGATCTACGCCTGTGGCCCGACCGCGTACTCGCGGATCCACGTCGGCAACGCCCGTCCCTTCGTCGTCTTCATGCTGCTGCGGCGGTTCCTCGACCACCTCGGCTACCGGCCGACCCTGGTGATCAACATCACCGACATCAACGACAAGATCTACGAGGCCGCGCGCGAGGCGGGGGTGCCGTCGGCAGAACACGTGGCCGAGATGATCCGCCTCTACCACGCCGACACGGACCGCCTCGGCCTGGGAAGGCCGGACGCTGAGCCGCTGGCGAGCGAGACACTGCCGGAGATCATCGACCTGATCGAGGCCCTGGTCGAGCGCGGGCACGCATACGAGTCCGGCGGCGACGTCTACTTCCGCGTCCGCAGCCAGCCCGACTACGGCAAGCTCTCCAATCGCGACCCCGCCGAGATGGACCAGGGTGAGGAGGCGGGCACCGCGTCGCTGAAGGAGGATCCGCTCGACTTCGCCCTGTGGAAGGCCCACAAGCCTGACGAGGACAGCGTGTGGCCCTCGCCCTGGGGGGAGGGCCGCCCGGGTTGGCACATCGAGTGCTCGGCGATGGCCGAGAAGCTGCTCGGCGCCGACTTCGAGATCCACGGAGCCGGCGTCGACCTGGTCTTTCCCCATCACGAGAACGAGATCGCGCAGACCGAGGCTGGGCGCGGCCGGCCCCTGGCGCGGCTATGGATGCACAACGGGATGGTGCGGATCGCCGAGGAGAAGATGTCGAAGTCGGAGGGCAACATCTTCGGCCTGGCCGCGGCGATCGAGCGCTTCGGCCCCGATGCCGTCGTCGCCTTCCTCGTCTCGGGCCACTATCGCCAGCCGCTCGAGTTCTCGGAGCAGGCGCTCGCCCAGGCCCGCTCGCGGGTGGAGCGCATCCGCAACTTCCTGCGCGAGCCCGCGGTCCGCGAGTCCGGGGACGAGGACCCATTCGTGTCCGAGCGCCGCGAGGCGCTCCTCGCCGCGCTCGCCGACGACTTCAACACGCCGCGCGCCATGGCCGCGATCTTCGAGCTGATCGCGGAGGCCAACCGCCGCCCGCTCCGCGGGGCCC
Source organism: bacterium (assembly GCA_039930945.1). Taxonomy (GTDB): domain Bacteria; phylum Actinomycetota; class Thermoleophilia; order Solirubrobacterales; family 70-9; genus JBDTSW01. Next base: position 2,923 of record JBDTSW010000063.1, read on the forward strand.
GCGAGGCGCTGGCCTCCCAGCTCGAGCTCGTCGGCCTGGAGTCGTTGCTCGCCGACTCGGGCGCCGCCGACCCCGAGGCGCAGACGCTGTTGGCTGAGCGCGACGAGGCGCGGGCCGCGCGAGACTTCGAGCGCGCCGACCGGATTCGAGACGAGCTCGCCGACCGCGGCTACGAGGTGCGCGACGCGCCCGAGGGCGGGCGGCTTGTCCCGCGAGGCTGACGAGGGCCGGTCCGACGTCGTCTACGGGCGTCGCCCGGTGGCCGAGGCCAAGCGCGGCCGCCGCCGGGTGCGCCGGGTGTGGACGAGCGACGACCTCGCCGCCGCCGAGCTCACCCGCCTGGCGGGCAGCCCCGACCATCAGGGCATCGCCGCCGAGGTTGATCCCTACCCATACGCAGATCCCGGCTTGCTGCTGCGCGCGGACGCGGCGCTGGTGGTCGCGCTCGACCAGGTCCAGGACCCGCGCAACCTCGGCGCCATCTGCCGCTCGGCGGAGGCCGCCGGCGCCGCGGGCGTCGTCATCCCCTCGCGGCGCTCGGCGTCGATCACCCCGGCAGCGTGCAAGGCCTCCGCGGGAGCGGTCGAGCATCTGCCGGTCGCCCGCGTCACCAACCTCTCGGACTGGCTCGGCCAGGCGAAGGACTCGGGCGCCTGGATCTACGGCGCCGAGGCCGGCGCCGAGGCGCCGTACTCCCGGGCCGACCTCACCGGCCGAGTCGTGCTCGTGCTAGGAGGGGAGGGGAAGGGGCTTCGCCGGCGCGTAGCGGAGACGTGCGATCTGCTGGTCTCGATTCCCGTTCGCGGTCGCGTCGCTTCGCTCAACGTCTCGGCCGCGGCCGCGGTGCTGATCTTCGAGGCCCTGCGCCAGCGCGGCGGCATCTGAGGGACGGCTCTAGCAACCGCGACGGACGAACCCGCCAAACTGCAACGAAGTTTGCACGAACCTCGCCGGGGGTTGACAGAAGTACGCCGACGCGGCTAAGGTTGCAGATAAGGGTGAACTAAAGGTCGAGTATCGGCCCAAGAGGACACCCAACAGAATAGGAGAGGGCGCCTATCGGGAGGTACCGGCGCCACGAAAGGTCCGAATAGGAGGACCCCGTGGCCGTACCGACCGCATCGATCCAGGAACCGCGTGCCGCAGCGCCGGCTCGAGCCGCCGTTGCCACCGCCAGCCATCAGGCTCGACCCGAGCTTGAGGACACCTATCTCGTCGCCCTCGCCAAGCGGGGAAGCGCCGACGCCTACGAGCGCATCGTCCGCCGCTACCGCGGCTTCGTCCGGCTCAAGGCCTCGTCGTACTTCCTCCTGGGCGGGGACTCCGACGACCTCATCCAGGAGGGCCTCGTCGGCCTCTACAAGGCGATCCGCGACTTCCGCACCGACCGCGAGTCGAGCTTTCGCAATTTCGCCGAGCTCTGCGTCACCCGCCAGATCATCACCGCGGTGAAGACGGCCTCGCGCAACAAGCACGCGCCGCTGAACCAGTACGTCTCCTTCGCCCAGACCCCGGCCGCCGCGATCGACTCGGACGCGACGCTGGAGGAGGTTCTCCCGGGCCCGCTCTCCGAGGATCCCTCCGAGCGGGTGATTGCCTCCGAGGAGTTGAGCAGCCTCGTCTCCTGCCTGTCGAGCGTTCTCTCCGACCTCGAGAGCCGGGTGCTCTCGCTCTATCTCGACGGTTACTCCTACGAGGTCATCGGCAAGCGGGTCGAATGCGACACCAAGACCGTGGACAACGCCCTGCAGCGCGTCAAGCGCAAGGTCGCCCAGCACCTCGCCGGCCGCGAGGTGGCGCTCTAGATCCAGGTGCCGCGACGGCCGCGCTCCTATCCTCAGTCACCGCGCCCGGATAGCTCAACTGGTAGAGCACCTGATTTGTAATCAGGAGGCTGTGGGTTCAAGTCCCTCTCCGGGCTTAGATGAGTTCGATGGCCGTGGACCTGCTCGACCTCCCCAACGGACGCGAGTTCATCTGGCGTGACGGCGCACGGCTGGTCGTCTTCGGCGGCGGCGCGCTCGGGCGGGCGCTCGAGTCCCTTCGCCGCCAGGGCTGGGAGCGCTTCGAGCTGCTGACGACCCAGCGGGCGCTGAGGCAGGCGCCGCTGGACCTCGCTCAGGCGGCGACGGCGGTCCACCTCGTCGCCCCCGGGAGGGTCTCCGACTGCTCGGCCTCGATCATCGACGAGGTCACGGCCCCGAGCCTGGTCGCGCTCGGCGGCGGCAGGGTGATCGACGTCGCCAAGGCGATCGCCGCGGTTCGCGGAGGCCGAGTGGCCGCGATCCCGACGACGCTATCGGGGGCCGAGATGACCGGCATCCACCGCCTGCCGAACGGGCACGAGGCGCCCCGCCGGGTGCGCCCGGCGATCGTCTTCGCCGACCCCGCGCTGATGACCGATCTCGACCAGGCGCCCCTGCGGGCGACCGCGATGAACGCCCTCGCCCATGGGGCCGAGGCGCTGTACGGTCCCGGCGCCAACCCCGTCGCCACGCTCGCGGCGCTGCGCGGGGCCGAGCTGATCGCCGCGGCCCTGGACCAGCCCCGGGAAGGCCGGGATCGCGCCGCGCTCGCCCTCGGGGCGCTGCTCAGCGCGCACGCGGTCGACAGCGCCGGGCTCGGCTACCATCACGCCGCCGCCCAGGAGCTGGTGCGGGTGATGGGGCTGCCCCACGCCGAGACCAACGCGGCGCTGCTGGTGCACACGATGGAGGCGATGCGGGTGCGCTATCCGCAGGCGCTCGACGCCCTGGCCGAGGCGCTGGGCTGCCCTCCCGATGGACTCGGGCAGCGACTGCAGCAGCTCGGCGGCGGCCCTCGATCGCTCGCCGCAGGCGGGGCAGACCGGGCTCACGTCGAGGCCGCCGTGGACGCGATCCGCGCCCGGGTCGCGAACGCGCCGATCACCGATCCGCCCGACCGCGACGAGATCCGGGCGCTGATCGAAGCCGCCTGGTAGCGACGCACGCCGTTCGCCACCGTCGCAAACGGGTAACGCGCGTCCAGCCTGCGTGTAGGCATGAAGTGGTGACCTCCGCAACGAACCAGCCCCGCCGGTCGGCAGCGCCGCGCACGGATTCCGTGATCAGCGACGAGCGCTTTCGGGCCTACCACGACTACGCCCGCCGCCGGGGCGTCAACAAGCCCCTGTACTTCGTCATCAGGACGATCCTCGTCCCCTGCCTCCTGGTCTGGTTTCGCCTGCAGCGCACGGGGCGCGAGCACGCCCGCTTTCGCGGCGGCATGATCGTCGCCTCCAACCACCGCAGCTTCCTCGACCCGTTTGTGATCGGGGCGCTGTTGCCCTGGCGCCGGCAGATGCAGTTCGTCGCCAAGGTCGAGCTGTTCGAGCGGCGCTGGCAGGGCTGGCTGCTCTCGCGCCTCGGCGCCTTCCCGATCCGTCGCGGGCAGTCCGACGAGACGGCGATGGAGACCGCCCGCCTGGCGGTAGAGCGCGGCGGCACCGTGGTCATCTTCCCCGAGGGGACCCGCATCCGCTCGGGCTCGCTCAGCAACCCCAAGCGCGGGGTCGGCCGCCTGGCGCTGGAGTCGGGCGCCGCCGTGTTACCGGTCGCCGTCCACGGCTCCGACCAGGTTCGCCGCGGCTGGCGGGTCCGCCCGCGCAAGGTCAAGCTCCGGGCCGGTCGCCCGATGACCTTTCCGCGCACCGAACGCCCCTCGCCCGCGCTCGCCGCCAGGGTCACCGACCGGATCTGGCCCAACATCGAGCTGCAGTGGGAGTGGCTGGGCGGCCTGCCGCCGCTGCGCAAGGCTGCGGTGATCGGAGCCGGCAGCTGGGGGACCGCGGTGGCCGTCCTGCTGGCGCGCGGCGGGGTCGAGGTGCAGCTCGGGACGCGCTCAGCGGAGAAGGCCAAGGATCTGGCCCGAGAGCGCGTCAACGAGAAGTTCCTGCCAGGGGTGAAGCTCGCCGGCGAGATCACCATCCACCGCTCGGCCGAGATCGAGCTGGGCGCCTGCGACCTGGTCTGCCTCGCGGTTCCGTCGGTGGGGCTGCCGGCGACGGTCGGTGCCCTCGGTGACCGGATCGGCTCGCGTTCGGCCGTTCTGCTGTTGAGCAAGGGGCTCGTCCACCCGGGCGGCGTGCTCCCCAACCGCTACGTCTCCGAGCGCATCCGGGCGCGGTCGATCGCCTGCCTGGGTGGTCCGGCGCATGCCCGTGAGGCGGCGGCCGGGATGGCCGCGCTCGTGCTCGGCTGCACCGACACCGACCTGCGGGTGCAGCTCGGCGAGGTCTTCGACCGCGCCGGCCTGGTCTGCGAGCGAACCGACGACGTCGTCGGCGTCGAGATCGCCGGCGTGGCCAAGAACGCCGCAGCGCTGGCGGCCGCGGCGGCCGAGCCTCACGGCATGAACGCGGCCGGGATCGCCGCCGCGGGGGTCTGGCGCGAGTGCGTCGAGTGGGCGCTGGGCCTGGGGGCCGAGCTGGAGACGTTCTCCGGCCTCGCGGGCGTCGGCGACCTGACCGCGACGGTGCTGGCTCCGAACAGCCGCAACCGACGGGCGGGCGAGCTGCTCGGCGCCGGGGTCCCGAGCGAGCAGATCCCCGGGCGCATCGGGCAGGCCTCCGAGGCACTTGACTCGGTGCCCCTGCTGGCGACGGCCGTCGCCGCCGCCGGGGTGGAGGCACCCGGGCTGGAGGGCCTGGCGGCGCTGGTCGCGGGCGAGATCGACGCCGGCGAATGGGTCGCCGGGATGCGCCGCGCCGAGCGCGCGCGCCGCGCCGCGTGAGGGCGGGGCGCGATGGCTAGGCTCTCGAGCGGTGAGCGAAGCACCGGCCACGACGACGGACGAGGCCTCCAAGGCCGAGCTCGACCGCGCCTTCTCCGAGCTGTACAAGGCGCACCTGCGAGATGTCTACTCATACTCGTACTACCGGGTGGGCAACCACCACGACGCCGAGGACCTGACCGAGCAGGCATTTCTGCAGGCCTACAAGCACTTCGAACGGGCCCGCCGCGAATCCGACGGACGCCCGCTGCGGCCGTGGCTGATCAGGATCGCCCACAACCTCGCCGCCAACCATCACCGCGACCGCTCCCGGCGCCCGGAGGCGGCGCTCGATGCGATCGAGCCGCCTTCGCACCCGCACGACACCGAGCAGATCGTCGCCGGCCGCGAGCAGCTTCGCGCCGTTCTGCGCCGGCTCGACGACCTCTCGGAGGAGCGCCGCGAGGCGCTGATCATGCGCTTTGCGCTGGACATGTCCAACCGCGAGATCGCGCGCGCCCTCGGCAAGACCGACGGGGCGACGAAGGTGCTGATCCATCGCGCGATCAAGCAGCTGAAGGAGCTGATCGCGTCGGAGGGAGGGGCTGATGAGTGAGAGCAAGATCGATCTCGAGGCGCTGCTCAGCGACGCCCTGCGGCCGATCGACCCGCCAGAGCGGCTCTCCGGCCGGCTCGAGGGAACGCTGACGACGCTCACCGAGCAGGCCGCGGCCGACCTGCAGGACTGGGCCGACGAGCTCACCGAGAGCGAGCTCGCGTCGCTGCGCGACCCCCGCAACTGGGTCCGTCCGGTCGCCGCCGTGGCGGTCGGCGGGGCCGCCGCCGGAGCGCTGATCGTGGTCGGCATGCGCCACCGGCGCCGCCCTTCCGGGCTGCGCGCCAGCGCCGAGACCGCCCTCCGCGACCTCCGCCGCGGTTAGCCGGAGCGTGGGCTGGGCCTAGGTCGCCGGGGCCTTCCGGCCCGCGGCCTTCGGGGTCGCGGCGCCCGCCGCCACCCCGGTCAGGCCCAGGATCAGGTGCAGGAAGTTGTCCTCGGTGTTGATCGGGACCAGGTTGAGGAGGTCGCCGTGACCGTTGTCGGTGACCACGAAACCCCAGACGGCCAGGACCAGATACAGCAGGCCGATCCCCAGCGCGAACTCGCGCGCCGCCGAGTTGGCACCGATCAGGAGGGTCACCCCGATCGCGAGGTGGAGCAGGTTGTGCCAACCGTTGAGGGCCAGCAAACCCAGGGCTTCGTCTGAGCTCAGCGAGTTGCCGGTATCGAAGCTGGCCGAGTAGAAGAAGCCGATGATCCCGGCGATCACCAGTCCCGCGCCCACCAGCGCGCAGTAGAGGCGGGCCGGGCTCGATGCTTCCATCCTGCTCCTCCCTCGGAGAGTTGATGCCGACGCTATCTTCCCCTCTGCGGAGGAGCATCATCCGGCCGGGCCGCTCTGCGGCCTCCAGGCGCTCTAGGCTCCTCCGCCCGATGGCCGATTGCTACCGCCACCCGGGCCGCGAGACCAAGGTCGCCTGCTCGAGGTGCGCCCGGCCCATCTGCCCCGACTGCATGATCTCGACGCCAGTCGGCATGCGCTGCCCGGAGTGCGCCCGTCAGCGGACCCAGGTGCGCTCGGTCAGCCTCGGCGGCTTCGGCGGCGGCGCCAAGCCCGCCACCCAGGTCCTGATCGCGCTCAACGCGCTCGCCTTCGTCGCCGAGCTCTTGGGTGGCGGCGGCGCGGTCTCCACCGGCGCCGGCGCCGGTCTGATCCAGGATGGCGGGCTCAACGCCGTCGCCATCGACGTTCAGGGCGAGTGGTGGCGGATCATCACCGGCGGCTTCCTGCACGCCGGGGCGTTCCACCTCCTGCTGAACATGTTCGCGCTCTACATTCTCGGCTCGCTGCTGGAGCCGGCGGTGGGGACCCCCCGCTTCCTGGGGATCTACTTCGTCTCGCTGCTGGCGGGCGCCTGCGGGGCGCTGGTGCTTGACCCGAACGAGCTCACGGTGGGCGCGTCTGGGGCGATCTTCGGGCTGATGTCGGCAGCGTTCGTGATGGCGCGCCGCCGAGGCCTCGAGAGCCTCGCCTCCCAGATCGGCTTCTACGTGCTGATCAACCTCGTGTTCACGATCTCGGTGCCGAACATCAGCATCGGCGGCCACGTCGGCGGGCTGATCGGCGGGGCCGTGGCCGCCCTGGTCGTCGCCCGGTTCGAGCGCACCCGGATGCAGAACAAGCTGGCGGCGGAGATCGCGGTGATGATCGCGCTCGGCGGGCTCGCCTTCGCCGGGGCCCTGGCGGCCGCGGCGGCGGGCGCCCCGGACCTGGCTACCCTGCCCGGGCTCAGCTAGCCGGGCTGACTGCCCGCACGCCGGCGCGTCGCTCGACCTCGTCGCGAAGCTCGCGCACCGAGCGCCACATCACCTGCCGGTTCATCCGGTTGACGACGAACCCGGGCACGGGCATCCCTGGGGCGATGCCGAGCACGTAGGTGGCCACGGTGGCCTCCCCTTTCGGCTCGAAGCGATACTCGCCCCTGACGTGGGCGACGTCGTCGCCCTCGACGAACTCCCACTCGACCCGGCCGGGGCGGTCGTAGCGGTAGCGCAGGCTGTAGGTGACCTCGCGCAGGTCGGCGTCGACCCGAAAGGAGACGATCTCGCCCAGTCCGTCGCCGTCGCGCGAGAGGACCTCGACGTTCTTGACGGCGCCCTGCCAGGCGGGAAAGGTCTCGTAGTCGACGATCGCCTCGAAGCAGGCCTCGGCCCCGGCGGAGATCTCTATCGCCTGCTCGGCGCGGTGGACTGCCATTGCGACTGACGCCACCCTAGCCAGCCCGGAGCGCCGAGCCGAGCCTCCTCGCGGGCGCCTACCGCCTTAGCCTGGGAGAGAACCGAATAGTGTGAGCCTGTGGCCCTGCTGAGCGACGAGGAGATCGACGAGCGCCTCTCCGGCCTGGAAGGGTGGAGCCGCGCCGGCGACGCGATCTCCAAGACCTACTCGAACGGCGACTTCGTCGGCTCGGTCACGTTCGTCGACAAGCTGGTCGCGCCGGCGGAGGAGATGGGCCATCACCCCGATCTCGAGATCTCCTGGGATCAGGTCGCCGTCTCGATCACCAACCATGCCGAGGGCGGCCTGACCGAGGCCGACCTCGAGCTGGCTGGCCGGATCGATGCCCTCCGCGACTGACGCGGTCGAGCGCTCCACCGTCGCCTTCGCATCCGGCGGGTCCCGGTGCGAGGGCTGGCTGTTCCGGCCGCCGCGGGCCGACGGTGAGGTTGCCTGCGTCGTTCTCGCGCACGGATTCGGCGCCCTCAAGGAGGCGCGCCTCGACGCCTACGCCCAGCGTTTCGCCGACGCCGGCTTCGCCGCCCTTGCCTTCGACTACCGCCACTTCGGCGACAGCGAGGGGGAGCCGCGCCAGCTGGTCGACATCGCCCGACAGCACGCCGACTGGCGCGCGGCGATAGCCCACGCGCGCAGCCTCGACGGCGTCGACCGCGACCGAATCGTCGCCTGGGGCTCCTCGTTCGGCGGCGGACACGTGATCTCCACCGCCGCCTCCGAGCCCCGGCTGGCAGCCGCGATCGCCCAGGTCCCCCACACCGACGGGCTCGCCACCCTGCGCCAGGTCGAGCCTCGCCGCGCCGCCGCGCTTACCGCTCACGGGCTCTTGGACCGGGCGTGGGCGCTGAGTGGGCGCGCGCCGCACTACATCCCGATCATCGGCCCTCCGGGGTCGCTGGCGACGATGACCGGCGACCACGCGGCCGAAGGCTACGCGGGCATGTACCCGCAGGGCTTCGAGTGGCGCAACGAGGTTCCCGCGAGGATCATGCTCACCTTCGCGCTGTACTCACCTGGCCGCAGGGCCGCCGAGGTCGGCTGCCCGATCCTCTTCCAGGTGGGCACAGACGACCACATCACGCCCCCCGGGCCGGCCCTGAAGGCGGCCGAGCAAGCCCCGCGCGGCGAGCTGCTGACCTACCCGCTCTCGCACTTCGAGATCTACCGCGGCCAGCCGTTCGAGCGCGCCGTCTCAGACCAGGTCGAGTTCCTCCGCCGCCACGTCTGAAAGCGCGATGCGCATCGTCCACGTCGTCGGCACGCGTCCCAACTTCGTCAAGATGGCGCCGGTGATCGCCGCCGCCCGCGAGCGCGACGGCTGGCACAACTCGATCGTCCATACGGGCCAGCACTACGACAGGGCGATGTCCGACGTCTTCTTTGACGAGCTCGGCGTGCCGCAGCCGGACCATCTGCTGGGCGTGGGCTCGGGCTCGCACGCCGAGCAGACCGCCCGTGTGCTGGAGCGCCTCGAGCCCGTGCTCGAGGCCGAGAGCCCCGATCTGGTGTTGGTTCCGGGCGACGTCAACTCGACCCTGGCCGCGGCGCTGTGCGCGGCACGGCACGGGATCCCGGTCGGCCACGTCGAGTCGGGGCTGCGCAGCTTCGACCGGACGATGCCCGAGGAGGTCAACCGCATGGTCGCGGACCACCTCTCCGAGCTTCTCTTCCTGCACTCCGAGGAGGCGATCACGAACCTCCGCGCCGAGGACGTGGACGACGGTCGCATGCGCTTCGTCGGCAACACGATGATCGACACGCTGGTCGCCCTCGAGGAGCGCTTCCGCGCCCGCGGCGCGGCCGCCGCCTTCGGCCTCGAGCCGGGCTCATACCTGCTGGTGACGCTGCATCGCCCGGCGCTCGTCGCCGGGCGCCTGCTCGGCGAGGCGATCGCGGCCCTGGCGAGCGTCGCCGGCGAACTGCCGGTGGTCTTTCCGATTCACCCCCGCACCCGCAAGATGCTCGGCGATGCCGATTCGCCCGGCGTCGAGCTGGTCGACCCGGTCTCCTACCTCGACTTCCTCTCGCTCGAGGCCGACGCCGCCGCGGTGCTCACCGACTCCGGCGGGATCCAGGAGGAGACCACCTACCTGGGCGTTCGCTGCTTCACCCTGCGCGACAACACCGAGCGCCCGGTCACCGTTCGCGCCGGCACCAACACCCTGCTGGGGCTCGACCCCGGCCGGATCCGCGAGATCCCCGAGCTGATCGCGTCGGGCGGCGCCGAGACTCCGCAGCCGCCGCCGTTGTGGGATGGCCACGCGGCCCGGCGAATCGCCGATGTCGTGGCGGATTGGTAGCTTGGCCCGGTGCCGTTCCCGTCGCTTGTCCCGCGTGATCGCGCCTTCTTCGA
>JBDTSW010000064.1:0-12482 GCA_039930945.1 bacterium
AACGCCGCGCCCAGGCCCTGGCCCAGATCCGCACCTTCGGAGACCCGGTGCTGAAGTCGCGCGCCTCGGAGGTGACGCGGTTCGACCCCGAGCTCGAGCGCGCAGCCGGGCGGATGATCGGGATCATGCGCGGCGCCATGGGAGTCGGCCTCGCCGCCACCCAGCTGGGCGTGATGCAGCGCCTGTTGGTCTTCGCCGCCGGCCCCGATGCGACCCCGACCGCCGTCGCCAACCCCGAGATCGAGTGGCTGTCCGACGAGGCGGCGACCGCCGAGGAGGGCTGTCTCAGCCTTCCTGGGATCACGGTCGACGTCGAGCGCGCCCTCTATGCGCGGGTCCGGGGCCAGGACCTGGCGGGAGAGCCGCTGACCCTGGAGTCGGCGGGCCTCGAGGCTCGGGTGGTGCAGCACGAGATCGATCACCTCGACGGTGTGCTGACGCTCGATCGCACCGAGCGCGACCAGCGAAAGGGTGCCCTGCGGGCGCTGCGTGAGGGCGAGACCTACGCCCCTCCGGTGGACGAACCGGAGCGTGAGGCCGCGAGCCGGGAGCACGGCGGCGAGCCCGTCTGACGCGGTGGGAGAGCGCACCGTCTTCTTCGGCACCTCGGACTTCGCTGCGATCGTGCTGCGGGTCCTGGCCGTCTCGCCCTACCGGCCGCAGTTGGTGGTCACCCCGCCGGACCGCCGCCGGGGGAGGGGGCGAAAGTTGAGCCCGCCGCCGGCAGCGATCGTCGCCAAGGGCGCCGGGATCGAGCTGCTGCAGGCCGAGGACCTGAACGAGATCGCGACCCTCGACCGCATCCGTGCGGAAGGGCCCGACGTGGGAGTCGTCTGCGCTTTTGGCCAGCTCATCCGCGAACCACTGCTTTCCCAGCCGGAGATGCTCAACATCCACCCGTCGCTGCTTCCGCGCTGGCGCGGCGCCGCTCCGATCGAGCGGGCGATCATGTCGGGCGACACCGAGACGGGGGTAACGATCATGCGTCTGGCCGAGGGGCTCGACTCGGGCCCGATCGCGCTTCAGGAGCGGACGACGATCGAGCCGGGCGAGGACTTCGCGTCGCTGTCGGGCCGCCTCGCCGAGATCGGCGCCGTCTTGATGCTGCGGGCGCTGGAGCTGCACGAGCGGGGAGAGCTCGAGCTGGCCGACCAGGACGACGGCCAGGCGACCTACGCGGAGAAGATCTCGGCCGGCGATCGCCGGCTCGATCCGACCCGCCCCGCGGTCGAGCTGGAGCGGGCCGTCCGCGCCCTCACCCCCCATGTGGGGGCCTACCTGGAGCTCGAGGGAGGCGATCGCCTCGGCGTCCGCGAGGCCCGCGTCGGCGAAGGCGCCTTGCCGGCCGGCGCACTGGAGCCGGCGGGCGGCGAGCTGCTGCTCGGCTGCGGCGAGGGCGTGCTGGCCCTGGGCTCGGTCCAGCCCCCGGGCGGCCGGCCGATGCCGGCCGAGGCATATCTTCGTGGCCACGATGTCCCGCGCCGGGCGCTCTGAGGACGGACGCCGGGCGACGCCCGCCCGGCGGGCGGCCTTCGAGACCCTGCGCCGGACCTTCGAGCACGATGCCTGGACCGACCGCGCCTTTCGCTCGGCCGCCGATCGCCACGGGCTGGAGGGTGCCGAGCGGGCGCGGTCCCAGCGGCTTGCCTACGGAGCGGTGCAGCGACGCGGGACCACTGACCACCTCGCCGCCCGGCTCGCCGGTCGGCCGGTGGCGCAGCTCGACCCGCCGCTGCGCGCGGGGCTTCGCCTCGGCCTCTTCGAGCTCCTGTTCTCCGACGGTGCGGCCGCGCACGCGGCGGTCGGCGAGGCGGTCGAGCTGGCCAAGGGCGGCATGCGCGCGGGCGGCGCCGGTGGCCGCGCAGCGGCGGCCGCGGGGCTGGTCAACGCTGTCTTGCGCCAGGCCTCCAGGGATCCGGCGTCGCTGCTGGCCGGGCTCGACGACTCGACTCCGGAGGGCGCCGCGGTCGCTCACTCCTACCCGGGCTGGCTGGCAGCGCGCTGGTGGGAGGAGTTGGGCCCCGACGGCGCCCGAGCGTTGATGGCGGCGATGAACGAGCCGGCCGAGCGCGCCCTGCGGGTGAACACCCTGCGGGCCGACCCGGCCGCGCTCGCGGCCACGCTTCGCACGGCGGGCGAGCGGGTCGAGCCGGTCGCTGCGGGCTCAGACCCGCTGCTGAGCCTGCCGGAAACCCTCGTCGCCGGCGGGCGCTGGGGGGAGGCGCTGAGGGCGCGGATCGCCGCCGGCGAGATGGTCCCCCAGTCCCGCGCGTCTCAGGCGGTGGCCGGCCTGCTGGACCCGCAGCCCGGTGAGCGTGTGCTCGACCTCTGCGCCGGGCCGGGAATCAAGTCCACGGCGATCGCCGCGCGCATGGGTGATGTCGGAGAGGTGCGCTCGATCGAGTTGGACCCCCGCCGCGCGTCGCAGATAGCCGCGCTGGCCGAGCGCGCCGGCGCCGGGTGCGTTCGCCCGGTCGAGGCCGACGCCGCTGTCGCCGACCTCGGCGCGGGCTACGATCGGGTCCTCGTGGATCCTCCGTGCACGGACCTGGGAGCGCTGGCCGCACGTCCGGACGCGCGCTGGCGCAAGACCGCCGACCAGGCCGACCAGCTGGCGGTCCTCCAGCGCGAGATCCTGGTCAACGGCGCCGCCTCGGTGCGCCCCGGCGGGAGGCTCGTCTATTCGACCTGCACGATCTCGCGCGCCGAGAACGAGGCTGTGGTGGCCGGCGCGCTGGCCGCTCGTCCCGAGCTCGAGGCCGAGGATCTGGGGCGTGGCCACCCGACGCTCGCCTCCGCGCACGACCACCGCTTCCTGCAGACGCGCCCCGACCGCGATCGCACCGACGGCTTCTTCATGGCGCTGATCCGGCGCCGGGAGGGTTGAAGCGTGGACTCCGCAAAGACCCTGCCGCGTCCCGGGTGCCCCGGCTGCGGTGAGCCCTGGCTGCGCCCCACCCAGCTTCCGGGCCGCTACCGCTGCGTCTACTGCTTGCGGCGCTACGAGCTGGTCTCGCAGTGCCCCAACTGCGGCGAGCACCAGACGATCGTCAGGATGAGAGAGGACGAGGACCTTCTCTGCCAGCATTGCGGGCACTCGATGCTGAAGCCGGTCTGAACATGGGAGCGCTGCGATCCGCCGATGACCCCTCACCGCGACCGCGCGAGGCCTTCACGGGCCTGCGGGTCGCGCCGTCGATCCTCTCCGCCGACTTCTCCAGGCTGGGGACGCAGGTCGCCGAGGTGATGGACGCCGGTGCCCGCGTGATCCATGTGGACGTGATGGATGGCCACTTCGTCCCGCCGATCACGATCGGCCCGCTGATCGTCTCGGCCATCGCCGACCAGGTCCACGACGCGGGCGGTGCGATCGACGTCCACCTGATGATCGAGCGGCCCGCGCAGCAGGTGGACGAGTTCGCCCGGGCCGGAGCCGACTGCATCTCGGTTCACCTCGAGGCCGACCGCCACTCCCACCGCACCCTCTCGGCGATCCGGGGCGCCGGCTGTCTCGCCGGACTCGCGCTCAACCCGGGAACCTCGGCCGAGGCCGCCGGTGAGCTCGAGGACGCCGCCGACCACGTGCTCTGCATGACCGTCAACCCGGGGTGGGGGGGCCAGGCCTTCGTCGAGTCCTCGCCCGACAAGGTCCGCCGCCTGCACGCGCTCGCGCCCAGCGCCGCGATCGAGGTGGACGGCGGCATCGACGCCACCACGATCGGCTCCGTCGCCGAGGCGGGCGCGACCCTGTTCGTGGCCGGCTCCGCGATCTTCAAGGAGGACGATCCCGCGGCTGCCTACAGGGAGATCGCGGAAGCGGTCGGCGCCGGCTGAGCTACCATTGACTGACTAGTCAATCAGCGCCCTCCCGAAAGGGGTTGAACCCAGGTGTCACCGCGCTTGCAGCCCGCGGCCGACCTCGACGCCGCCCACCTTCAGCGCGCGGTCGAGCTGGCTGGCGGCGGCACCGGCCGGGTCAGCCCGAACCCGCTCGTCGGCGTGGTCGTGGTGCGCGGCGCCGACGTCCTCGGCGAGGGCTTTCACGCCGAGCTGGGCGGTGTCCACGCCGAGGTGGCGGCGCTCGACGACGCCCGCCGACGAGGCCACGACCTCGCCGGGGCGACGCTGTACTCAAGCCTCGAGCCCTGCGCCCATCAGGGCCGCCAGCCCCCCTGCACCGAGGCGATCGTCGCCGCGGGCATCGCCCGCGTGGTGATCGGTTGCGACGATCCCTCGCCCAAGGCCAGCGGCCGGGGGCCGGGGATCCTCCGCGACGAGGGCGTCGAGGTCGCCTTCGCCGGCGGAGCCGAGGCCACGGCGGCCCGACTGCTGATCCAGCCCTTCCGCAAGCACGCCCGCACCGGCAGGCCGCTGGTCGTGCACAAGTCCGCGCTCAGCCTCGACGGCCGCACCGCCACGGCCGGCGGCGACTCGAGGTGGATCTCGGGGGCACAGAGCCGAGCGCTCGCGCACCGCTGGCGGGCCGAAGCCGATGCCGTCGCCGTGGGGATCGGCACCGCGCTCGCCGACGACCCCCTGCTGACGGCGCGCGAGGTCGACGCCCATCGCCAGCCGACCCGCGTCGTGTTCGACACGGGGGCGCGCCTGCCGCTGAGCTCGAAGCTGCTCGCCACCCTCGACCAGGGGCCCGTGATCGTCTTCTGCGGATCCGGCGCCCCGGCCCCGCGCGCCGAGGCGCTGCGCGAGGTGGGGGCCGAGGTGATCGCGCTTCAGGGCGAGGGCGCCGGCGGCGTCGAGGCCGCGCTCGAAGAGCTTGGTCGGCGCGAGATCACGTCCCTGCTGCTGGAGGGCGGGGCGACGCTGGCGGGGTCCTTCCTTGAGGCTGGGGAGATCGATGAGATGCGCCTGTTCGTCGCGCCGATCATCCTAGGCGGCGACGGTCGCCCCCTGTTCGACTCCGCGGGGCCCGACCGCGTCGAGGTGGCCGTTCGCCCGCTCGCGGTCGCCTCGCAGCAGTCCGGCGACGACATCCTCGTCCGCGCGCGGCTGAAGGAATGGTGATGTTCACCGGGTTGGTCAGGGAAGTCGGCGCGGTCGCCGGGCTGGAGCGCTCGGAGGCCGGCGCGCGGCTTCGAATCGGGGCGGCGCTGGCGCCGAGCCTGAGCGAGGGGGACTCCGTCGCCGTCTCCGGGGCCTGTCTGACGGTGGCCGAGCTCTTCGCCGGAGCGTTCGCCGCGGACGTCATCAACCAGACGCTGTCGCTGACGACGCTGGGGGACCTGGCGCCGGGGGGCGCCGTGAACCTGGAGCCGGCGCTGCGAGTCGGCGATCCGCTCGGCGGCCACCTGGTCCAGGGCCACGTCGATGCCGTCGGCACCGTCGCTGCCAGCGCCGAGGATGGCGTCTCCCGCAGGCTGTGGATCGCGCTCCCCGCGCAGCTGCACCGATACGTCGTCGAGCACGGCTCGGTCGCCGTCGACGGGGTCAGCCTCACTGTCGCCGGCCTCGACGAGGCGGGGCTCGAGGTCTCGCTGATTCCCGAGACCCTCGAGCACACCACCCTTGGGAGGCTGGCCGAGGGCGACCGGGTGAACGTCGAGGTGGACCAGATCGCTCGCTACACCGAACGCCTTCTAGGCTTTAGCGAGGAGACCGAATGACCGAACGCCGAACCGAAGCGAACCCCGAAGCCCCCGGACGCGGGAGCAGCAGGGAAATGCCCGAGGCGCAAGCCGAGGGCAAGGTGCTGGAGGCGGGAGCGGAGGAGGCTTCGGGCGGTGGTGTTCCTGCGGGAGCGGAGCATTCGCCAGGCTTTGCCTCCATCGAGGAGGCGATCGACGAGATCCGCCGCGGCAGGATGATCGTCGTCTGCGACGACGAGAACCGCGAGAACGAGGGCGACCTGACGATGGCCGCCCAGTTCGCCACCCCGGAGGCGATCAACTTCATGGCGAAGGAGGCGCGCGGCCTGATCTGCCTGACGCTGACGCCAGACCGTTGCGACGAGCTCGGGCTCGACCTGATGGCGGCCAAGAACGAGTCGCCCTTCCAGACCGCGTTCACGATCTCGGTCGAGGCGCGCGAGGGTGTCACCACCGGGATCAGCGCCGCCGACCGCGCCCGCACGATCCAGGTTGCGATCGACCCCGGCTCGAAGCCCGAGGACCTCGTCCAGCCCGGACACGTCTTCCCGCTGAAGGCAAAGGAGGGCGGGGTGCTCGAGCGCACCGGCCAGACCGAGGCCGCGGTCGACCTCGCTCGCCTCGCGGGCGTCATCCCCGCCGGGGTGATCTGCGAGGTGATGAACGAGGACGGGACGATGGCCCGCGTGCCCGACCTGATCCCCTACTGCGACCGCCACGGGCTGAAGATGATCACGGTGGCCGACCTGATCGCCTACCGCCGCCGCCACGAGAAGCTCGTCGAGCGAGTGGTCGCGACCCGGCTGCCGACCGCCTTCGGAGAGTTCTCGGCGGTCGGCTACCGCTCACTGGTGGACGAAAAGCACCACGTCGCGATGGTCAAGGGAGAGGTTCACGGGGCGGAGGAGGTGCTGGTCCGAGTCCACTCGGAGTGCCTCACCGGAGACGTCTTCCACTCGCTTCGGTGCGACTGTGGCGAGCAACTCGCCGCTGCGCTGCTGATGATCGAGCAGGAGGGCCGGGGCGTGTTGCTCTACCTCTCCCAGGAGGGTCGCGGCATCGGCCTGCTGAACAAGCTGCGGGCCTACCGCCTGCAGGAGGACGGCCTCGACACGGTCGACGCCAATCTCAAGCTCGGCCTGCCCGCCGACCTGCGCGACTACGGGATCGGGGCGCAGATCCTGGTCGACCTCGGGCTCTCGAGCATCCGCATCCTCACCAACAACCCGAAGAAGATCCATGGCCTCGAGGGGTACGGGCTCTCTGTCGCCGAGCAGGTGCCGATCCAATCGGTGCCGAACGCGCACAACGAGGACTACCTGCGGGCCAAGCGCGACAAGCTGGGGCACATCCTGCACCACCAGGGCCTCGCCCTCGATGAGGAGCTGATCCACGACGAGCATCGCCGCGACGTCTCCAAGCAGGCGCTCTCAGACCCGGACCCGAGCGAGCCCGGCGATGGCTGACGACTACGCGATCTGTGTCGCCACCTTCTACGAGGCACTCGCGGAGCGGCTGGTCAACGGCGCGGTCGAGGCGTTCACCGCGGAGGGCGTCAGCCCGGCCTCGGTGCACACCCACGAGGTGCCCGGCGCGTTTGAGCTGCCGCTGGCGGCGAAATGGGCCGCCGAGTCGGGCCGGTTCGCCGGCGTCGCCTGCCTCGGGGTGGTGATCAGAGGCGAGACCGACCACTACGACTTCGTCTGCGGCGAGACCGCGGGCGGCGTCCAGCGGGTGCAGCTCGACACGGGGGTCCCCTGTGCCTTCGGAGTCATCACCTGCGACACCCGCGAGCAGGCGGAGGCACGAGCGGGTGGCGACAAGCGTGACCAGGGGCGCAGCGCCGCGATCGCGGTGATGCGAATGGCCGCGCTGCGCGAGAGCCTCGGGAGCTGACCGCTACCATCCCGCGTCGCATGGCCAAGGTATGTCACAGCTGCGGCAAGGGCCCGGCGTTCGGCAACTCGCGGAGCCACTCGATGGTGGCGACCCGCCGGCGCTTCAACCCGAACCTGCAGAAGGTCCGAATCTCGGACGCGGGGCGGCCCCGTCGGGTCTACGTCTGCACCCGCTGCCTGAAGGCCAACAAAGTGACTAAACACGCGTAACGTAGCTCCGCTGTGACGGGAGATCCCTCTGTCGAGCGGTTCCATCACGTCGTCGCGGTTGCCCACGCGCATCTCGAGGAGCGGCGTGACGAGATCAACGACCTGAACGTGTTCCCGGTCGCCGACGGCGACACGGGGGACAACATGGCAGGGACGATCGAGGCGGTCCTCGAGGCCTTGGAGAACCTGCGCACCTCCTCGCTCGCGGTGGTCGACCGCAACCTGATCGTCACCACCGTCGCCCACGCGGCGCTGATGGGCGCCCGCGGGAACTCCGGCGTGATCCTCAGCCAGATCGTCCGCGGCGCCGCCGAGGTGCTGACGACCCGCCGCGGTGACCTGATCGGCCCGGCGCTCGTTCGCGACGCGCTCGGCGCCGCGTCGGCCGCGGCCTGGTCGTCGGTCGGCGATCCCCAGGAGGGGACGATGCTGACCGTGATCCGCGAGGTCCACGAGGCGGTGGGCGCGCGGGTCGCGGCGATGGAGGAGGCCGGCCGGGGCGAGGCCGCCACCGACGCGGCCCAGGACGCGATCCTGGCCGAGCTGATGGGGATCGCGATCACCGCCGGCCAGGACGCGCTGGAGCGGACCCCGCAACAGCTCGAGGTGCTGGCCGATGCGGGCGTCGTCGACGCCGGCGCCTACGGGCTGATCGTGATCCTGGCGGGCCTCGTCGTCGGGCTCAGCGGCGCCGAGGTGGGCGAATCACCGCTCCCGCACCAGGCGGCCGCCAACCTCGAGGGAGGCCTGCACACGGACTCGCGCTACCAGTACTGCACGAGCTGCATCGTCACTGGCACCGCGCTCGATCCGCGCTCGATCGCCCCGCGGCTGGAGGAACTGGGCGACTCGCTCGCCGTCGTCGGCGACGCCACCATGCTCAAGGTCCACGTCCATGCGGACGACCGCGAACGCGTGCGGGCGATCTGCGAGGAGTACGGCGACGTCGACCAGTTCGAGGCCACCGACATGCACGAGCAGGTCGCCGCCCTCCACTCCAAGGACGGGTTCGTGGCGGCTCCCGCAGGCCGCGGCGATGCGAGGACCGGTGTGGTCGCGGTCGCCTCCGGCTCGGGGATCGCCCGGCTGTTCGGCGCCGAGGGCGCCCGCGTCGTCGACGGTGGCACCACGCTCAACCCCTCGATCGAGGAGATCCTCGCGGGAATCCGATCCGCGCCCGGCCAGGAGGTGATCGTGCTGCCCAACTCGCCGAACGTGGTGATGGCCGCCAGGGAGGCCGCCCGGCTCGCCGAAAGACCGGCCCACGTGGTCTCCTCGACCGCGCAGCAGGCGGGGCTCGCGGCGCTGGTGGGAGCCTTCGACCCCGGGGCGCCGGCGGCCGACAACGCCGCCCGGATGGAGGCCGAGCTGGAGGCGATCGCCACCGGCCTGCTGGCCGAGGCCGACCGCGACGACGCCGACGGCCGCTACGACCGCGGGGACGCGGTCGGCTTTCTCGACGGCGAGCTGGTGGCGTGGGGCGACCCCGCCGAGACGCTCGCGGCGGTGGTGGCCGGGCTGGCCGAGGGCGCCGAGATCGTCACCGTGCTCGAGGGACACGAGGCGCCGCTGCGCGCCGTCGAGCTGGCGCTCGAGCTCGCCGACGGCGCCGAGCTCGAGGTTCAAGACGGAGGCCAGCCCACCTACTGGTGGCTGATCGCCGCGCAGTGAGCGACTGATCCGTCGCTAGGCGTCCCTAGGCTGGAACGTGATGAGCCCAGCGAGCATCGCCTCCGGTGCGAAGACGCCCACAGCGCCCTCCGGCCCGCGGGCGCTGGGCAGCGGCGAGCGCCTCGACCACGCCGCGCTGCGCCAGGTGCCGCTTCGCTCCCGCCCCCGGCCCAGTCGCCTGGGGGCCTCGGTCTCAAGCCTGAAGGGAGTGGGCAAGCGGATGGCCGAGGGCCTGGAGGCGCTCGGGATCACGACGCTCGGTGATCTGCTCTGGCACATCCCGCACGGCTACCGGGACCCGACCCCGATGAAGGAGATCGCCGACCTGAGGTTCGATCAGCCGACGACGATCCTGGTGGAGGTCCGCTCGACCCGGGTGCGCCCGACCCGCCGCCGGCTTCGGATCCTCGAGGCCACGGTCGCGGACCCAAGCGGGTCGCTGACCGCGATCTGGTTCAACCAGGCTTGGCTTGCCGAGAAGCTGCGCCCGGGGACGAAGGTGCTCCTGCGCGGCAAGCTCGACCGCCGCAACTTCAAGGTCGAAGCACACGAGATCGCCGGGCAGAGCGCCACTCCGCCGGGGCTTCACACCACAGGCATCGTCCCCGTGCACCCCGCCTCCGAGCGGCTGCGCCCGCAGCGCTTGCGGGAGTGGGCCTGGGAGGCGATCCGGCTGGCGGGCGACTCGATCGAGTCGCTGCCGGCGCCGGTCCGCGTCCGCCACGGCCTCGCCGGGGCCGCGGACGCCCTGCGCGCGGCGCACTTCCCTGATTCGCCCGAAGACGCCGAGCAGGCTCGCCGCCGCCTCGCCTTCGAGGAGCTCTTTCTGCACCAGGCGGCGCTGGTGTCGCGGCGCCGGCGCCAGCAGTCGAGGCAACCCGGAATCGCCCTTGAGCCGGCGGGGGAGTTGACCGAGCGCTGGCTGCGCTCGCTGCCGTTCGAGCCCACGGCCGACCAGCGCCGTGCCTTCGGGGAGATCGACTCAGACATTGGCGAGGCGCGACCGATGCAGCGCCTGCTGATGGGAGAGGTCGGCAGCGGCAAGACCGTCTGCGCCGTGTACTCGATGCTGCGCGCGGTCGAGTCCGGCTTCCAGGCTGCGCTGATGGCGCCGACCGAGACGCTCGCCGAGCAGCACGCGGCCACCCTCGCCTCGCTGCTGGCGCGCGAGTCGGTGCCGTTCACGCTACTCACCGGCGCCACCCCCGCCGCCCGCCGCCGGGAGGCGCTCGAGCGCCTCGCCACCGGGGAGCTGGCCCTCGTCGTCGGCACGCACGCCCTGATCGAGTCCGACGTGGGCTTCGCCCGTCTGGCGGTCTGCGTCGTCGACGAGCAGCATCGCTTCGGCGTTCGCCAGCGCGCAGCGCTCGACGCCAAGGGCCCCGACGGCCTCGCTCCCCACGTCCTGCACATGACCGCCACCCCGATCCCGAGGACGCTCTCGCTCACCGCCTACGGCGATCTCGACACCACGACCCTGCGCGAGCTTCCGGCCGGGCGAAAGCCGGTGAAGACGTGGGCCGTGGGCGAGGATCGCCGCGCAGGCGCCTACGAATTCGTCCGCGAACGCCTTCGCGAGGGCCGTCAGGCCTACATCGTCTGCCCGCTGGTCGAGGGGTCCGACAAGCTCGAGGCGAAGGCCGCGACCGAGGAGGCCGAGCGACTACGGCGCAGCGAGCTGCGCGACTTCGAGATCGCCCTGATCCACGGCCAGATGCCCGCCCGCGAGAAGGGGGCGGCGATGGAGGCCTTCGTCGCCGGCCGCGCCGACGTGCTCGTCGCCACCAGCGTGGTCGAGGTCGGGATCGACATCGCCAACGCCACCGTGATCGTGGTCGAGGGCGCGGAGCGCTTCGGCCTCTCCCAGCTGCATCAGCTGCGCGGCAGGGTCGGCCGGGGCGAGCATGCCTCGCAGTGCATCCTCTTCGCCGACGCCGGCTCCGAGCTGGCCCGCCGCCGGATGGAGGCGATCGAGGCCGAGCGCGACGGCTTCAAGCTCGCCGAGATCGATCTCTCGCTGCGGGGGGAGGGGGAGATACTCGGCACCCGCCAGCACGGCCTGCCCCGCTTCCGCGCGGCCGAGCTGCCGGACGATTTCGAGCTGCTCGCCGCGGCCCGCCGCGAGCTCTTGGCGCTGCTCGATGAGCATGCCACGCTGGAGGCGCCGGAGCTGGGCCCGCTGATCGACGCTGTGCGGGGTCGATTCGGCGACGAGCGCGCCGAGTCGATCGCCGCGTGAGGGTCGTCGCCGGAGAGTTGCGCGGCCGCCGTCTCGTCTCGCCCCCCAAGGGCGCGGACGTGCGCCCGACGGCCGACCGCGTCCGCGAGGCGCTGTTCTCGATCCTCGGCGACGTCTCCGGCGACCGCGTGCTCGACCTCTACTGCGGCACCGGGGCACTGGCGATCGAGGCCCTGTCGCGGGGGGCGACCGAGGCGACGCTGGTCGATCTCGATGTCGCGCTCGCCGCACGCAACCGGGACGCGCTCGGGCTCGGCGATCGCTGCCGGCCGGTGCGCTCGGACGTGCTGCGCTTCCTGTGCCGCGATCGGGGCTCCTACGGCCTGATCTTCTGCGACCCGCCTTATAGACTCGCCGACCGTCTTGAGGGCAAGCTCGACAGCCTCGCTGCGCCCCGCCTTGCGGAGGGCGGGCGCTTGATCATCGAAAGCGCCGCGCGGCGGCCGCTTCGCACCGCGCTGCCGGTGCTCGCCGAGCGCACCTACGGCGAGACCCTGATCCGCGTCCACGCGGGACCGGTGCGCGGCGATGGCTGAGCAGCGCATCGCCGTCTGCCCGGGCAGCTATGACCCCGTCACCAACGGTCACCTCGACATCATCGGCCGCGCGGCCAAGATCTTCGACGTCCTCGTGGTCGGAGTCGTCGGTCAGGCGGTCCGCAAGTCGGACTCGCTGTTCAGCCCGGAGGAGCGCAAGGGGTTCCTCGACCAGGCGACCGCCCAGCACGACAACGTCCGGGTCGAGATCTTCAGCAACCTGGTGGTCGACTTCGCGCGGGATCTGGGCGCGGGCGCGATCGTCAAGGGGCTGCGGGCGATCTCCGACTTCGAGTACGAGTTCGAGATGAACCAGCTCAACCGC
>JBDTSW010000065.1:0-12154 GCA_039930945.1 bacterium
GTCGCCGGGGGCGGGGTCGCGGGGACGTCGGACGGGGGCTGTGATGCGAAAGCGTCATCCATGATGGCGCTCACCCGAGCGGGCCAGGGGCGGGAAGGGCTGCCGGCTGTGAGCGGGCCGGCTCGGCGGCCAGTGTCGGCGAGAATGGCAGTGTCGTGGGCGTTCCTGCCCTTCGTCAAGCGCCGATCGCCGGCCGAGCGGAGCAGTACGCTCGCGACGTCTCGATCACTCGACGGAGGAGCATCACATGGAACAGGAAGGTTTTCTCAAAGCGCTGTTCGACACGCGGTTCACGACCCTGATCACCCCGAAGATCATCCGTGTCGTCTACATCGTGGCGATGATCGGGATCGCGATCGGCGCGGTCATAGTCGTGGTTAGCGCCTTCAACAACAGCACGGGCCTGGGACTCCTGACGCTGTTAGTGCTCGCACCGCTTGGGTCCCTGCTCTACTTGATCCTCGTTCGCCTGTATCTCGAGATCGTCATCGTTGTCTTCAAGATCAACGAGTCGGCGGACCTGATCGCCGCCGGCGCGGGTGGGGCGACGGGACGCGGGCCCGACGCACCTGCGGCCGGCGCCATCACCCCGGGCGCGCCGGGGACGCCGCCGGCCACGACCAGCTAGAAGACGGGCGCCGTCATCTGGCTCCGTCGTCGATGACGGCTCGCCGGCTTCTCGGGTCAGGGGCGGAAGCACGGCCGGCTGCGAGCGGGCCTGCTCGGCCAGCGCCAGCACGCGATCGCGAAGCCCGGCGGCGGCGTCACCCTCGAGGTTTCCGACCCGCAGCCGCTCCTCGGCGCCGCGCAGATCCAGGCTCGTGCCCCAGGCGCGGCGGCGCACCCGCGCCGACGCCAACAGCCGGTGCGGGACGGAGCGCCAGCGTTTGATGAAGGGCAGGAACGCCCACGACATCCCCGCCACCGAGCGGCGGTCGGTGATTGCCAGGAACCCCATCTGCAGGCGATAGGTGACGGAAAGTGCAGCTCGAGCAGCTCCTCGCCCTCTGCCAGCCCCTCGCGGATGAACGCGAGCATCGCCCGGCGGGTGTTGCGGCGGGTGAATCCCGCCGCACGCAGCAGCTCGCTCTCGTGCCCGCCATCGCCCCGCCCCCGGAAGTCGGCCATGGCTCAGCGGGGGCGGGCGGCCCGGCTCCGGGGAGCTAGCGGTCCTCGTCGATCCAGGCCATCATCGCGCGCAGATCGCCGCCGACCTGCTCGATCTGACTGCCCGCCGCCTGTTCGCGCATCCGCTGGAAGCTCTCGCCGCCGGCGCGGTTCTCGGCGATCCACTCCTTGGCGAACTCACCGGACTGGATGTCGGCGAGGATCTTGCGCATCGCCTCGCGGGAGGGCTCCCCGATCACCTTCGGGCCGCGGGTCATGTCCCCGTACTCGGCCGTGTTCGAGATCGAGTCGCGCATCCCCTGGATGCCCTTCTCGTACATCAGGTCGACGATCAGCTTGAGCTCGTGCATGCACTCGAAGTACGCGAGCCGGGGGTCATACCCGGCCTCGACGAGCGTCTCGAAGCCGGCCTGGACGAGCTCGGTCGCACCGCCGCAGAGCACCGACTGCTCGCCGAACAGGTCTGTCTCGCACTCGTCCTTGAAGGTGGTCTCGATGATCCCGGCGCGGCCCCCGCCGATGCCGCTGGCGTAGGCGAGAACCATCTCGCGGGCGGCTCCGGTCTCGTCCTGGTGGATCGCCATCAGGCAGGGAACGCCCCGCCCCTCCTGGTACTGGCGGCGAACCAGGTGCCCGGGGCCCTTGGGGGCGACCATGCCGACGTCGACGCCCGCGGGCGGCTCGATCTGGTCGAAGTGGATGGCGAAGCCGTGGGCGAACATCAGCAGGTTGCCGGGGGCCACCCCGTCGCGGATCTCGGACTCCCACAGCTCGGCCTGGCGCTCGTCGGGGAGCAGGATCATGATCACGTCGCCGCGGCTCGCCGCGTCGGCGACGTCGAGCACCTCGAGGCCCTCCGCCTCGGCGGCGGCGCGGCTGGACGAATCCGGCCGCAGCCCGACGACGACGTCGCAGCCGGAGTCGCGCAGGTTGAGAGCGTGGGCATGGCCCTGCGAGCCATAGCCGACGATCGCGATCGTCTTGCCCTCGAGCTTGGCGAGATCCGCGTCCGCGTCGTAGAAGATTCCGTCGTCAGCCATGGCGCGGCACTCTAGCGGCGCGGTCTTCAGCCAGGTCGCTCCACGAACCACTCGGTGAATTCGGCGCAGCAGCCGTCCGCGTCGAAGCGGATCACGAAGCAGTTGTCGTAGATGGTCCTGATCGAGCCGTCCGGCTGACGGTAGGTGCTGGACCCCGTCGCCACGGCCACGTCGCCGTCGACGGCGGCAGGCTCATATGCCGCCTCGTAGCTGCCGGGCTCGTCGGGCTCGTCGAACCAGGACTCGACGATCTCGCCGCGCCCGGTGATCCATTCGTCGTATGGGTGGTAGCGGTAGCGGGCGTCCTCGGCGAACAGCGCGGCGATCGCCTCGCGGTCGTAGCTGACCCAGGCAGCGACGTAGGCGTCGAGCCAGCGGGCGACGTCGTCTCTGTGCATCCGTGCTCCTCTCCGTGGTCTTTCAGCGCAACTCTCGGCGTAAGAGCTTGCCGGACGCCGTCCGCGGCAGCTCGCCGGCGAACTCGAACCGCTTCGGGACCTTGTAGCCGGCGAGGCTCTGCGAGCAATGACGCCGCAGGGCCTTGGCGTCGGCCTCGGCGCCGGAGCGCAGCACCGCGACCGCGGCCACCACCTCCTGCCACTCGGCATCGGCGCGGCCGATGGCCGCGGCGTCGACCACGTCCGGGTGGCGCAACAGCACCTCCTCGACCTCGGTCGGGATCACGTTCTCGCCTCCGGTGACGATGACGTCACCGAGCCGGTCGGTGACGTAGAGGAAGCCCTCGTCGTCGATCCTGCCGAGATCGCCCGTGTGCAGCCAACCGTCCTCGTCGCTG
The DNA here is from genome assembly GCA_039930945.1 of bacterium. Classification (GTDB taxonomy): domain Bacteria; phylum Actinomycetota; class Thermoleophilia; order Solirubrobacterales; family 70-9; genus JBDTSW01. The sequence goes on from JBDTSW010000065.1 coordinate 2,965, forward strand.
ACCCCCGGGGCGACCGTCGGCCCCTGCACGAGGATCTCGCCGTCCTGGATACGCAGGTGGGTGGTGAGCAGCGGGCGCCCGGCCGAGCCCAGCTTGCGCCGCGCCTCGGCCGGCGCAAGCGTGGTCACCTGGGACGCTGCCTCGGTCAGCCCGTAGGTCTGGACGACGGTCGCGCCACGCCCGATCGCGTCGGCGAGCACGTCATCGGGAACCGGTCCGCCGCCGACCAGCACGGCCCGCAGGGGCAGCAGGTCCACCCCAGCCTCCAGCAGTCGCACCAGCTGCGTGCTGACCAGCGACACCAGGGTGATGCCGTCGCCCTCGAGCGAGGCGGCGATCCGGTCGACGTCGAAACCGTCATGGATCACCGCGGTCGTCCCGTAGACGACAGAGCGGATCGCGATCGAGACGCCACTGACATGGAAGAGCGGTAGGCAGCACAGCCAGCGGTCGGTCGGCTCGACGCCGAGGTTGAAGGCCGAGCCGACGGCGCTCCACAGATGGTTTCCGTAGGTGAGCCCGACCGCGCGTGCGTGCCCGGAGCTGCCGCTGGTCAGGATCCGGCAGCAGACCGCATCGAGGTCATGCTCGCCGAGCAGCGGGAAGTCGGCCTCGGTCATACCGGCATCGTCGGCCTCGGAGATCACCAGGCCGGGGCCCGCCCGCTCGAGCTCGGCGGCGCGCTCGGCCGGGGCGAGCCTGGTGTTGAGCGGATAGGCGACCGCGCCGAGCTTCATCAGGGCGTGCATGACGATCACGTGGTCGAGCCCGGCCTCAAGCTCGATCGCCACCGTCGAGCCCCTGCGCACTCCGCGCGCGGCCAGCCGGCGGGCGGCGCGGCTGGCCTCGGACTCGAGCTCGTCGTAGCGCACCTCGTGGCCGCCCGCTACCACCGCGGTTCGGTCGGGACAGGTGGCTGCCCGCTGCGCGAGCCAGTTGTCGAGATGCATTGCCCGGAATAATCACCGACATGCCGATCCCACACAGCGACGCCCCCGCCGAAGCCGACCTCTACGCCCCCGTCTCGTGGAGTCAGGCCCACCCCTACGAGGATCTGCTCTACGAGCGGGCCGAGGGCATGGCGAAGATCACGATCAACCGCCCCGAGGTCCGCAACGCCTTCCGCCCGCAGACCCTGGCCGAGCTCCGCGACGCCTTCGCCCGGGCGCGCGACGACCTCGAGGTGGGCGCGATCATCTTCACCGGCGCCGGCACCGAGGCCTTTTGCTCCGGGGGCGATCAGCGGATCCGTGGAGACGACGGCTACATCGGCGACGACGACGTCGCCCGGCAGGGCGTCGGCAGGCTCGACGTCGGCGATCTCCACGTCCAGATCCGGCGCCTGCCGAAGCCCGTGGTGGCGATGGTGGCCGGGTACGCGGTCGGCGGAGGGCACATCCTCCACCTCGTCTGCGACCTGACGATCGCCGCGGACAACGCCCGCTTCGGGCAGACGGGGCCGCGCGTGGGCAGCTTCGACGGCGGCTTCGGGGCGAGCCTGCTGGCCCGCAACGTGGGGGTCAAGCGGGCCAAGGAGATCTGGTTTCTGTGCCGCCTGTACGAGGCGGGTGAGGCGCTGGAGATGGGGCTCGTGAACGCCGTGGTGCCGCTGGTGGAGCTGGAGCGCGAGACCGTCGCCTGGTGTCGCCAGATGACCGCGCTGAGCCCGCTCGCGCTGCGCCTGCTGAAGTCGAGCTTCAACGCCGAGGAGGACGGGCTCACCGGCCTGCAGCAGCTCTCGCACGACGCGACCCTGCTCTTCTACATGACCGAGGAGGGCCAGGAGGGCCGCAACGCCTGGCAGCAGGGGCGCGAGCCCGACTTCAGCAAGTACCCGAAGCGGCCGTGACCCACCGGTGAGCATCTGGGTCATGGCCGCGCGCCCGCGGACGCTGCCCGCGGCGATAGCCCCGGTGCTGGTCGGGACCGCGGCGGCGGTCTGGGCGTCGGACGGGCTGCGGATCGGGCCCTTCGTGGCCGCGCTCGCCGGCTCGATCCTGATCCAGATCGGGACGAACCTCGCCAACGACTACTCCGACGCCAAGCGGGGGGCCGACCCCGACGACCGCCTCGGGCCCGTGCGCGTCACCTCCTCGGCGCTGGTGGCGCCGCGGCGGGTTCTGGTCGCAACCTGGCTTGCCTTCGGCGCGGCGGTCGCCGTGGGCATCTACCTGGCGGCGGTCTCCGGGCCGCTGATCCTGGTCGTGGGGGCGCTCTCGATCCTCGCCGGCGTGCTTTACACCGGCGGCCCCAGGCCCTACGGGTACGCCGGACTGGGCGAGCTCTTCGTCTTCCTCTTCTTCGGGCTGGTGGCGGTCAATGGCTCCTACTACGTCCAGGTCGAAGAGCTCGACTGGCTGCCCTTCGGGCTGTCGATCGCCGTCGGGTGCCTGGCCACGGCGATCCTGGTCGTCAACAACGTCCGCGACATCGATACCGACCGCCGGGCCCATAAGCACACGCTCGCGGTGCGGATCGGCCGTGACCGGGCGCGGAGCCTCTACGTGATCGTGGTCGCGTCCGCCTACCTGATGGTGCCGCTGACGCTGCTGGCCGCGGGTGGGCCCTGCTGGGCACTGCTGGCGCTGGCCTCGGCCCCGCTGGCCCGCGGGCCGATGGCCGCGGTGCGCACCCGGACCGACGGGCCCGCGTTGAACCGGGCCCTAGCCGAGACCGGGATGCTGCTGGCCGCGTTCAGTCTGCTGCTGTCGGCGGGCCTGTTGATCGCGGCCCCCTGAGACGCCGCGATGCGCATCGCCGAGATCGAGACCATCCCCTACTCGCTGCCGTTCCGGGAGGAATACCTGACGGCCCGAGGCGCGCTCGATCGCCGCGAGATCCTGCTGTTGCGGCTGCGGACCGACGAGGGGATCGAGGGCCTCGGCGAGGCCGTCCCGCTGACGCTGCGCGGGGGTCAGACGCTGGCTCGCGTCGAACGGGCCCTGCGCCGGACCTTCCGCCGGCTGCGCCGCCTCGATCCCGCCGGACTGCAGGCAGGCGACCCGCTCGTCGAGGCGGTCGACGCGTACATCCACGTGGCGGCCGGCAGACGGCTGCCGGCTCCCGCCGGGGCGGCCCTGGAGATGGCGCTCTTCGACCTCACCGCGAAGCTCACGCGGCAGCCGCTGTGGGCGCTGCTTCGCGCCCAGCGCGCCGCCCCGGTCGCGGTCAACGCCACGCTCGCCGCCGGCGACCCCGCCGGCGTCGCCGCCACCGCCGAGCGCTGGGCAGGGCTGGGCTTCACCACCTTCAAGCTCAAGCTCGGCGCAGGAGACGACCTGGAGCAGGTCCGAGCGGTGCGCGAGGCGGTCGGCCCCGCGGCGCGGATCCGGGTCGACGCCAACGGCGCTTTCTCCGCGGCTGAGGCAATCGAGCTGCTGGCGGAGCTGGAGCCGTTGGCGATCGAGCTCGCCGAGCAGCCGTCGGGCTCGCTGCGCGAGCTGGCCGCGGTGAGGGCTGCGACCGAGATCCCGATCGCCGCGGACGAGAGCGTCAACAGCCGCAAGCAGGCCGAGAAGGCCGTTGACGCGCAGGCCTGCTCCCTGGCGACCGCGAAGCTCTCAAAGGTGGGCGGGATCGGTGCCGCCGGGGCGATCGCGAGCACCCTGCCGACCTACCTCTCCAGCGCCCTCGATGGCCCCGTCGGGATCGCCGCGGCGGCGCACGCGGCGCAGGCGATCTACCGGTCCGCCGATGATCCCGGGATCGCCCACGGGCTCGCCACCCAGGAACTCTTCTCGGAGTCGGTCGCGACCCGCGAGTGCGAGCTGCGAGGCGGCCTCCTCCACCTCCCCGAAGGCGACGGTCTCGGGGTCGAGCTGGATGAGCAGGCGCTGGAGCGGCGCCGCCTGTAGCGGCCGAATAGCGTTCGGCCCGTGGACGCGACCAACTCGAACACCGCGCTCGCCTCGGCGATGGTCGAGGAGCTGGCGCGCTGCGGCGTCCGCCACGCGGTGATCTCGCCGGGCTCGCGGTCCACCCCGCTGGCGCTGGCGCTGTGGCGCCAGCCCGAGATCGAGGTCAAGGTCGTCGTCGACGAGCGCTCGGCCGGGTTCCTCGCGCTGGGAACGGCGCAGGCCAGCGGATCCCCTGCGGCGCTGCTGTGCACGTCGGGCACCGCGGCGGCCAACCTTCATCCCGCCGTCTGCGAGGCGAACGAGTCCCGGGTTCCGCTGATCGTGCTCACCGCCGACCGCCCGCCCGAGCTGCGCGACGTCGGAGCGGGGCAGACGATCGACCAGCTCGCCCTCTACGGCTCGGCGGTGCGCTGGTTCTGCGAGGTGGGCACGCACGTCGCCGACGACTCCGGGCTGCTGCATGTGCGCTCGGTCGCCTGCCGGGCGGCCGGGGTCGCGCGCGGCGACGCGCGCCCGGGCCCGGTCCACCTCAACGTCTCCTGGCGTGACCCGCTGGGCCCGGATCCCGCCGGCGAGCCGGTCACCGCGACCTCCGAGCTGGCCCTCCACGGCCGCCGGGAACGCCCGCTGACCGCGGTCTTGCCCAACCAGGCGGCACCGAGCGAGTTCGTCATCGCCGAGCTCGCGGGTCACCTGTCCGAGGCTCAGCGGCCGCTGATCGTCGCCGGGCGACAGCCCACCCCCGGGCCGGCGGGCCCGATCGCCCAACTCGCCGCGGCGGCCGCGGCACCGATCCTGGCTGAGCCCACCTCCCAGCTTCGCTTCGGGCCCCACGACCGCTCGCTCGTCGTCTCCGCCTACGACGCGATCGCGCGCAGCCGGCCGCAGCCGCTGGAGCCCGACTTCGTCCTGCGCTTCGGCGAGATGCCGACCTCGAAGGCGCTGCGGCGGTGGCTCGGCTCGCTCGACGCCACGCCCCAGATCGTCGTCGACCCCTCCGGGGGCTGGAACGAGCCGACCCGGCGAGCCGCGGCGGTGGTCCGCGCGGATCCCGCCGCGCTCGCGACCGCGATGGTCGGCGAGGTCGCGGCGGGTGACGCGGGTTTTGCGCAGGCCTGGGTGGAGGCGGGACAACGTGCGGACGAGGCCGTGGCTGCCGCCCTCGACGCCGCCGACGAGCTGAACGAGCCCGCCGCCCATCGCGCGCTGGCGAGCCTGTACGCCGACGGCGATCTCGTCTACACGGCCTCGTCGATGCCGATCCGCGACCAGGAGAGCTTCGCGACGGCGGGCCCGGCGGAGGTGCGCTTCCTCGCCAACCGCGGCGCCAACGGCATCGACGGCCTGATCTCCTCAGGTGTGGGCGCGGCGAGGGCGAGCGGGCTGGCGACGTGGATCCTGACCGGCGATCTGGGGCTGTTTCACGACCTCAACGCGCTCTCGCTGCTGGGAGAGGTCGAGACGCCGCTGAGCCTGGTCGTCTTCGACAACGGCGGCGGCGGGATCTTCGAGTTCCTCCCTCAGGCGGCTGAGATCACCCGCGAGGAGTTCGAGGCGCTGTTCGGCACCCCCACCGGGCTCAGCTGCGAGCACGCGGCAGCGCTCTGGGGCATCCGCCACCGGCGCGTCGAGCGCGCCGCCGACCTGGCTCGCGGCCCGGAGGCCGGCGCCGAGCTGATCGAGGTCTCAGTGGACCGGCGCCAGGGGGTGAAGCTGCGAGCGGAGCTGGCGCGCGCGGCCACCGAAGCGGTGGCCGGCGCGCTCAGTTCACGCTCCTAGGAGGGCCGCGGCGCTGCCGGCGGCTGGATCAGCTGCTCTGGTCGCCGCAGTTCTCGTCGATGTAGGCCTTGACGCTGGCGCTGGCTTCCTCCACGTCCGCGGAGTCGGCCGACACCTCCTGGAGCACCCCGCTCAGCTCCTTTGGCGATTCAGCCTGCTGGAGCTGGTCGTTGAGGTTGGTGTTGTAGGACGTCACCACCTCGAAGTCGTCGCTGATCTCATCCGGGGCCTCATCGGCAACCGCCTCCAACTGCCCGGTGACCTCGTCCATGGCGACCTTGGCGGCGTCGAGGTCACCGCTCGCCAGCGGGGCAGCGAGGCTGGCACTGGATGCCTGTGCCTCCTGTGCCTGGTCGCAGAAGGCCTGGACGTCGCTCTCGTCGTCGCCTCCGCAGCCGGCCAGTGCCAGCACGGCGGTGCCCGCCAGCGCTGCAATCAGTCTCTTCAAGGTTCAGCTCCTCTTCGGCTTGATCGCCGAAAGCGGGCGAAACCCTACCCGCGTCATCCGCCCTCGTCGCAGTTGTCGTTGACGTAGGTCTGGAGATTGGCGCTGGCTTCCTCCACGTCCGCGGAGTCCTCTGCCGCAAGAGCGAGCGCCTTGGTCAGGTCATCTGTCGATTCGGACTTCTGGATCCGGTCATTGAGGTCGGTGTTGTACGCCGTGATCGCGTCGAAGTCGTCGCTGAGCTCGGCCGGGGCCGCGTCCGCAACCGCCTCCAGCTGGCCGGTGATCTCGTCCATGGCGGTCTTGGCAACGTCGAGGTCATCGCCCTGCAGCTGGCCGCCGAGGCTCTCGCTGGCTGCCTGGACCTCCTGGGCCTGGTCGCAGAAGGCCTGGACGTCGACCTCGTCGTCGCCTCCGCAGCCGGCCAGGGCGAGCACGGCGGTGCCCGCCAGCGCTGCAATCACTCTCTTCAAGGTTCAACTCCCGTGGTTTGATGGACGAGTCCGGCGCAAGCCTACCCACCGACCAACAGCGGCAACAGGGCGTCCAGCTTGAGCTCGGTCTCGGCCAGCTCGGAGGCGGGCTCGGAGTCGGCGACGATGCCGGCGCCGGCGAATAGGTGGGCGACGCGGTCGCGAAGAAGGGCCGAGCGCAGAGCGACGCAGAACTCCCCGTCCTCGGTGGCGTCCATCCATCCGACCGGGCCCGCGTACCAGCCTCGGTCCAGCGGCTCCAGCTCCTCGATCGCGGCCAGGGCCGCGTCGCGGGGCTCGCCACCGACGGCGGGCGTCGGGTGCAGCAGGCCGGCCAGCTCGATCGCCGAGAGGGGCTCGGCGAGCTGCGCCCGGATCGGGGTCGCGAGGTGCTGGATGTTGGCTACGCGGATCACCGAGGGATTCGCGCCGGCCTCGACCCAGACCGCGTGCGGGCGCAGTGCCCGCTCGATGCGACGAACGACGATCTCGTGCTCACCGCGGTCCTTGGCCGAGCCCCGCAGCTGTTCGCCGAGATGGTCGTCGACCGCGGGATCGGCGCTGCGCCGGGCCGAGCCGGCCAGCGCCACCGTCGCCGCGCTGGCGCCGTCGCGGCGAACGAGAAGCTCTGGGCTGGCGCCCAGAAACGCGGCCTCCGGAGTTCCACAGCAAAAGCAGAAGCAGGACGGGAATGCGGCGCGCAGGGTGCCGAAGAGCGCCGCCGCGTCGTGGGCGCGCGGACTGGTCACCGTCACCTCGCGGGCGAGGACGACCTTCTCGGCCGCCTCGGCGCGGATCTTGGAGACCGCGCTCGCGACCGCTCGCTCGTAGCTGTGGGGCGGGGCCGCGCTGGCGATTGCCGAGAGCTCGCTCGGGTGGGGGTCGGCGAGCGGCAGCTCCCGCGCCGTCAGCGCCCCCAGGCGCGAGCGCAGTCGCGCCAGCGAACGGGTGCGGTCCGCCTCCGGTCCGCCGAGGGCGCAAACCGTGAGCAGGGTCCTGCCGTCGCGGCGGTGCAGCGACAGCTCCGGCATCACCATCGAGCCGGGCGCGAAAGACGACCACGTCGCCTCGCGGCCGCCGTCGGGCGCGAAGGCGAAGCCGCCGACCCAGACCGGCCCGGCGCCCGCCGGCAGGTCCGACGGCTCGGCGCAGATGCGGTCGCGTACCAGCCGGGAGCATTGCGAGGCGACCTCACCGAACCGCCCGGGGCCCCTGGAGACGGCCTCGTGGACGCTCCCCACCGTGGCCAGTGCGAAGCCGTCGCGGTCGGGCTCTTCCCAGCAGAACCAGCGATCCGCGGCCAACCGAGCCCCGAACACCGCCGCGCACGGATCAGCCACGTCCACGACCGCGGTGACGCTCACCAGTCGCCGGCTGGGCCCCGCGCCCGAGAGGAGCTGCTCGAGCTCGGCGAGTAGTTGGTCCGGGCTAGCGACAAAGTCGCGGGTCATGCGATTCAACCTGCCGCCGCGTTAGCGCCCAAACCCCGCCGAGACCGGACGCGAAGCGGAGGATCTCGGTGGAGTTATTCCGGAGGAGGCGGCGGAGTCATTCAAGCGTCGGGCTTGGACTTGGTGATCGCGACCTCGCCCGTGCGCGCCATCTCGATCAGGCCGTGCGGGCGGACCATGCGCTCGAAGGAGTCGACCTGCTCCTGGGAGCCGGTCACCTCGATCGTCAGCGTGCGCCGGGAGACATCGACGATCTTGGCGTCGAAGATCTCGGCGAACTGCATGATCTCGGCGCGGCCCTCGATCGCGGCCGAGACCCGGAAGAGCGCCATCTCCCTGGCGATCGTCCCCTCCGGCTCCATGTCGCGGATCTTGATCACGTTGACCAGCTTGTGGAGCTGCTTGGTGACCTGGTCGATCGGGTGCACGGCCCCGTCCAGGGTCAGCGTCACCCGGGAGATGTCGGGGTCCTCGGTGGGGCCGACCGCGAGCGTGTCGATGTTGAACCCGCGCCGGCTGAACAGGCCGGCGATGCGCGCCAGGACGCCGGGCCGGTTCTCGACCGTGATCGAGAGGATGTGCTTGCGCCCGCTGAGCGCGCGCGAGGCCTCGAGGTCCGAGAGCTTGATCAGGTCAGGGGTGCCGGCCTCCATCGGCGCTCAGCCCACCATGTCGCGGGCGGCGGCGCCCGCGGGGATCATCGGATAGCAGTTCTCGTCCTTGGTCACGCGAACGTCGAGCAGCACCGGGCCCTCAGTCTCGAGCGCCGTGCGCATCGCGTCTCGGATCTGGGACTTGTCCGCGCACTGCATGCCGGTCCAGCCGAAGGCCTCGGCGAGCTTTGGCCAATCGGGGCTCGGGCCCATCTCGACCGAGGAGTAACGCTCGTCCCAGAACAGCTCCTGCCACTGGCGGACCATGCCGAAGTGGCCGTTGTTCATCAGGAACACCTTGACCGGGATGTTGTGGTGCGCAGCGGTGGCCATCTCCTGGCAGGTCATCACCAGGCTGCCGTCGCCGGAGAGGCAGACGACCGTCTGCTCGGGGCATGCGACCTTGGCGCCGATCGCCGCCGGCAGGCCGAAGCCCATCGTCCCCAGCCCGCCGGAGTTGATCCATTGGCGCGGGCGGTTGAAGTGGTAGTACTGCGCCGCCCACATCTGGTGCTGGCCGACGTCGGAGGTG
>JBDTSW010000066.1:0-11972 GCA_039930945.1 bacterium
CTCATACCCGGACTCGACCGCCGCGGCAATCAGCGCCCGGGTGACGGCGCCGTCGCGGAAGCAGTAGAGCTGAAACCAGCGGGTTCCCCCCGGAGCGCCGGCGGCGACCGAGGCCGGGGTGGCCGTGGCGATCGTCGACAGGCACATCAGCGCCTCCGCCGACGCCGCCGCCCTCGCCATCCCCTCCTCGCCGTCGGGGTGCGCCTCGCGCTGGAAGGCGACCGGCGCGACCCCGACCGGCAGCGACACCCTGGAGCCGAACAGCTCGACCGAGGCGTCGACATCGGAGACGTCGACCAGCACCCGCGGGAGCAGCTCCCACTCCGAGAAGGCCTCGACGTTGCGCCGCAGCGTGCGCTCGTCGCCGGCCCCGCCGGCGAAGTAGCCGTGCGCGCCCTGGTCGAGCCTCTCGGCGGCCAGCCGCTCGTAGTCGGCCAGATTGATCGGACTGGCAGAGCTCATTTCCGCCAGCGTATGTGGCTACCCCTAGCTTGGGAAGTGGACGATCGGGATGATCAGGATGGCGACGATGTTCGCAACCTTGATCATCGGGTTGATCGCGGGCCCTGCGGTGTCCTTGTAGGGATCGCCGACGGTGTCGCCGGTGACCGCGGCGGCGTGGGCCTCCGAGCCCTTGCCGCCGAAGGCGCCGTCCTCGATCAGCTTCTTGGCGTTGTCCCAGGCGCCGCCGCCCGCGGTCATCGAGATCGCCATGAACAGGCCGACCACGATCACCCCGATCAGCAGGCCGCCGAGGGCGTCCACGCTCCACAGGCCGACCAGCACCGGAACGACGATCGGGATCAGCGAGGGCACGATCATCTCCCGCTGAGCCGCCCGGGTGACGATCGCCACGGTGCCGCCGTACTCCGGCTTCTGGGTGCCCTCCATGATTCCCGGGTGCTCACGGAACTGCCTGCGGACCTCCTCGACCACCTCTCCGGCGGCGCGGCCGACCGCCTCGATCGCGAGGGCCGCGAACACGTAGACCATGATCCCGCCGATCAGTAGGCCGATCAGGACCTCGGGGGTCGCCAGGTTGAACAGCGAGTCGAGCGCGAAGCCCTCGGGGGCCTCCTCGGCAAGCTCGATCTTGAAGGCGGCGAACAGCACCAGGGCGGCGAGCGCGGCCGAGCCGATCGCGTAGCCCTTGGTCACGGCCTTGGTCGTGTTGCCGACCGCGTCCAGCGGGTCGGTGACGTTGCGCACCGCGTCGGGGAGATCCGCCATCTCGGCGATGCCACCGGCGTTGTCGGTGATCGGCCCGAAGGCGTCGAGGGCAACGATCAGGCCGGTCAGCGAGAGCTGGGCGACGACGGCGATCGCGATCCCGTAGATCCCGGCCAGCTCGTTGGCGCCGAAGATCGCGGCGGCGATCAGTAGCGCCGGGGCCGCGGTCGACTGGAACCCCTGCGCGAGGCCCTGGATGATGTTGGTCGCGTGCCCGGTCTCGGAGGCCTTGGCGGTGGCGCGAACCGGCCTAAAGCGGGTCGAGGTGTAGTAGTCCGTGATCAGGAACAGGCCGCCGGTGACGATGATCCCGATCAGGGCGCAGAACCAGAGGTCGCCGACGCCGACCGGGTCGGCGCCGGCCTCGGCGAAGCCGAGGCTGAGCGGGTCGGACATCAGCCAGTCGGTGATCGGATAGAAGGCGGCCGCCGAGATCAGCCCGGAGATGAGCACCCCCCGGTACAGCGCGCCCTCGACCTTGTCGGTGGAGGTGCGGACCGCCAGCGCGCCGACGATCGAGGCGAGGATGGCGACGCCGCCGAGGACCAGCGGGTAGATCGCGACCTCGCGGGCGAAGTCGGGGAAGGTGAGGACGCCGAGCAACATCACGGCGACGGTGGTGACCGCGTAGGTCTCGAACAGGTCCGCCGCCATGCCGGCACAGTCGCCGACGTTGTCGCCGACGTTGTCGGCGATCACGGCCGGGTTGCGGGGGTCGTCCTCGGGGATTCCCGCCTCGACCTTGCCGACGAGGTCGGCGCCGACGTCAGCGGCCTTGGTGAAGATGCCACCGCCGAGCCGGGCGAAGACCGAGATCAGCGAACCGCCGAAGCCGAGGCCGATCAGCGCGTCGACCGCCGCCTTGTCGGTCTGGTCGGTGAGCAGCAGGATCCCGAAGTAGCCGGCGACGCCGGTCAGCGCCAGTCCGACGACGAGCAGGCCCGTGACCGAGCCTCCCTTGAAGGCGATGTCGAGCGCCGGCGGCACGCCGCCGCGGGCGGCCTCGGCGACGCGGGCATTGGACCGAACCGAGACGTTCATGCCGATGAAGCCGGCGGCGCCGGAGAGGACGCCACCGATGATGAAGCCGATCCCGGTCTGGACGTCCTGCAGCAGCGCGATCAGGATCGCCAGCGGGATCGCCACCAGGGCGATGATCCTGTACTGGCTGGAAAGGTAGGCCTTGGCGCCTTCCTGGACGGCGCCGGAGATCTCCTGCATACGCTCGTTCCCGGGCGAGCGCCGAAGCAGCCGCTGCGTCACCAGCGCGCCGTAGATCACCGCCGCGCCCGCGCACACGAGCGCGATCACGATGCCGTAGTCGATCAGGAAATCCGTCAAGTCTGCTGTCCTCCAAGGGGGTCTGGGATCGCAAACGGCCGGACCTCGCCCGGCCGTTCAAACGGGCGGCAGTGTATCCACAACCCGCGCTACTGCGACGATCCGGGCGGCACCCACAGCCCGGAGTCGCCCGCAGGCCTGGGCTCCCCCGGCGCGGGCGGCGGCTCGGGCGCCGGGGGCTCCGGCGACTGCGGCCCGTCGGGGTCCGGCGCGCCGCCCGAGTGGCGCGCGTAGAGCATCTGCAGCTCCGAGAGGGCGTCTCGAACCTGGGCTTGGGGCTCGGCCTCGAGCAGGCCGACCACGGCGCGCACCGCCTCGATCCCGACGCGAGCCTGGTCGAGGTCGCGCTCGTCGGGCTTGCCGATCCTGCGCGCGGTCAAGTTGATCAGCGTGGCCACGCTCTCCAACAGCACGTCTTGGACGCGCACCTCGCGAAGCCCCTCCTCGATCCGCCGGCGAAGCTCCTCCTCGCTGGGCTGGTCGGGCGTCTGCTCCGCCGGATCATCCGGCGTCGGCTCCTCGGATGTATTCGGCTCGTCGATCATCGGGTTTCTACATCAAGCGCCGGGTCGAGCCGCCTCCGGGGTGGCGTAGGTGCGCCGGGCCTCCTCCACCGAGCGCCGGTAGACCTCCTCGATCGAGGCCCCCCCGGCGACCTCCGCGCGGGCCCGCTGGGCGCCGTTCGGCCCGGGCGTCTGCAGCTCGATCCCGAGTTGCTGTGCCGCCGGCGACGCCCACTCCATCAGCGCCTCGACCGCCGCCTGGGTCGGGATCTCCTCGCCGCGCGCGAAGTCGATCATCCGCCCGTCCATCCCGTGGCGGATCGCCCGCCAGAGGTTCTCCTCGATCTCGCGCTGGCGCATCGACGGCGGCAGCATGCCCTCGCTGTGGTCGATCGCCGCCTGGGCGATGCAGGCCGAGATCAGGCCGGCCAGCGCCAGCGACTCGTCACCGCGCGTCTGCGCGTCGCAGATCCGCAACTCGACGGTGCCGAACCTGTGATGGGGGCGAACGCTCCACCAAAGCTGCGTCGACTCGACCACCGAGTTGGTCCGCACGAGCAGGTCGACGAAATCGGCGTAGGCCTCGTAGCTTCCGAACGGCTCGTGCACGCCGCAGCGGGGGAAGGTGCGGGTGAAGATCTCGGTGCGAACCGAGTGCAGCCCGGTGTCGTGTCCGTCGAGGAAGGGGGAGTTCGCCGATACCGCCAGCAGCAGCGGCAGGACTCCGCGCAGGTGGTCGCAGACGGCGATCGCCCGGTCGGCTCCCTGGACGCCCATGTGGACGTGCATGCTCCAGCTGTTGTTGCGCTGCGCCACCCAGCGCAGCTCGTCGCGGAGCCGGCTGTAGTGCTCGGTGTCGATGATCCGCTGGTCCAGGTAGTTCGCCCAGGGGTGCGTGCCGGTGGCCGCCAGCGCCAGGCCCATCTCCTCGGCCAGGGAGAACAGCCGCGAGCGGTGCGCGAGCTGCATCTCGACGGCGTCGGCGAAGGTCTCGCCCCGGCCCGAGCGGATCTCGATCTCGGTGTCGATCAGCTCGCCCGCGGCGGCGACGGCGAGCAGCTCGTCCTCCTCGCAGGCGGCGTAGAGGTCGGGGAAGCGGTGGACCAGCTCCAGGCTCGCCGGATCGAGGATCGCGAACTCCTCCTCGAGCCCGACGGTGAAGTCGGTGGACGATTCGAACGCCTCCCGGGTGCGCTCCCGGTCGAGCGTGAACGACGGGACTTCCGTGCCCATCCGCTCAGGTCAAGTAGAAGTAGAGCGCGTAGAGGAGGTCCACCGCCGGGCTCGAGGTGTGGACCGTGACCTCGGGGGGCACATCGAGCAACTGCTCGGAGTAGTTGAAGATGATCTTCACCCCGGCGTCGACGAGCCGGTCGGCGACTTCCTGGGCGGCGGAGGCGGGGACCGCGAGGACCCCGACGACGACGTCCTCCTCCTCGATCACGCCCTCCAGCTCGTCGAAGGGTCGAACCGGTGAGCCGGCGAGCAGGGTGCCGACCGCTTCGGGGTCGACATCGAAGATGGCGACGACCTGGAAGCCGTGGTCGGCGAAGATGTCGGAGCTGGCGATCGCCTTGCCCAGGTGCCCGGCGCCGAAGAGGGCGATGTTGTGCTGGCCCGAGGTGCGCAGGATCTTGCGGATCTCGGTCACCAGCGAGCTCACCCGGTAGCCGACGCCGCGCTTGCCGAACTTGCCGAAGCCGGAGAGGTCGCGGCGGATCTGGGTCGAGTTGATGTGCGTGTACTCGGCCAGCTCCTGGGAGGAGATCGTCTCCTTGCCCATCTTGCGGGCTTGGATCAGCACCTGCAGATAGCGCGAAAGGCGTGCGGCAACGCCGAGCGAGAGGCGCTCGCCGTCGGGCGGAATCGCGGCTTTGATCGCCTCCGCGGTCCCCGCCGAACCGTCTGACGCCCCATCGATGCTCATCCGCGCAGAGTACCCGTCAGCCGCTCGCGGGCACAAGCGCGCGCTGCACACGCCCGGCGTCGAGCTCGAGCTCTGAGACCACGCGGCCGTCCACCTCGACCACCGGGATCCGCTCCAGATGGCTGATCAGCAGGGCGTCGTCGGACTCGATGTCGATCTCGCGCAGCTCGAAGCCGCCCGCCGCGCCGCGCATCGCCAGCAGCTGCTCGCGAGCCTCGTCGCAGAGGTGGCAACCAGGCCTTCCGTAGAGAACCACCCTCATGCGGCCACGTCCCAGTCCAGGTAGTCGGGGTAGGCCTCCGCCTGCAGATAGCGTGCTGCCGAGGCGATCATCGCCGCGTTGTCGGTGCACAGCTCGCGGGCGACCAGCTTCAGCCCCAGTTCCCGCCGCTCGCAGATCCGGGCCACCGCCTCGCGCAGGCGCCCGTTGGCGGCGACGCCCCCGCCGAGCGCCACCGCGTTCCAATCGCCGGCCTCGAGCGCGCGATCCAGCCGGGCGGCCAGTTGGCCGACGACCGCGTCTTGGTAACTGGCCGCGAGATCGGCCCGGCGGCGCTCCGTCTCGGCCTCGCCGAGGTCGCGAACCGCGTACAGAAGCGCCGTCTTGACGCCGCTGAAGCTGAAGCCGAGCCCGGGGTCGCGGCTCATCCCCCGCGGCAGCTCGAAGGCCTCGGGATCTCCCTCGGCGGCGAGCCGCTCGATCGCCGGCCCGCCCGGGTAGCCGAGCCCAAGCAGGCGGGCGCCCTTGTCGAGGGCCTCGCCCGCGGCGTCGTCGAGGGTCTCTCCGAGCACCTCGAACCCGGCGCGATCGCGCACCGCGGCCAACAGCGTGTGCCCGCCACTGGCGATCAGGCAGAGGAACGGCGGCTTCAGCGGATCGGGCTCGAGGTAGTTCGCGGCCACATGCCCGTGCAGGTGGTCGACGCCCACCAACGGCTTGCGGACGGCCGCGGCGAGCGCCTTGGCGGTGCTCACCCCGACCAACAGCGCCCCGATCAGCCCGGGACCGCGGGTCACCGCCAGGGCATCGACCTCCTCCAGGTCGCAGCCGGCCTCGGCGAGGGCGGCGTCGACCACGGGGTTGACCAACTCGAGGTGGTGTCGCGACGCGACCTCCGGGACGATGCCGCCGAAGCGCTCGTGCGCGGCGGCCTGCGAGGAGATCACGTTCGAGCACACATCGCCGCCAACGACGACCGCCGCGCAGGTGTCGTCGCAGGACGTCTCCAAGGCAAGGATCCGGCCGGTTACTCCGCTTCGTCTCTGCACCGGCCGGGTTCGCGTCAGTCCGGGCTAGACGGCGACGGCAGCCGGCTGCAGCCACATGATCAATGCGTCCTCGCCGTTGTCGTGGTAGTAGCGACGGCGATGCCCCGCGGCGCGGAACCCGAAGCGCTCGTACATCGCGATCGCGCCTCGGTTCGAGGTGCGGACCTCGAGCGTGTAACGGGCGTCGCTGCCGGCGTCGTCGAACAGGCGCTCGATCAGCTCGGTGGCGATGCCCGCCCGACGCTGACGGGGATCGACGGCGACGTTCATCAGATGCCAGACGTCGGCGTAGCGCGAGCAGACCAGGTAGCCGACGAGGCCGCCGGCGTTCGACGCCGCCAGGCAGATGCCGGAAGGCTTGGAGAGCTCGAGCACGAACATCGCCAGCGACCACGGCGTGTCGAAGGCGCGGCGCTCGATCGAGAGCACGGCGGGCAGGTCGCTGTAGGCCAGCGGGCGAAGCTCGATCGCCGCCGGATCCATCTCGGCCCAGTCGCCTCTAGTGTTTTCCATCTCGGCGGTGTTGCTCACGCCAAAGCTCCGCATCCGGTGGTCTCAGATAGATCGGCTCCACCTCCTCCGGCCGCGAGACCCCGGCGTCCCTGGCGAGATCGCAGATGTGCCTCGCCGAGATCCGGTGGCCCTCGTCGTCGTCGGCGAGAACCCTCGCGCCGGCGGATTCGAGCTGATGCCTGAATCGTAGCGAGCCGTCCCCCCCCGCAACCGGCTGGGAGTCGAGGCCGCCGACGCGGGCGGCGAGCTCTGAGGGGGAAGCAACGAACGGCTCCCAAAGCTCCGCGCCCGCGCCTACATACAGCGCGGCGAAGACCTGGCCGCGGCGGGCGTCGATCACCGCCAGCCACGACCCGTCCGGGTCGTCGAGGCCCGCGGCGATGCCTCGCGCCAGGGCCCGCAGCGATCCCACGGCCGCGATCGGCTTTTCCAGCCCCTGGGCCAGTCCGCGGGCGGTGGCCACCCCGATCCGAAGCCCGGTGAACGATCCCGGGCCGATCCCCGCCGCGATCGCCTCGACGGCGCCCCACCCGCCCGCCGCTGCGGCGGCCGACTCGACGGCCCCCAACAGCTCACGGGTGTGGGCGGGGCGCTCGCCGGCGCCGGGATCGATGGCCCGCTCGAACAGCAGCCCGTCGCCGCCGGTCGCCGCCACCGAGAGCCGGGGCGTGGCCGTGTCGAAGCCGACGATCGGACCCGAGACGCTCACCCGACCACGACCTCGCGGGCGTCCCCGCCCGCGTGCCTGAGCTCGACCCGCGCGACGACGCGAACCTCCTCGATCGCGGCCGGGACGAAACCCTGCTCGAGGTCCCCCGGCCACTCGACGAAGGCGATCGACTCGCCGGTCAGGTAGTCGTCGAGTAGCCCGGGGTCCTCGCCCTCGAGCCCCTGCAGGCGGTAGAGGTCAAGATGGGAGACCGGGCCGAGCGAGCCCGCGTAGCGCTGTCCGATGGTGAAGGTCGGCGAGGTGACCGGGTCGGCGACCCCGAGCGCCCGGCAGGCGCCTCGGATCAGGGTCGTCTTGCCCGTCCCAAGCTCGCCGGCGACGAGGACGACATCCCCCGGTCGAAGGCCGGCGGCGACCCGCGCGCCCACAGCCTCCGTCCCGGCGGGCCCCTCGGTGCGCTCGCTCAACCGAAGAGGCCGAGCTGGTCGGCTTCGACCGGAGGGCCGGCGGGCTCTTCGCCGGCGTCGGGGCCCTCGCTCACGGTCACGGGGGCCGGCGCGTTGCGCGAGAGAAGCTCGGGCAGTGTGCGGAAGTCCTGTCGAAGCACCTCGGCCAGCGAGGGGGTGCGAAGCGCCGCCGCGGGGTGAAACAGGGGCAGCAGGAAGACGGACCGGCCTCCGAGGGTGTGAACCTGCGGGGTGCCGCGCACCTTGGTGATCCCGGTGGGATTGCCCGTCAGCAGCTTCGTCGCGAAGTTCCCCAGGGTGGCGATCACCCGGGGCTGGATCAGCTCGACCTGGGTCTCGAGGTACGGGCGGCACGCCTCGATCTCGGCCGGCTGCGGATCGCGGTTGCCGGGTGGACGGCACTTCACCGTGTTCGTCACCCAGACCTCGTCGCGGTCGATCCCGATCTCGCTCAGCAGCTCGGTCAGGAGGCCCCCGGCGCGGCCGACGAACGGCAGCCCCCGGCGATCCTCCTCGGCGCCTGGAGCCTCGCCGACGAAGATCAAGTCGGCGTCCGAGTTGCCGTTGCCGAAGACGACCTTGGTGCGGGTCTCCGACAGCGGGCAGCGGACGCATTGGGAGGCCTCGCGGTAGACCCCGACCAGGCGCTCGCGCCGCTCAGCGACGTCATCCATCGGGTCCACTGGCCTTCGAGCGCGCCTGACGGGCCTGCTTGCGGCGCTGTTTGAAGGCGGCCTTGGTCCGCTTGTGCAGGGCGGCGTTGCGGGCCTGCTGCCGGCGCGCGGCCCCCGGCGACTTGACCAGCTTGAAGCTGGACACCTGCGCCGAGTAGCGGCGCGACATCGCCGCGCCGCATTCGCCACAAGGCACGGACTCGGTGCCCGGCTCGACTAGTCCCTCGAACCGCGCGCCGCACTGCTCACATTCGAACTCGTAGATCGGCATCGGCGAATCCTCCCGATGGTATCTGCGTCGGCGGCCGGGGCAGCCGACTATCATTCGGGCACGGCCGCGACCTCATCCGAGGCGTGGACCGGCCGGAGACCCCGGCCAACACCGCAATCACGACTTGAGGCCGTCTGGTATCTCGTGAGGGAACTGGAACGGGATCTACCCGAAGCCACCGGCACGCTCGCCGGACCCCCGCTGCCGCGCGTGGCGCTGGTCGGCCGTGGCCGTCTCGGTGGCGCCCTCGCTCGGGCCGCGCAGGCGGCGGGCCTCGGCCACGACCAGGCGGGGCGCGACGACGCCCTCGTGGTAGCCGCAGACGCCGAGGCGGCGCTGCTGTGCGTCCCGGACGCCGCGATCGCGCCTGCGTGCGCGGCGATCGCCGACGCGGTACCGCCGCTGCGGTTGGTCGGCCATACCAGCGGCGCCACCGGCCTCGACGTCCTGGGTGCAGCGACCGACCGCGGAGCCGAGGCCTTCAGCCTGCACCCGCTGCAGACGGTGCCCGACGCCGGCACCGACCTCACCGGCGCCCCGTGTGCGGTCTCCGGCTCGACCGAGACCGCGACCGCGTTCGCCCTGCGGCTGGCCGAGGCGCTGGGGATGCGCCCGTTCGAGGTTGCCGAGCACAGCCGCGCCGCCTACCACGCGACGGCCTCGATCGCCTCCAACTTTCTGGTCGCGCTGGAGGAGTCGGCCGCCGAGCTGCTGTCGCGCGCCGGCGTCGAGGACTCGCGCGAGCTGCTGGCCCCGCTGGTGCTGCGCACCGCGGCCAACTGGGCCGAGCGCGGCGGCGAGGCGCTCACCGGGCCGATCGCGCGCGGGGACGAGGCGACGGTGGCGGCTCACCTGGCCGCGCTCGACGAGCTCGCCCCGGAGCTGGTGCCGCTGTACGAGGCGCTCGCCGAGCGCACCCGATCGCTGGCGGAGCGCCGATGACGACCGCGCGCACCACCGCCGAGCTGCGCCAGGCGATGGGCGCGCCCCGGCGCGCGGGCCAGACGGTCGGCCTCGTGGCGACGATGGGCTCGCTGCATGAGGGGCACCTGTCGCTGCTGCGGGCGGCGCGCGAGCGCTGCGACCTCGTCGTCATGAGCCTGTTCGTCAACCCGGCCCAGTTCGGCCCCGGAGAGGATCTCGAGACCTACCCGCGCGATGAGCAGCGCGATCTCGCGCTCGCCGCCGACGAGGGCGTCGACTTCGTCTTCGCGCCAACCTTCGTGCAGGAGGTCTACCCGCCGGGCTTCGCGACAACGGTCGCGGTCGCAGGCGCGCTCACCGAGGCGCTGTGCGGCGACCCGGCGCGGCGCGGGCCCGAGCATTTCCACGGGGTGACGACGATGGTCGCGAAGCTGTTCAACGTCGTCGGTCCCGACGTCGCCTTCTTCGGCCAAAAGGATGCTCAGCAGGCGATCGCGATCCGGCGCATGGCCCACGACCTGGACTTCCCGGTCGAGGTGGTCGCACTGCCGATCGTGCGCGAGCCCGATGGCCTGGCGATGAGCTCGCGCAACGCCTATCTCTCCGACGACGAGCGCCGCCGCGCGAGGGCGCTCTCCCGCGCCCTGCGCGCCGCCGAGCAGAGTGCCGCCGAGGACGGCGCGACCGTCGAGTCGGCGCTGGCGGCCGCGCGAATCGAGCTCGCCGCCGCCGATGTCGACCCGGAGTACCTCGAGGCCCGTGACGCCGAAGACCTCGAGCCCGTACAGAGCTTCAACGGCCGGCCGGTGTTGGTGGCGATCGCCGCCCGCATCGGCAGGGCAAGGCTGATCGACAACGTGGTGATCGACACAGGAGGTTGAACGGATGAGCAGCGCGCCAAGGAAGCCATCGCGGGGTGACGCCGAGCGAGCGCCGGTATCGCTGCCGCGCCTGGCCGAGATGAAGCGCAACGGGGAGCCGATCGTGATGGTCACCGCGTATGACCATCCGTCCGCCCTCGTCGTCGAGGAGGCCGGCGCCGACATCGTCCTGGTCGGCGACTCGGCCGCCAACAACGTCCTCGGCTACGAGACGACGGTGGCGGTGGGGATGGACGAGATGGTGATGCTCGCCGCCGCCGTGCGCCGCGGCCTGCGCACCCCGCTGCTGGTCGGCGACCTCCCCTTCGGCTCCTATGAAGGCTCCAACGAGCAGGCGATCGCCAGCGCCCAGCGATTCGTCAAGGAGGCCGGCTGCGACGCCGTCAAGCTCGAGCGCGGCGGCGCCTCGGTGGACCGGGCGCGGGCGATCATCCGCGCCGGCATCCCGGTGATGGGGCACGTCGGGCTGACCCCGCAGACGGCGATCGCGCTCGGTGGCTTCAAGGCGCAGGGGCGGACCGCCAACCGCGCCGTCGAGATCGCCGAGGAGGCCCTGGCGCTGCAGGCGGTGGGCTGTTTCGCGCTGGTCTTCGAGGCGGTTCCCGCCGCCGTCAGCGAGGCGCTGGTGGCGAGGATCGAGATCCCGGTGATCGGGATCGGCGCCGGCGCCTCGACCGACGGCCAGGTCCTGGTCTTCCACGACCTGCTCGGCATCCACCAGGGCCACGTGCCGCGGTTCGTCAAGCGCTACGCCGAGATCCACGAGCAGATGGTCGCGGGCGTCCGCGCCTACGCCGCCGATGTCCGCTCGGGCTCCTTCCCGGGCCCGGAGCACATCTACAGCATCGAGCCCGCCGAGCTGGGCGAGTTCCGCGCCTACCTCGAGCAGGAGAGCCTCGGCGGAGAGAAGTGGGACTGGTCGGCCACCGAGATCTGAGGCGGTAACCGCGCCAGCTGCTGGGTGTAACTCTCGTGCTAAAGCGCACGAGGTAACTCCGGCCGGGTTCCTCTCGCCTGACTCAGATGAGGTGAAGGAAATGGAGATTCTGAAGAAGTTCGAGCCGCTGGCGCTCGTATTGGTGATCGCCGGCGCTCTCAACTGGGGCATCCTCGCCCTCACCGACACGAACGTCGTCGCCGAGATCTTCGGCACCGGCACGCTCACCGACGTGATCTACGTTCTGGTGGGTGTCTCCGGCCTGATGTTCGTGCCGAGGCTGATGGACGAGATGCACGTCGGTCGCGGTCCCCATCCGCGCGGCGTCTAGCTCCAGCAGAGTCCGAGACGGCGGGCCGGGCGGC
>JBDTSW010000067.1:0-11959 GCA_039930945.1 bacterium
CCTGCTCGATCCGGGCACCGCGACCGGCGGCGCCGGCGACCCGCCGATGCACGAGCCGGGCAGCCGCGAGACGGCGGTCGTCCTCGAGGGGTCGCTGAGGCTGGTCATCGACGGCGTGCGCCACGAGCTGAACCAGGGCGACTCGGTCACCTTCGACGCCGATCTCACCCACCACTTCCTCAACGAGGGCACCGCGCCGACGCGCTTCATCGCCGTCGTCGCCGCCGGGCTGCGCAGGAGCTGATCGTGGCGCGGACGATGTTCGAGAAGATCTGGGACGCGCACGCAGTCGCCGACGGCCTCATCTACATCGACCTTCACCTCGTCCACGAGGTCACCTCTCCGCAGGCGTTCGAGGGGTTGCGGTTGGCCGCTCGCTCGGTGCGCCGCCCCGAGCGCACGGTGGCCACCGCCGACCACAACGTCCCCACCGACGGCACCGAGACGGCGCGGATGATCGCTGACACGCTCTCGCGCAAGCAGGTCGAGACACTCGAGCTCAACTGCGAGGAGTTCGGCGTGCCGCTGTACTCGCTTGGCTCCGAGCGCCAGGGCATCGTCCACGTGATCGGCCCCGAGCTGGGCCTGACCCAGCCGGGGATGACGATCGTCTGCGGCGACAGCCACACCTCCACCCACGGCGCCTTCGGCGCGCTCGCCTTCGGCATCGGCACCTCCGAGGTCGAGCACGTGCTCGCCACGCAGTGCCTGGGCCAGCGCCGTCCGCAGACGATGCGGATCAGCTACTCGGGCAGGCTGGGGGAGGGCGTCAGCGCCAAGGACCTGATCCTGGCGACGATCGGCAGACTGGGGACCGGCGGGATGGTCGGCCACGCCGTCGAATACGCCGGCGAGACCATCCGCGGGCTGACGATGGAGAATCGGATGACGATCTGCAACATGACGATCGAGGGGGGCGGGCGGGCCGGTATGGTCGCCCCGGACGAGGCCACCTTCGAGTGGATCGATGGCCGGCCCGCCGACCCCGCCGACCTCGACGCGGCCGTGGCGCACTGGCGCCGGGTCCCGACCGACGAGGACGCGAGCTTCGACGCCGAGGTCGAGGTCGACGCCGCCGCGATCTCGCCGATGGTCACCTGGGGGACCACGCCGGGGCAGGTGATCGAGGTCACCGACTCGGTTCCCGAGCCTGCCGACGAGGTGCAGGAGCGGGCCCTGCGCTACATGGACTTGCGGCCGGGCACGCCAATGCGCGAAGTCCCGCTGGAACGGGTCTTCATCGGGTCCTGCACGAACTCGCGCATGCAGGACCTGCGCGAGGCCGCCGCGATCGTCGCCGGCCGCCGGGTGGCCGGCGGCGTCAAGGCGATGGTCGTTCCGGGATCGGCTCGGGTCAAGGCCCAGGCCGAACGGGAAGGGCTCGACGACGTCTTTCGCGCGGCCGGATTCGACTGGCGCTCCGCCGGGTGCTCGATGTGCCTGGGCATGAACCCCGACATCCTCAGCGAGGGCGAGCGCTGCGCCTCGACCTCGAACCGGAACTTCGAGGGCCGCCAGGGCAAGGGCGGACGCACACACCTGGTCTCGCCGAAGATGGCCGCGGCGGCGGCGATCGAGGGCCGCTTCGTCGACATCAGGACCTGGGGCTGAGCATGGAGTCGGTGGACGTGATCGAGGGCAATGTCAGCGTGCTCGACCGGGCCGACGTCGACACCGACCAGATCATCCCCAAGCAGTTCCTGAAGCGGATCGAGCGCACCGGCTTCGGCGAGTTCCTCTTCTATGACTGGCTGCGCGACGGCGAGATCGAACTGGAGCCGAACCCGATCCTGGTCGCCGGGCGCAACTTCGGCTGCGGCTCCTCGCGCGAGCACGCGGTCTGGGCCCTGCGCCAGTTCGGCTTCGAGGCGGTGGTGGCGCCGTCGTTCTCGGACATCTTCTACGTCAACTGCACCAAGAACGGGCTCTTGCCGGTGATCCTCGACGCCGAGCACTGCCGAGCGCTCGCCGACGCCGGCGCGGCTCGAATCGACGTCGACGATCAGACGGTCACCTTCGCCGGCGGCGTAACCCGCTTCGACATCGACGAAGAGATCAAGCGGAGGATGGTGGGCGGCCTCGACGACATCGCCGTCACCCTGCTCGACGAGGACGCCATCGACGCCTACGAGGCCGCGGCCGTTGTTCCCGGGCCGGCCACCACCTCGCTATGAGCGGCCCGGTCGATTGGGATGCATCGGCCTATCACCGGGTCGCCGACAACCAGCAGGAGTGGGGGCTGGAGGTTCTCGATCGGCTCGAGCTGAGCGGCGACGAAACGGTTCTCGACGCCGGCTGCGGGTCCGGCCGGGTGACGAGCCTGCTCTTGGCGCGACTGCCCCGGGGACGGGTGATCGGCGTCGACGCCTCGCCCTCGATGATCGAGGAGGCGCGATCCAACCTCGCCGAACACGCCGATCGGATGGAGCTGATCGTCGCCGATCTGACCGAGCTTGAGCTGCCGCAGCCGGTGGACGCGGCCCTCTCCAACGCCGCCTTCCACTGGATTGCCGACCATGAACTGCTGTTCGGTCGCCTGCACGAGGCGCTGCGGCCCGGCGGCGTGCTCGAGGCCCAGTGTGGCGGCGAGGGCAACGTCGCCGAGTGGAAGCGGGCGGTGGAGTCGATCGAGGGCGACGAGCGCTTCGCGCCCTACTTCCGGGGCATCGAGCAGAGCTGGAACTTCGCCTCGGTCGGCGACACCGAGGCGCGCCTGGGTCGTGCCGGGTTCGAGGTCGAGCGGATCTGGCTGGAAGAGCGCACCGTCGAGCCGCCCGAGCCCCGCGACTACGTCCGCGCCGTGGGGCTCTCGAAGCACCTGGCACACCTTCCCGACGAGCTCCAGGACGAGTTCATCGACGCCGTCTTGGGCTCGATGCTGCGCCCGCTGCGCCTCGACTACGTCCGCCTCAACATCTCCGCCCGCAGGCCCGAGTGAGCGCTCCGCAGATCGTGTTGCTGCCCGGGGACGGCATCGGGCCCGAGATCGTCGGCGCGGCGCGCACGCTGCTCGAGGCGGTCGGCGAGTTCGAGTTCGACTCCCAGCTCGTGGGTGGCGCCTCGATCGACGAGCACGGCAGGGCGCTGACCGATGAGGTCCTGCGGGCCTGCCGGGAGGCCGACGCGATCCTGCTCGGCGCCGTCGGCGGCCCCAGGTGGGACACCACCGACCCGCGGGCGCCGCGCCCCGAGCAGGGACTGCTCGGGCTGCGCAAGGGCCTGGGGTTGTTCGCCAACCTGCGCCCGGTGTGCCCGAGCCCATCGCTCGTTGACGCGAGCCCGCTGCGACGCGACCGGATCGAGGGCACGGACCTCCTGGTCGTTCGCGAGCTCACCGGCGGCATCTACTTCGGCGATTCCGGGCGCGACGGCGATCGCGCTCACGACACCTGCGAGTACACGGTCGCCGAGATCGAGCGGATCGCCGAGGTGGCCTTCGATGCCGCCGGGCGCCGCCGCGGCCGGGTGACCTCGGTGGACAAGGCGAACGTGCTCGAGACCTCCCGTCTGTGGAGGGAGACGGTGGTCCGTCTGGCCGGCGATCGCCCCGGGGTCAAGCTCGACCACATGCTCGTCGACAACGCGGCGATGCAGCTCGTCGCCGACCCCGGCGGCTTCGACGTGATCCTCACCGAGAACCTGTTCGGCGACATCCTCAGCGACGAGTCGGCGATGCTCACCGGCTCGCTGGGGATGTTGCCCTCGGCCAGCCTCGGGGGAGACGGCCCCGGCCTGTTCGAGCCCGTGCACGGCTCGGCGCCGGACATCGCCGGCAAGGGCATCGCCAACCCGCTGGCGACCTTCCTCTCGGTGGCGATGATGCTGCGCCACGGCCTCGACCGTCCCGCCGACGCCGAAGCCGTGGAGGCCGCGGTCGAGGGCGCGCTGGAGGCCGGCCTGCGCACCCCCGACCTCGCCTGGGACGAGTCGCGGCTGCCGCCCGTGCCCGATCTGCCGGAGCAGATCGAGGTCGGAACGCAGGAGATGACCGACGCGGTGCTGAAGCACCTCGGGACCTAGCTTCTAGGGCATACTTGAGCGATGGACAAGTCCGAGTGGATCTGGATGAACGGGGAGTTCGTCGCCTGGGACGACGCCAAGGTGCACGTCCTCAGCCACGGGCTCCACTACGGCACCGGGGTGTTCGAGGGGATCCGCTGCTACGAGACCGATCGCGGCCCCGCGATCTTTCGTCACCGCGAGCACCTCGACCGCCTGGCGATGTCCGCGGAGCTCTACTACCTGCCCCTTGGGCACGAGTTGGAGGACATCAGCCAGGCAACCCACGAGTTGATCCGCCGCAACGAGCTGCGCAGCTGCTACGTCCGGCCGCTCGCCTTCCGCGGGTACGGCGAGATGGGCCTGTACGCGCATTCCGCGCCGGTCGACGTGATCATCGCGGCCTGGCCCTGGGGCGCCTACCTGGGCGAGGAGAGCAAGCGCGCCGGCATCCGCGCAAAGGTGTCCTCCTGGCGGCGGATCTCGCCCGCCGGCCTGATCCCGCAGGCGAAGGCCTCGGGCCAGTACCTGAACTCGATCCTCGCCAAGACCGAGAGCGCCAACGCCGGCTACGACGAGGCGATCCTGCTCGATGAGCTGGGCAACGTCTGTGAGGGATCGGGCGAGAACGTGTTCGTCGTCCGCGACGGCCAGATCGCGACCCCGGGGCACACGGCCTCGATCCTGGACGGGATCTCCCGCAAGTCGGTGATCCAGATCGCCTCCGACCTCGGCTATCCGATCGTCGAGCGCGACATCGCGCGCTCCGAGCTGTACATGGCCGACGAAGTCTTCCTCTGCGGCACCGCCGCCGAGCTGGTGCCGGTTCGCGAGGTCGACGACCACGAGATCGGCGCCCCGGGTGAGACCACCAGGGCAATTCAGGCCAAGTACGAGGACGCGCTGCACGGTCGCGCGCAGGAGTACCTCGAATGGCTGGACTTCGTCGAGGTTCCGAGTAAGGTCACCTCCTGATGCTTCACCGGTTCGAGGCGATCGAGCGAATTAGGGGTGCCGCGGCGGCCTAGCTGCCCCGTGGCCGCGCGGCCGTCGTCCGCGCATCCCTCGCTCGACATTCGAACACGGTAGGAAAGGCATCAAGTGACTTCCGTAGATCTCTACGACACAACCCTTCGCGACGGTATGCAGGGTCAGGGCATGTCGCTGTCGGCGGCCGAGAAGGTGCGCGTCGTGCAGGCTCTCGACCGCCTCGGCGTCGGTTTCGTCGAGGCCGGCTTCCCCAGCTCGAACCCGAAGGAGGAGGAGCTGTTTCGGCTGCTCGCCGAGATCGAGCTCGAGAACGCCGTCGTCTGCGCCTTCGGCATGACCCGGCGCCGCGGCATCGCTGCCGCGGAGGACGCCGCCCTTCGTACCCTGGTGCAGAGCTTCGCCGGAGTCTGCACGCTGGTCGGCAAGACCTGGGGCCTTCACCTGGAGAAGGTCACCAGGGTCTCTCGCGACGAGAACCTGGCGATGATCATCGACTCGGTCGCCTTCTGCCGGGCCCACGACAAGCGCGTCGTCTACGACGCCGAGCACTTCTTCGACGCCTGGAGCGACGACTCCGGCTACGCGCTCGAGTGCCTGCGAGCCGCGGTCACCGGCGGCGCCGAGGCCGTCGCGCTGTGTGATACCAACGGCGCCACGCTGCCGGGCGCCGTGGCCGCCGCGACGACCTCGGTTGTCGCCGAGCTCGGTGACCGGGCCGAGGTCGGCATCCACGCCCACAACGACGCCGAGTGCGGCGTCGCCAACTCGCTCGCCGCCGTCGAGGCGGGCGCGAGAATGGTGCAGGGCACGATCAACGGGGTGGGGGAGCGCTGCGGCAACGCCAACCTGGTCTCGATCCTGCCGGCGCTCCAGCTCAAGCTCGGGTTCGAGTGCGTCTCGCCGGAGCGGCTCAGCACCCTGACCGAGACCGCGCACTTCGTCGACGAGATCTGCAACCTCTCGCCGGATCCCGACCAGCCGTATGTGGGTCGCAACGCCTTCGCCCACAAAGGCGGGATGCACGTCGCCGGCGTCGAGGCCGACGCCCGGACCTTCGAGCACCTCGAGCCGGAGCTGGTCGGCAACAGCCGTGACGTGCTGATCTCCGAGCTCTCGGGGAAGGGGTCGGTGCTGAACCGCGCCGAGCGATCGGGGATCGCGCTCGACGCCGGCGGCGCCAAGCGCGCGGTCGAGCGGGTCAAGGAACGCGAGCATCTCGGCTACCAATACGAGGCGGCCGACGCCTCCTTCGACCTGCTGCTGCGTCGCGAGGCCGGCTCATACGTGCCGCTCTTCCGGCTCGAGAGCTTCCGCGTGATCACCGAGAAGCGGGCTGATGGCGGGGTCGAGACCGAGGCGACGATCAAGGTCTGGGTCGAGGGACGCCGGTACGTGCGCACGGCCGAGGGCAACGGCCCGGTCAACGCGCTCGACAAGGCGCTGCGGGCGGCGATCGGTGACCTGCACCCGCACCTGGCCGAGATCGAGTTGGTCAACTACAAGGTGCGGATCCTCGACGAGGACCTGGGAACGGGCGCCGTCACCCGCGTCCTGCTGGATTCCTCCGACGGCCACGCCGACTGGGGCACGATCGGGGTCTCCGAGAACATCATCGAGGCATCGTGGGAGGCGTTGGTGGAGTCCCTCGAGTACGCCTTCCAACCGAATACCCCGCCTGCGGCCTCCTCCGCTTCGCGTCCGGGCGCCGCAGGGTCCGCCCAGGGATGACCGCCCCCGAGCAGATCCCGCTGGCGCGGCCGGACCTGGGTGCGCGCGAGCAGGAACTGGTGCTCGACGTGCTGCGCTCCGGGCGGCTGTCGCTGGGTCCCGCGCTGGACCGCTTCGAGCGCGATTTCGCCGCCTGGCTCGGCGTCGAGGACGCGGTCGCCGTCTCCTCCGGCACGGCGGGCCTTCACCTCGGGGTCAGGGCCCTGGGCTGGGGAGCCGGCGACGAGGTCGTGACGACGCCGTTCAGCTTCGTCGCCTCGTCCAATTGCCTCCTCTATGAGGGGGTCAAGCCCGTCTTCTGCGATGTCGATCCGGTCACGCTCAATCTCGACCCGGAGGCTGCCCGGGCCGCCGTCGGGGCGCAGACCTCCGGGCTGCTGCCGGCCGACATCCTCGGCTATCCGGCGGCGACCCCGAGTCTCAGCGAGATCGCCTCCGGCGCCGGTCTCGGGCTGCTCCAGGATGCGTGCGAGGCGCTCGGCGCCGTCGACTCCGACGGGGTCAGGGTCGGCGCGCAGGGGTTCGTCGCGACCTTCGCCTTCTACGCCAACAAGCAGTTGACCACGGGGGAGGGCGGGATCGTGGTGCCCGACGGCACCGCCTCCGGGGAAAGGCTTCGTAGTGAGCGCAACCAGGGACGGGCGCCCGACATGGGCGTGGTCGCGCACGACCGGGTCGGCTTCAACTACCGGCTCACCGACCTGCAGGCGGCGATCGGGATCGCCCAGCTGGAACGCGCGGACGACCTCCTGGCCGGGCGCGCTCGCGTCGCCGCCGCCTACACCCGGCGACTGGGCCAAAGCGGGGCGGCGCCGGCCGGCGAGGGCGACCCACGGGGGCTGGTGCTCCCCTGCTCGGATCGCGGCTCCGAACGGCGGAGCTGGTTCGTCTACGCCGTGCAGCTTCCGCTCGGCGCCGAGCGGGGCGCGGTCGTGGCCGACCTGGCCCAGCGCGGGATCCAGTCCAAGGCCTACATGCCGTGCATCCATCTGCTCGGCCCCTACCGGGAGCGCTTCGGCCATCGCGAGGGTGAGTTCCCCGTGGCCGAGGACGCCTCCGACCGCCTGCTCGCGCTGCCGTTCTTCCCCGGGATGTCCGACGGCGAGGTCGAGCGCGTCTGCGAAGCGCTGGACGTGGCTCTTCGCGGCGACTGGACCTGAGCTCCATGGCTCGCCTGCCCGACCCCCAGGATCCGCTGTTCAGGCAACTGAACTCATCGCTCGACTTCGACCGCCGGCTGTGGCCCGAGGACATCGCCGGGTCGCGGGCCCACGTGCAGGCGCTGCGCGACGCCGGCGTGCTCACGGCCGACGAGGCCTCCGAGCTCGATACCGGCCTGACGCGCGTGGCCGCCGAGCTCGAGGCCGGTGAGTTCCCCTTCGCCGGCGACGACGAGGACATCCACATGGCGGTCGAGCGGCGGCTGACCGAGCTGGCCGGCCCCGTCGGGGGCAAGCTGCATACCGGGCGCTCGCGCAACGACCAGGTCAACACCGACATGGCCCTCTACGTCCGCGCGCGGGCGATGGAGGCCCGCTCGCTTGTCGTCGCCCTGATGCAGCGGCTGCTCGAGCTCGCCGAACAGCACGCCGACTGGCGGATGCCCGGCTACACCCATCTCCAGCGGGCCCAGCCGGTCTACCTGGCACACCACCTGTTGGCCTATCTGTGGATGTTCCGCCGCGACGCCGCGCGCTTCGGCGACGTCGAGGCGTCGGCGTCGGCGGAGATGCCGCTGGGCTCCGGCGCGCTCGCGGGGCTCAACTGGGAGCTCGACCGCAGCGCGACCGCGCGGCGGCTGGGCTTCGACGCGCCCGCCCCGAACTCGATCGACGCCGTCGCCAGCCGTGACTTCGTCCTCGACTATCTCTCGGCGGCCGCTATCTGCGCCACCCACCTCTCCCGCCTGGGCTCGGAGCTGGTGCTGTGGTCCAGCCAGGAGTTCGGCTTCTGCGAGCACGCCGACGCGTTCTCCTCGGGGTCGAGCCTGATGCCGCAGAAGAAGAACCCCGACGCGGCCGAGCTGCTGCGGGCCAAGGCGCCGAGGATCCTCGGCGACTTCACCACCCTGGCCGGAGTTCTGCACGCGCTTCCGCTGGCCTATTCCAAGGACCTGCAGGAGGACAAGGAGGCGCTGTTCGACGCGGTCGACAACCTAGAGCTCAGCCTGCGCGCGGCCGAGGGGATGCTGGCGGGCGTGCGCTTCGACCGGGACCGCCTGGCCGAAGCGGCGGGCGACGACTTCGCGGGGGCCACGGATGTCGCGGATCTGCTGGTTCGCCGCGGGATGGCCTTCCGCGAGGCTCACGGGGTCGTCGGCGGGCTCGTGCGCGAGGCGCTCGAGCGCGGCGTGGCGCTCTCCGGCCTCAGCGCCGACCGCCTCCAGGCTCACTCTGAGCTGCTCGACGAGGAGTTCTACGAGGTGCTCGACGCCTCCCGCCTGCTGGAGTCCAAGCGCTCCGAGGGCGGGACCTCCTCCGGGCGGGTGGCAGAGCAGCTCGAGGCCGCCCGCGCCGCCCTCGCGGAGCTGCGCCCGGCGGAGTGAGCGCGGTGGAGGCGCCGGCGGGGACGCCCCTCGACCGGGAGTTCTTCGAGCGCGACGTCCACGTCGTTGCCCGGGCGCTGATCGGGACGACGCTGGCGGTCCGTGGGGTCGGCGGGGTGATCGTCGAGACCGAGAGCTACGAGCGCGACGACCCCGCCTGTCACGCCTTCGTCGGGCGGACGGACCGCACCGAGGTGTTGTTCGGGCCCCCAGCGCACGCTTATGTCTACCTCTCCTACGGCATCCACAGCCTGCTCAACTTCGTCGCCGAACCCGAGGGGGTCGCCGCGGCGGTGCTGATCCGCGCGCTGGAGCCGGTCTGGGGGCTGGACGAGATGGAGCGCCTGCGAGGGCTCTCGGACCCACGCGCCCTGTGCAGAGGGCCGGGAAGACTGAGCCAGGCGCTGGCAATCGACCTGGAACTGAACCGCGCGCCGCTGACCAGGCAGCCGTTCGAGCTGCGCGGCCGCGCTCGTAGCTGGCGCCGGGTCGAGGTGGTCGCGGGCCCCCGGGTGGGGATCAGCGTCGCGACCGAGCGGCCGTGGCGCTTCTGCGCCGCCGCCAGCCCGCATCTGTCACGGCCGGCCGGCTGAGGGCCGGCTGGATCAGCGACTGCTCGAGTGGCGCTTGCCGGCCGCGCCGCCGCTGCCGTCGGCGTTGGCGGGGGCGGCCTCCTGCGGGGCCGACTCCTGGGGGGTGGGAGCCGGCTCGGTGGTTGTCGTCGTGGTCGTCGTCGGCGCCACCGGGGCCGCGGGCGCCGGCGCCACGGAGCCGGGCTTCACCGGCTTCTCGGCCTTGCGCGAGGCCTGGAGCCCCTCGTAGGCGAGGATGATGTCGTGGAAGATCAGCGCCGGGAAGGTGCCGCCATCGACCGGCTGGCCGCCGAACTCGGTCTCCATCGGCGTGTTCGAGTCGGCGTGGCCGACCCAGACGCAGACGGTGATCTCGTCGGTCGCCCCGCAGAACCAGGCGTCGCCGTTGTCATCGGTGGTGCCGGTCTTGCCGAAGGTGGGCTCGTCGGTGGCGGCGTTCTCGCCGGTGCCGGACTCGATCACCGTCTCC
Organism: bacterium; assembly: GCA_039930945.1. Lineage (GTDB taxonomy): Bacteria > Actinomycetota > Thermoleophilia > Solirubrobacterales > 70-9 > JBDTSW01. The sequence continues at coordinate 10,325 of JBDTSW010000067.1, forward strand.
AGGATCCCGGTGGCGGTGGTGGCGACGTCGGTCGGGATCACCTGTTCGTAGGAGGCGCGGTCCTTGCCCTCGACCCCGTCCAAGGTCTCGAGCTCCTTGCCCTCGGAGTCGACGACCCGGTCGATGCCCACCGGCCCGCCGGGCGAGGCTGCAAGGGTCCCCGAGACCCGCTGGCCGTCCATCGCCAGCGTCTCGTAGGCATGCGCCATCTCCAACGGGGTGACGCCGGTCTCGAGACCGCCGAGGATCAGGGCCGGGTTGTACGGCTCGAACGGGCCGCCCTCGATCGAGTACTCGCTCGAGGTCGAGAGGTCGGTCTCGATCCCCATCTTCTTCGCGGTGGCAGCGACCTTGTCCGGTCCGACCTGGGTCCCGACCTGGGAGTAGACGGAGTTGTCAGAGTAGGTCGTTCCCGCCGCCAGCGAAGCCGAGCCGAGATAGTTGTCGTCGTAGTTGTTGACCTTGAACAGTTCCGGCACCTTCTTCGTCTTGCCCTTCTTGTCCTCGTAGCGCACCGTGAACGGGATCTTCTGCGGCGCCGAGGTGAACACCTCCTCGGGCGAGCGCCCCTGCGCGAGCGCGGTCACCAGGGTGAAGGGCTTGAACGAAGAGCCGGGCTGGCGGCGGCCGTTGGTCGCGAGGTTGAAGGGCTCCTTGGCGAAGTCGTTGCCGCCGACCATCGCCCGCACCTGGGCGGTCTCGTTGTCGAGCACGACCAGCGAGGCGGTGGGCTCGATCCCGGCCAGGTGGCTGGAGACGATCGACTCCGCCTCGCGCTGCAGATCCAGGTCCAGCGTCGAGGTCACCTTCAGCCCTCCTCCGAAGGCTTGGCCGGCGCCGTAGCTGTCGACCACCTGCTGACGCAGCCAGGAGGTGAAGTACGGGGCCTCCGAGTCCTCCTGCGGCGGCAGGATGTCATCGGCGGTGGGAATCGGCTGCTGCGAGTAGTCCTCGAGCTCGGTCGGGGTGATGTAGCCCTGGGCCTCCATGTTGGTCAGCACCTGGTTGCGCCGGGCCTCGGCGTCGATCGGGTTCGCTCGCGGCGAGTAGGCGCTGGGCGAGGCGATGATCCCGGCGAGCATCGCCGACTCCCAGGGCAGAAGCTGCGAGGCGCAGGGATCCTGGTCGCCCTCGCCGCAGCCGCGATGCTGTGTGCCGAAGTAGGTCTTCGCCGCCGCCTCGATCCCGTAGGCGCCCTCGCCGTAGTAGATCGAGTTCAGGTACTCGGTCATGATCTTGTCCTTCGACCACTGGCGTTCGATGTGGTAGGCGAGCGCCGCCTCGCGGAACTTCTGGAAGATCGTGCGGCTGTCCTGTGTCTCGAGTGCGTTCTTGACGAACTGCTGGGTGACGGTCGAGGCTCCCTGCTCGGCCGAGCCGGAGAGGACGTCCTGGTAGATCGCGCGGCCGATCCCCCGGAAGTCAACGCCGCGGTGCTCGTAGAAGCGCTGGTCCTCGATTGCGACCACCGCCTGCTTGACGCTCGGCGTGATCTCGGCCGACCCAACCAGGATCCGGCCCTCGTTGTTGGTCAGGGTCGCCAGTGGCTCGCCGTGGATGTCGACGACGACCGAGTTCTGGGCCGCGTCGTATTGGGCGCGATTCTCGAGGTCCGGCAGGTCCTGGGAGACGGCC